>PMZX01000299.1:11094-16477 GCA_003170035.1 Myxococcales bacterium | reverse complement strand
TCCCCGCAGCTGGCAGTCACCCGCCTGGCGCCGCTTCTGACCGACACCGTGGACGGTCTGAAGGCCACGCTGCCCGAGGCCGCCGACGTCACGGTGACCAGCGAAGTGGATGCGACGGCTGAGGCCGCCTGCGATCCCCTGCTGCTGGCCACCGCGGTGGACAACCTGGTCCGCAACGCGGTGGAGGCCGCTGCCGCCGCGCGTGACATGGGCCGGGTGACCGATCCGCGGGTGGCCATCAAGCTGACCATGGCCGACCGGACCGCCGTCATCGCGGTCGAGGACAACGCGGGAGAGCTGGTGGCCGATGCCGAGGCCAGGCTCTTCGAACCCTTCGCCACCTCCAAGTCCAAGGGCATTGGCCTGGGCCTCTCCATGGCGCGCCGGGCGGTCGAGGACCAGGGCGGCGTGCTACGCTTCGAGCACGGAGAGCGCGGCCTTCGGTTTGTCATCGAGCTGCCTCGCGGAGCGCAGACGTGAGCGTGACCATTCTTCTCGTCGACGACGATCGGTCTTTCGGGGCCATGGCGGCCACGGCTCTGCGACGCGAGGGCTTCGCGGTCACGCTGGCGCGTTCGCTGCATGAGGCGCGCAGGGAGGCGGCCCGCGAGGCGCCTGGCCTGGTCATCCTGGACCGACGCCTGCCTGACGGTGACGGCCTGTCCTACCTGGATGAACTGCGCACCGGCCTGCCTGGTGTGCCGGTGGTGATCGTCACCGCCAACAGCGAGATCGCCGGTGCGGTGGACGCCATCCGCAGCGGTGCCGCGGACTATCTGGTCAAGCCGGTGGAACTGGCCGATCTGGTGATGAAGGCGCGCCAGGCGGTCGGCACGGTTCGCCTGCGCGACCGGCTGCAGCAGGCCGAGCAAGAACTGTCGGGGCGGCGGCGCCTGGCGCCTTGGCAATCGAAGTGCTTCGGCCGCGTAATCGAGATGCTGCAACGGATCGCGGGCAGCCCGAAAAGCCCGGTTCTGTTTTTGGGTGAAACCGGCACGGGCAAGGAAGTGCTGGCGCGCCACCTGCACGCGCTGACCTTCGGTGAAGACGCGCCCTTCGTGCACGTAAACTGCGCCGCCCTGCCTGCCACCACCATCGAGAGCGAGCTATTCGGCTCCGAGCGCGGCGCCTTCACCGACGCGCGGGCGGCCCGGCGCGGGCTGGCCGAGGTGGCCCACGGCGGCACACTGTTCCTGGACGAAGTGGGCGAATTGCCCATCGATGTGCAGCCCAAGATCCTGACCTTTCTCGACGCGGGCCGTTTTCGCAAACTGGGCGGCGTGGCCGAGCAATCGAGTTCGGCGCGCGTGGTGGCCGCCACCAACCGTGATTTGCAGAAGCAGATCGCAGCGGGCGCCTTTCGCGAGGATCTCTGGTTTCGCCTGTCGGTGTTTCGCATTGACGTGCCCCCGCTGCGCGACCGGCCCGAAGACCTGCTGCCGCTGGCCCAGGCAATGCTGGCCGATCTGGCGGCTGAGCTGGGCCGGCGCGAAGTTCGGCTGGGCCCGCACGCGCTGGAACGCATGGCGCGCTACCCGTTCCCCGGGAACGTGCGCGAGTTGCGCAGTGTGCTCGAACGCGCGCTGGTGCTCGCCCCAGGGCCCGAGCTTGATCTGGACTTGCTGGCTGGCTCGGCCGGGAGCTCCGCAGCGCCCGCAGGTGACACCTTCCGCGTGGAAGGCCCGCCCATTGACATTGAGGAGCTGCAGCGCCGCTATGCACGCCATGTGCTGGAGCAGTTCGGCGGCAGGCGCATGGACGCAGCCCGCGCCCTCGGGATCTCCTACCCTACTTTTCTGAAGCGCATCGGCAGCGACGAGGAGTCGGAGTAGCCAGGGAACCAGGCCGCCCGGAAAATGTGGATGCGAGCCAGCGCGTGGCGGGGGGGACGGAGAGCGAATGTCGCATTGTGTCTCCAGAAGAAGCGGGTGATGTCCCGGACTGGGCAGATGCGAGTGCTCATCTGACGCTCGGTACCGGCAGTCAGGCTGCGGCCAAGGAGAGCAGACGCAGCGCGCTCTCGCGAGATCGCAGATCCTTGAGCCGGTGTCACGGCTGGCGCCACTTCTCAAAATGAGGCTGTGTCAACCACGCAGAACAGGCCAGTTCGGCACGCCCTCTGAAGAAATTCCTGCCTAGCTAGTCGCACCTGTATCGAGAGCCGAACAGCGAAAGGGATGCAAGAATGTCTGAAAATCCACACCCCAAACGCCGGGATTTCCTCAAGACCGCCGCGGCGGGCGCGGCGGGCGCAATGGGACTCAGTGCCCTGAAATTCGAAAAGCTCTTCGCGCAGACGACGACAGGGTGGGTTAGTGGCATGCAGGTCAATCCCGCGATCGACAACAAGCGGGTCATCTGCTGCCACGATACGAACATGCTCACGAGCACGCCCACGAACACCAGCTTCACCAGCCAGAATGCCGCGGTGAATGCGACCCTGGTCGCCTCCAACCTCGACGAAATGGCAAAGCAGCTGGCGCAAAAGGCGACCGCGGCCGATGCCTGGAGCACGATCTTCCGATCGAGCAAACCCTGGGCGAGCACGAAAGTAGCGATCAAGACGAATGCGATCTTGGGCACAAACGGGAACCATCCCCGTGTAGCGGTCATCAAGAAGATCTGCGACGTTTTCGTGGATCAGCTCGGAGTTCCCGCCGCAAACATCATTCTGTACGACGCCAACAGCGACGCCTCGTCGTGCTATTCCACCTATGGCAGCCTGACGGACGCAACCAAGATACGCGCGACCATCAGCAAGTATGCCCAATCATTGGGCGGCATGGTGCCGGTCACCATTACCGCCAGCACAAAGACCATGTCGGGCGTCGGCGACCTTGTGAATGGCGTCATCGACATCCTGGTGGATATCGCGATAGTGAAGAGACATAGCGGTCCGGGAACGTCGTATTTGTACGGCAGCTGTTCCCTTTGCATGAAGAACCATCTCGGTACGTTCATCAATTCAGGGACCGATAACGCGCCGAGTTCGACCGGGCTGCACAGCGTCGACGCCATCTGCAACATCAACAAGCATGCCGCCATCCTTGGCGGCAACCCCGTCCGCCAGCAACTGTGCATCGTGGATGGCCTTCTGGCGAACGGCAACGGCGCCGGGGGCAGTTTTGACACCCGGGTAGACCGGATGATCATGGGGACCTTTGCCCCGATCGTGGACTATCTCACCGCGATGAGAATCATGAAGGACGTGATGGGCAAGCCCGACGCCAACAACAACGTCCCGAAGTTTCTCACCAATTTCAACTATGCCGAAACGGACGCGTTGCAGTGGGTTGAATACGTTCCCGGCAGCCAGCCTCCAATAGGAGGAGCTGGCGGCAGTACTGGTTCGGGCGGCACGGGCGGCTCAACCGGCGCCACCGGCGGCACGACTGGAGGCAGCGGCGGCACGACCGGATCGACGGGCGGAACCACTGGATCGACGGGCGGAACCACCGGCGCCAGGGGCGGAACCACCGGGTCGACGGGCGGAACCACCGGCGCCAGGGGCGGAAGCACCGGGTCGACGGGCGGAAGCACCGGGTCGACGGGCGGGACCACCGGCGCCAGGGGCGGAACCGCCGGGTCGACAGACGGAACCACCACCGGGTCGACAGGCGGAACCGTGACGACCAGCGGTACTGGCGGAACGGGTACCACCGCGACGACCAGCGATACGGGCGGAACGAGCGGTGCTGCAACCAGTGCTGTCGGCGGAACATCTGGCGCAGCGACGAGTGCCACATCGGCATCGGGCGGCTCCACCGCGACCCGCGCCTCCAGCGGCGGAGGCGGGACCACGGCCAGCGCGGCGGGCGGCAGCCCCGGAACCAGCGGCCCCCCCCAGGCGACCGGCACCGGGATCACGGGCGGAAAGTCAGCGGGTGGCTGCAGCGTGGCAGGCATCGACCGGAAGGTCACCCGCTGGGGCGCGATGGCGGCGCTCGGCACAGTGGTGGCTGCAAGACTTCGGCGTCTCGTGAGCGGGGACGACAAGTCGTCGTAATCCGGGCTACCGCCACAGGCACACTGCACCAACCTCATTATCACACCCCGTCAACGCTTGTCTGAACCCACGGGGCCCAGCCAAGGCTCAACGCACTCCAACTCTCCGGGGCGTTCGATACGTTGCCCCCCGTGAGCTCCAAGAGTCAGCGAAGGCCGCCTCGCTGCGGTATCCAGAATTTCTGAACCCCTTCTTGTGGAACAGGCCACTGCCATCGCTGTGGTGCTTTTCTATGGCCACAGCGCGAAGACGTTTCCCGACCCTTGGGGTCGGCGCAAAATGGGGTATGTCCGCACCCTCTTCGCTATGAACGCCGTGGCCCCTCTGGCACTCCGCCGCAATCTGTCAGGGGAGCGGACAGCGAATAGACATCGCCCCAAACCAGGCGCCGCCTCCTCACAATCGCGTCACGCAAGAATAGCGCGACCACCGTCGCAGCTCACCAACTTATGCCACCCAATTTCTCTGTGTTTTTAGAAACACTCCTTGTTAGTATTCTACGTCACCACCTAGTGAAAAGGAGATTTCCATGGGAATCGGAACCACGAGGGCTCGGCTCACTGTACTGTCTTTGTTGATTGGTTTCAACGGCTTGGCGTGCGGTAGCAGTCCAAGCAGCGCCCCCCTGACCGCGGACGCATTTGGAGCGCAGTATAAGTTCGCCGACAATGAAATCTCCGGTTGGACGCAAGATCCGAGTGACCCCTATTCCACCTACACGGGCGAAGAATACGTTCAGAAAGTCGACGGCGCCGCCGGAGCCTATACCGAAAAGGGGTGCCGGGTGACCATGTACCAGAGTCTGGTGGGTCCCGATCCAGACCTTTGCACGGTCTTGGCCATGGACTTCGTAACGGACACCCAGGCCAATACGATGTTCACCTGGAAGAAGCAAGATCAGAACGCCACAATAGTGATTCCACCCTATGACGCCTCGGTTGCAATTGCGTCTTCGACATTAACTGGCATGAACGTTATTGCCCATTTCAAGGCTTCGTATTTCGAACTCGCATTGAGCGGGTTTGGTGCGCAGACCGGCCAATGCACGGCATGTCCAGTCGCAGTGCAATTCCTGGACATGCTCAAGTCAAAAACCAAGTAAGGAAGGGATACAACAATGCCTGCAAATCCATCCCCAAAACGCCGCGATTTCCTCAAGACCGCAGCGGCGGGCGCGGCAGGCGCGGTGGGGCTCAGTGCCCTGAAATTCGACAAGTTGTTCGCTCAGTCGACCGGGGGGTGGGTCAACGGCATGCCGATCAATCCGGCCATTGACAACAAGCGGGTCATTTGCTGCCACGATACGAAGATGCTCACGAGCACGCCTGCGAACAACAGCTTCACGACCACCAACAACGCGGTCGATGCGGCCGTGGT
>PMZX01000299.1:0-11085 GCA_003170035.1 Myxococcales bacterium | reverse complement strand
ACGAACCGTCCCAAATGGGCGATCTACAAGAAGATCTGCGATGTGCTGGTGGGCCTGGGGGTCCAGCCGGCAAACATCGTCCTGTTCGACGCTTGCGACGATGCGTCGAGCTACTACAACCCGTACATCAGTCTCACTGATTCGACCAAGATTCGCGCCGCACAGACAAGCGTCAGGGCGGCAGGCATGGGCGGGTTTGCGGCGGTCACCCTTACCAACGCCACGGCAATCTCCATCGCCGCTGACCTCAACAGCGGCGCCATCGACATCTTGGTGAATGTCGCTGCGTGCAAGATGCACAATGGGACAGGAGGAAAATACTCTTACGGCAGTTGCACCCTGTGCATGAAGAACCATCTCGGCACCTTCACCGACGCGAGCAAAGCACAACATTCGGACAATCTGCACAATCTGCAGGCTCTCTTCGAGATCAACAAGCACCCCGCCATCCTCGGCGGCACCCCTGTACGCCAGCAACTGTGCATCGTGGATGCACTGCTGTCCAACGGCGCGAGCGGTCCTGGAGGGGGCTGGGACAACCGTACAGACCGTCTGGTCATGGGTACCTTTGCCCCCATCGTGGACTATCTTTCGGCAACCAACATCCTTCTCAATTCAACCTTGATGGCCAGCAGTCCCATTCCGCAGGCGGGAATTACCGCAGCGGCCACCATCCTTCCGCAGTTCCTCACGAGCTTCGGTTATGCGGCCACGGACCCACAGTGGATTGCATACGAAGCCAGCAGTCCGCTTGCCATAAACCCGAGCGGCACTGGCGGAACTAGCGGCACTGGCGGCACCACCGGCGCTGGCGGAACCACCGGCAGTGGCGGCACGACGGCCAGGGGCGGCACGACCGGCAGCGGTGGAACTACCCGCACTGGCGGCAATACGGCCAGTGGTGGACGCGCTGGTGGCAATACGGCCAGCGGCGGACGCGCCGGTGGGAATACCGGTATGGGCGGGACCAGCGCCAACGGCGGGACCAGCGCCAACGGCGGGACCAGCGCCAGCGGCGGAAGCAGCCAGACCGACACAGGCGGAACCACGGCAACCGTCGGCACGACGAGCGCTGGCGGCTCCTCGAGCACTGGTGGCACCGCGACCACCACCCCAACGGGGGGCACCAGCGCCTCGACGACGAGCGTTGCGTCGGCATCCGGCGGCTCGCCGATAACAGGCGGAACCAACAGTGCTGCGAGCGCGATGGGCGGTATGGCCACGAGCGCTCCGTCGGCATCGGGGGGCTCGAGGATGACGAGCACCACTGCCGCTGGCGGAGGCTCAGGCTCCGGCTGCAGTGTGGCCGGTGGCGGCCGCCCAGCCACCCGCTGGGGTGCAATGCTGGCGTTGGGCGCAATGGTGGCCGAAAAGCTTCGCCGCCTTGTTGGCAACGGCGATCACTCGTCCTGATCCCCTCGCCGGCCAGGGCACAAAGGGGGGCGCGCCGGCCAGCACACGAATGAGGCGCTAACCGCGACCAAGTATCCGAGATAAGGCGGAAAGGACGCAGCAATGGCGACAAATCCACCCCCTAAACGCCGCGATTTCCTCAAGACCGCAGCGGCAGGCGCGGCAGGCGCGATGGGACTCAGTGCCCTGAAATTCGACAGGTTGTTCGCTCAGTCGACCGGGGGGTGGGTTGCCGGCATGCCGATCAATCCGGCCATCGACAACAAGCGGGTCATCTGCTGCCACGACACCAATATGCTCACTGCCACGCCCGCGAACACGAGCTTCACCACCACCAACAACGCGGTCAATGCCGCCGTGGTCGCCACCAACCTCGACCAAATGGCAATGCAGCTAGCCCAGAAGACCACTGCGGCCGAGGCCTGGAGCACGATCTTCCGGTCGAGCAAGCCCTGGGCGAGCACCAGAGTGGCCATGAAGACCAATGGGATTGGTGGCACTACCACGAATCGTCCCAAATGGGCGATTTACAAGAAGATCTGCGATGTGCTGGTGAGCCTCGGGGTCCAGCCGGCAAACATCGTCCTGTTCGATGCCTGCGACAATGCGTCGAGCTACTACAACCCATTCATCAGTCTCACTGACTCCACCAAGATTCGCGCAGCACAGGTGAGCGTCAGGGCGGCGGGCATGGGCGGGTTCAAGGCGGTCACCCTCACCAATGCCACGGCTATCTCCGCCGCCGCTGATCTGGTCGATGGCAACATCGACATCCTAGTGAATGTCGCCGCGTGCAAGTCGCACAATGGCACGGGCGGCCACTACAGCTACGGCAGCTGTACCCTGTGCATGAAGAACCATTTCGGCACCTTCACCAGTGGCACGCAAGCACAACACTCGGGCGACCTGCACGTTCCCAACAGCGCTTCGACGCCTCCGCCGCCTCCACTGGCCCTCTTTGAAATCAACAAGCATCCCGCGATCCTTGGCGGGAACCCCGTGCGCCAGCAACTGTGCATCCTTGATGCGCTGCTGTCCAACGGCGCGAGCGGTCCTGGCGGAGGCTGGGACGCCCGTACCGACCGCCTCGTGATGGGTACCTTTGCCCCTATTGTGGACTACCTCGCGGCAAAGAAGATCCTGCTCGACTCGACCATCATGGCCAGCTCTCCCATGCCAGCCCTGGGAGTGACCAACGCGGCCATCATCCTTCCCCTCTTCCTCACCAGCTTCGGCTATGCCGAGACGGACGCTCTGCAGTGGATCGAGTACCTTCCAGGCAGTCCGCCTCCGATAAACCCGAGCGGTACCGGCGGCACCACCGGCACCGGTGGGACGACTGGCGCGGGCGGGACGACCGGCAGCGGCGGAACCACTGGCGCGGGCGGGACGACCAGCACTGGCGGAACTACCCGCACCGGCGGCAATACGGCCAGTGGCGGAACTACCCGCGCTGGTGGGAATACCGGCACGGGTGGGACCAGCGCCAACGGCGGGACTAGCGGGACCGACACAGGCGGAACCACGGCTACCGGCGGCACGACCAGCTCTGGCGGCACGACCAGCTCTGGCGGCACGACCAGCTCTGCCGGCACGACCAGCTCTGGCGGCACGACGACTGGTGGCACCCCGACGAGCACCAGCGCTGCGGGCGGAACGCCCGGCATGGCGACGAGCACCACGTCGGCAGCGGGGGGCTCTGCAACGATGGGCGGAACCAGCGCCACGTCCGTATCCGGGGGCTCGGTAGCGACGGGTGGAACCAGCGCCAAGGGCGAGACCATCGCGAGTTCAGCGGGTGGCAGCACCGGAAGGGCGCAAACGACGACTGCGGCGGCCAGCGGAGGGAACTCCGGGTCCGGCTGTAGCGTCGCCGGGGTCGACCGCAGGGCCACCCGCTGGGGCGCGATGCTGGCATTCGGCGCAGTGGTGGCGGAAAAGCTTCGGCGCCTTGTCAGCGGAGACGATCGGTTGTAATGATCTGGTCGTCGGCCAGGGCACAGCGCGTGAATTATCAACTATGAGGAGGTCCCGAATGAGGTCTAAGTCTTTGGTGGTCGCCGCGATAGCGATCGGAGTGGTATTGACGACTGCGGGGTCAGCGGACGCCCAGCGATATATGGAAAAACTCGACCGCGGTCTCATTGCCGTCAAGTCCGGGAGCGGATACTTCTTGAGCTGGCGCCTCTTCGGGACCGACCCGCAGGACACCACGTTCGGGTTCAATGTCTACCGAGGCACTACCAAGCTCAACACAGCGGTGATCACCGACTCCACCAACTATCTGGATAGCGCTGGCGGAAGCGGGACCTACACGGTCAAGGCAGTGACCAACGGCGCGGAAGGCGAGACCTCGGCGCCCGCCATCGTTATCGATAGCGGCTACGTCAACATCCCCTTGACCCCGCCTCCTGCCGGCAGTTCGCACGGCTCCAGCTATACCGAGACCGCAAACGACGCCAGCATTGGAGATCTCGACGGTGACGGCCAGTACGAAATCGTACTCAAATGGGATCCGTCGAACTCCCACGATAATGCACAACAGGGATACACGGGACCAACCTACCTCGATGGCTACAAGTTGAACGGCACGAGGATGTGGCGGATCAATCTTGGGCCGAACATCCGTTCCGGCGCCCATTACACGCAGTTCATGGTGTACGACCTTGACGGTGATGGCATAGCCGAGGTGGCCTGCAAGACGGCTCCGGGCACCAAGGACGGCACGGATGGTTTTCTGAAAACCGGAGCTGCCGCCGGCGCGGACAATACCATCGACTACACAAGCACCGACACCGCTACGCAAGGCAAAGTCATTACCGGGCCTGAATGGTACACCATTTTCAACGGCAAGACGGGGGCTGAACTCGTGACCGTTGACTACAAACCGGGCCGAGGTGCTGAAGGCGTCTGGGGTGCCATCCAGGGCATTGCCTCTCCTGCTGGAGATTTGGGTTGGGGAGATGATAGCAACTATAATTTCGTCGACCGCTTTCTGGCCAGCGTTGCCTATCTCGATGGCGAGCGGCCGAGCGTGATCCCTTGCCGCGGCTACTACTGGCGCTCTGCGCTCTGGGCACTCGACTGGCGGGACGGTAAGTTGACCGAGCGGTGGTTGTTCGACACGGCCGCGGTCCCAGGCGCCAAGGGAAAAGACGGGAAGCCTCTTCAATCTTCCACCGGCTATGAGAGTCAGGGGGCTCACAGCCTACGCCAGGGCGACGTGGATGGCGACGGATTTGATGAGATCGTCTACGGTTCGGCCACCATAGACCACGATGGCCAAGGGCTCTATTCGACTGGGCTGAGGCACGGGGACGCCCTTCATTTTGGGGACATGGACCCCACCAGGCCCGGGCTGGAAATATTCATGGTCGACGAACAGACCAGCGAGAACGGTGGAATAGCGGCGCACTACCAGGATGCGAAAGACGGAACAATCATCTGGGAGGACAAGCAGTCAGGCGACAACGGACGCGGTTGTGCTGGACCGATGATGGCCGGGACCACAGGCTGGCAGATGTGGTCTGGCTCCGGCGGGCTCTTCAACGCTGCCCACGCGGTTGTGGGGAGCAATCCTTCGTCCAAGAATTTCACTATCTGGTGGGGCGCCGAGCTGAACCGCTTCTTCGAAGACGGTACTTCGATCACTCCTCTCAGTGGCAGCGGTGGCATGAGCGCCAGCGGCTGCTCCTCGAACAACGGGACCAAATCAACGCCGGCACTTACCGCCGACATCTTCGGCGACTGGCGCGAGGAACTGGTGTTGAGGACCTCCGGCAACGATGCGCTGCGGATCTACACGACCACCACGCCTACTACGCATCGTCTCTACACGTTGATGCATGACCCGATCTACCGGATGAGCGTCGCCACGGAGAACGTGGCCTATAACCAGCCGCCGGAGCCGGGCATCTATATCGGCCCGAACATGACGCTGCCGGAGACGAAGCCGAACATCAAGTATTACGGAGTGACTCCTCCACCGCCAACGGGCGGCACGACGACGGGTGGAACCACCGGCGGCACCGGTGGAACGACCGGTGCGGGCGGCGTGACCGGCGGCACGACGAGCAGTGGGACCGGCGGCAGGGGCGGCGCGGCCGGCGGTGCGACAGCTACGGGCGGCGCTACCGGTGGCAGGGGCGGCGCAGCGGGCGGCGCGAGTGCCACAGGCGGCGCCACTGGTGGCAGGGGAGGCGCGGCCGGCGGCACGACCGTCGGACCCACGGGCGGAACCGTCACCACCAGTAGCACGACGGCTCCTACAGGCGGAACCGCCGTGACGACCACTAGTACGGCGGCTCCCACGGGCGGAACCGTCNNACGACGGCTCCCACGGGCGGAACAACGACGAGCGTCACGCCGCCATCGGGGGGCACGACGACGCCGGTCGGAACGAGCGCTGGAACCGGAACGGGCGCGAACCCGACCGGCGGCACTACTGGGACGACCCAAACCTCGGGCAAGGCGGTCACCGGCGGCAGCTCGGGATGCGGATGTCGTATCGCGGGAGCCGACCGCAGCGCCGCCCCCTGGGGCGTGATGCTGGCCTTCGGCGCAGTGCTGGCCGGAAAGATCCGGCGCCGTTTCGTACGTCGACGTCGATCGTCGTAGTCCAGTCCTCAGCACGAAACACGGGGCACTGAACCCAGGAGCGCGCGCACCTGCGACGCGCTCCACGCGTCGATCGCTACTTCTCACGCAGTCCGTCTCGCGGAGGGAGACGCACCGCGAGCGTGAGCGAGATCGTGTGGCAAACAAAAGAATCTTTCGGGCTCGGCTTCGAGCTTCAAGGATCTTTCACCATGTCGCGCGCAAGACCGCGCCGTTGCTTGCCGGGTGTGGGCACGCGGCTTGCTGCAGCTGGGCTCAGCATGTTCTCTCTGGCTGCGTTTCCCGTCGCTCTTCTCTTCCTGGGGTCCGCTGACCTGGGGCAGCCGGCGTCGCTCCGACTTGCCGCGCTGCCGCCCGACCCTGACCTGGGCCGCCTGCTATGGGAACGGGCCCCTGACCTGGCCGCTGCCCGTGCCCGCGTGGCTACTGCGCGCGCCCAGATCGTCCGCGCCGAGGCGTTGCCCAACCCCACGCTCGACCTGAGCTGGAACACCATTCCCGTGGGCGAGACCAATCCGCCCGGGCTTTCAAACAGTCTGGCCAATGTCCCCAGCTATGCTGTGGGACTGACCCAGCCCTTTGAAATCCGCAAGCGTGGCTTTCGCCAGCGTGCAGCCCGCCAAGGGGCCGAGGCGGCGCTGTGGGATGCAGCCGATCGGCTTCGCGAGACCTGGCTGGATCTTCTTGCCGTGGTTGGGCGCGTCGCCTCGTCCGAGCAACGCATGGCCGCGCTCTCCGGACTGGTGGAAGACGCGGCCAAGTTGACCGAGTTGCAACACCGGCGCGCTGAAAAGGGCGACGCCGCGGCCCTGGAGTTTGAGCGGGCCCGCCTGGAGGAGGAGCGCTTGCGCTCGTCGCTGGCCGAGGAACGACACAAGCTGGGGGTTGCGCTGACCGACTGCGCGCGCCTGACCGGCGCGACCTGTGAACCGTTTGGCAGCGCAGAGCGGGCGCAGGCTTTCTTCGACAGCGCCGTCTCGCGTTCGGCGGACAGCCTGGAACATCTGCGGGCCAAGCTGGACGATCGGCCCGATCTGAAATCCTTGGCTGCCACCGAAGAGGCCGCCCAGTCCGCGGGCGAGTTGGCCCAGGCGCGAGTCTGGCCCGATCCCGCGCTTCGCGTGGGGTTTTCCTATGACACATTCCTGGCCTCGGGCAACCAGAGCAAGAGCGTCTCGGTGGGCCTGACCTTCCCGCTGCCGGTCTTCGAGCGCGGCCGCGCCGACCGCGCCGAGGCCTCGGCCAGCCGCTGGGCCGCACGCCGCAGCCACGATCTGGCCACGGCACAGGCCAATTTGGAACTGCCCATTCTCCTGCGCCAGATGGACGAGTTGCGCGCCCGGCGCGTGCGCACCCGCGGGAGCACCCTGCCCATGGCGCAAGGGATCGTCGACCGCATCGCCAAGGCCGTCACCGCCGGAGGCGCGGCCCTGCAGGATCTGCTGCAGGCACGGCGCACGCTGGGCGAGTTGCTGGCGGACGCCGCTGACCTGGAGTTCGCCAGTTTCGAAACTTCGCTTGCATTGCTGCGCGCCGCCGGGACATCCCCGGTGGCCATCGACGATCTCCGGCAACGTGTGGTGCCATGATCCCCTCGCCGACTTCCCTTCAGCCCATCATGACCACACCCTTGCCACGGCCACGCCGAGGAAAGAGACTGGGCCTGGCGGCCTTAGTCCTGGCCGCTGCCGTTCCGTCCTGGGTGCTTCTGTTTGGAAACGCCAAGAGCCCTGGGCCCGTCCCCCCCCGGCTGGCCGACCAGGGCGGCGTGAATCTGCCCGCCTCGGCGCCGCAGTGGAAATACGTGGAGCTGGCGGTTGCGCAGGCCGCACCGCCGGTGGCGCTCTTGCCCAATCCCGGTCGCATCAGCTTTGACGAGCGGCGCACCTCCGCCGTGGGCACGCCGCTAGCCGGACGCATCGATCGCGTGGCCGTGCGGCTGGGCGATCGCGTGGAAAAGGGCGCGCACCTGTTTTCCGTACGCAGCGGCGAGATGGCCGATCTGGAGAGCGCACGCGAATCAGCGCGGGCCGATGTTGTGGTCAAGCAGAAAGTGCTCGATCGCACGCGCGATCTGGTGCGTTTGCAAGCCACGGCTGAGAAGGAGCAGCTCATCGCCGAGGCCCAGCTAAGAGAGGCCGAACTGACCCACAACACCGCGCGTTCCAAGCTGCAGAGTCTGAAGATCGCAGCCGACGGACCCAATCTGTTCTGGGTCACAGCGCCGCGCCGGGGCGCCGTGGTGGACATTGACGTCTACTCGAACCAGGAGGTCGCGCCGGGGCGGGACAAACCTCTGGTGCAGATCTCCGATCTGGACGAGGTCCTGGTCCTGGCCGACGTGGCCGAGAACGATTCGGCCGACGTGAAGCAAGGCGCGGAGGTTGAGGTGCGGGCACAGGGGGGTACGGTCGTGCGCCGGGGCAAGGTCGAGCATGTCTCCGAGGTGGTGGACCCGGAGCGGCGCGCTGTGGAGGTTCGCATCCGCGTGGCGAATGAGGATCGGGCCCTGCGGCCCAACAGCTTGGTCGAGATTCTATTCTCGCCGCCTGCCGCGTCCTTGCGGGTGCGGGTGCCATCCAGCGCGGTGGTGACTGACGGGGAGAAGTCGGTGGTCTTCGTGGCCAAGAGTCCCAGTCGCCTGGAACGCGTGCCCGTCACCCTGGGCCGCCAGCGCGACGGTGAAGTGGAACTTCTCGCCGGTCTTGCGCCCGGAACCCGATACGTATCGAGCGGCGCGCTCCTCCTGCTCAACGAAGTCGATCTAGCGGACTAGGCGGGCGTTCCGAGGAGCAGTGACATGTTCGAGAAGCTGGTTGCCTTCTCACTCAAGAATCGCGGGGCGGTGATGTTCGTTACCGCCGCTTTCGCAATCTGGGGATACCTGTCGTTCCAGAACCTGACCGTGGAGGCGTTCCCGGATCCAACCGACACACAGGTCAACGTCATCACCCTCTTTCCCGGCCAGCCTTCCGAGGAAGTGGAGCGCCAGATCGGCCTGCCCATCGAGCGCGCCCTGAACGGCACCCCGGGGCTGGCACGCCTGCGCAACATCTCCATGTTTGGCCTATCCTACGTCACGCTGACCTTTCAGGATGGCACGGAT
The DNA here is from genome assembly GCA_003170035.1 of Myxococcales bacterium. Lineage (GTDB taxonomy): Bacteria > Myxococcota_A > Polyangia > Fen-1088 > Fen-1088 > Fen-1137. The sequence continues at coordinate 1,949 of PMZX01000299.1, read as the reverse complement.
GCGCTGCCCGCGCGGCAGCAGGTACTGGAACGGCTGCGCAAGGCGGATCTGCCCGAAGGCGTGAGCGCCGACCTGGGCGCCCTGGCCACTCCCATCGGCGAGGTCTACCGCTACACCTTGCAAGGCGCGCACCACGACCCCATGAAGCTGCGCACCCTGCAGGACTGGGTGGTGCGGCCCGCGCTGATGCGCGTGCTGGGCGTGGCCGACGTGGTCAGCTACGGCGGTCTGCAACGCGAGATCCACGTGCAACCCGATCCGCTGCGCCTGGCGCGCCACCACCTGACCCTGGCGGACCTCGAGCAGGCCATCTCCGCCGGCTCGGTAAATGCCTCGGGCGGAATCCTGGAACGAGGCGCCGAGCAGTTCGTGATCCGTAGCCAGGGGCTGTTCGACTCCATCGAGGATCTGCGCCAGGTGCGCGTGGCCACCCACGAGGGAACGCCGGTCTTCCTGCGCGACGTGGCCGAGGTGGCCGAGGGCTGGGCCCCGCGCCAGGGCGTGGTCAGCCATGGCAAGGAGACCGAGGCCATCGAGGGCATCGTGCTGCTGCGCCGGGGTGAGAACCCCTCGGTGGTGCTGGAGCGCGTGCGCGCCGCCATCGAAGACGTGGATCGCCGCCTGGAGCCCGACGGCGCGCGCGTGGTGCCTTTCTACGACCGCACCGACCTGGTCAACACTACACTTCTCACCGTTGGCCGCAATCTGCTCGAAGGCGCGCTGCTGGTGACCCTGGTGTTGTTCGTCTTCCTACTCGACCTGGGCCTGGCTCTGGCCGTGGGCACCCTGATTCCGCTGTCGCTTTTGGCCTCATTCATCTACCTGCACACGCGAGGCATGAGTGCCAATCTTCTGTCCATGGGCGCGGTGGATTTCGGCGTGATCGTGGATGGCGGCGTGGTCCTGGTCGAGGCCATCGCCCGCCGTTTGACCGCCCCCGATGGCCCGCGCCCGGTCAGCTTGGAGGAGCGCATCCTGCAAGGTGCACGCACCGTGGTGCGGCCCACCGTGTTTTCGTTGCTCATCATCATGGCGGCTTACCTGCCCATCTTCATGCTCGAGCGGGTTGAGGGCCGCATGTTCGCGCCCATGGCCAACACCGTGGTCAGCGCGCTGGCGGGCGCGTTGCTGTTCTCGGTGACGTTGATTCCCGTGCTGATGACGTTCGTGTATCGAAGGCCCGCGAAGCACCGAGAATCGCCGGTGCTGCTGGCCGTGGATCGCCTGTACGCACCGACCCTGGCCTGGGCGCTGAAGCGGCCTGGCGTTGTGCTGGCTGGCGTGGCCGCGGCCCTGCTGGTCAGCGTGCTGACCCTGGGCCGCCTGGGCTCGGAGTTCTTGCCCGAGCTCAACGAAGGAAGCTTGTACCTCACCTTCACGTTGCCATCCAACGTGTCCCTGTCCGAAGGGCGGCGTTTCGTTCCCCACCTGTCCGAAATCATCCGTGCCGCGCCCCAGGTGGACGACGTCATGTCGCAACTCGGCCGGCCCGAGGACGGCACGGACCCCTCTTTGGCGAGTAACCTGGAATTCTTCGTCAAGCTGAAGCCCGCCGCCGAGTGGCCGCGCGAGACGCGCACCCTGGGCGACGTGGTCAAGGCGCTACACAAGGCGATCGCCGAGATGCCCGGCGTCGAAGTGAACTTCTCGCAGCCCATCCGCGACAATGTGAACGAGAACATCAGCGGCCAGTTCGGCCAGATCGCGGTGAAGATCTACGGCGACAATCTGGTGGCCCTGCAGAAGCAGGCTGAGAAGACGAAGTACGCCATCGGCAAGGTTTTGGGCGTGGCTGACCTGGGCATCGTGAAGAGCGGCGAGTTGCCCCAGGTCCAGGTGGAACCGGACCGCATGGCGCTGGCTCGCTACGGCATGAATCTGGGCGATTTCCAGCATGTGTTCCAAACGGCTCTCGGTGGCCGGCCGGTGTCGACCTTCTGGGACGGCGA
>PMZX01000253.1 GCA_003170035.1 Myxococcales bacterium | reverse complement strand
GCCAGGGCCGAGGCCGGGACGTCGGACGCCAGGATCGAGGCCGGGGCGGCGGACGCCAGGATCGAGGCCGGGACGTCGGATACCAGGATCGAGGCCGGGACTTCGGAGGTTCGCGCCGAGGTTGGTGGGCTCGATGGCAGAGATGCGCCGGCGACTGAGGGCGGCCGGGCTGAGATACCGACGCCGACCGATGCACGTGATGCTGGCGGCGACGCGGTGTTGACCGTGTCGAGCATCGAGATCGCGCCTGCCAGTCCAAGGGTGGTCATTGGAATCCCGCTTCCGGTGGTAGTCACGGCCGTCTATGCCAATGGGAGCACGGCGAATGTGTCCAGTTCCGCGACGGTGACTTCGGCCAATACNNCAGGGCCAGACCGCGACCGTAACGGTCACGGTGGTCGACACGTCTCTGCAGTCGATCAGCATACAAGCGGTGGCGCCGCTACCCATCGGTCAGACGGTGAATCTGGTGGCCACCGGGGTGTTTGCAGACGGCAGCAAGCAGGACGTGACGTCTCAGGCAAGCTGGGGTTCGTCCAGCGCGGCCATCGCGAGCGTGGGCAACACGGCCACCACCAAGGGCCAGGTCAGCGGCGTGGCCGCGGGCACGGTCACGGTGACCGCCACCATCCAGACGGTGAGCGGAACGGTTCAGATCAGTGTGGTGGCGAAGAAGATCACGAGTATCGGGATCACCCCCACGCAGCCGATCCTGCAGCGGGGCGTAACTCAACCCTTCCAGGCCACCGCGCTCTACGATGACAACTCCACCGGCGATGTGACCCAGCAGGCGACTTGGTCGTCGGGCGATACCGGCGTCCTGACTGTAGTCGTCACCGGGGCCAATGCGGGTCTCGCCACGGCCCAGGCCGTGGGCACGACCAGCATCACGGCCACGCTGGGCGGAATCAACGGCACCACCTCGGTGACGGTGATCGCGCCGTCGCTGACATCCATCACGGTCAGCCCGGCCACAGCCACGATCATGGTAGGCGGCACGAGGCCGTTCACCGCGCAGGGGACCTATTCAGATCGCTCGACCGCCGACCTGACCAATTCGGTGACCTGGTCTTCCAGCAACACCACTGTCCTGTCGGTTTCCAATGCGACCGCGACCCGGGGCCAGGCCACCGGCAAGGCGGTTGGCACCGCCAACGTCCAGGCCTCGCTGTCCGGCGTGACGGGAACCGCGGCTGTGACCGTGTCTGCGGCACCGTTGGTCAGCATTGCGGTGACCCCCAGTCCGCTCAACCTGCCGCTCGGGCTCACTCTGCCGCTCACGGCCACCGCGACATACGGGGACTCGACCACCCAGAATGTGACCACCACGGCGACCTGGACAGTTGCGGATGGTTCCATCGCCACAGTGGGCAACGCCGGAACCGCGGCAGGTCAGGTCACCGGCAAGGCAGTCGGCAGCACCACTGTGACGGCAACGTTGTCCGGGATCAAAGGGTCGGCCACGGTGAACGTGGCAAGTCCCAAGCTGGTTTCAATCGCTGTGGCGCCCGCTACCGCCAGGATCACCGCGGGCCAGACCCAGGCCTTCACCGCGACCGGCAGCTACGACAACTCGACCACTGTCGACCTCACCACCCAGGTCACCTGGTCATCGAGCAACACCGCTGTGGGCCAGGTGTCGAACGCAGCCGGAAGCAACGGCGTTGCGACCTCGCTGATCGCGGGTACGACCACCATCACGGCCGCCTTGTCCGGCGTGCAGGGGACTGCAACCCTGAACGTGGGCCAGCCAGCCCTGGTGTCGATCATCGTGACTCCCGCGACCGCCACTATCGTGGTGGGTGCCACGCAGGCGTACACAGTCAGGGCGGTCTACGCCAATGGCACGACCGGTATCCTCACCGGCGCCAACTGGTCATCGTCGTCGGCAGCGGTGGCGACCATCACGGCCGGCGGCGGGGGCGGCGGCGGGGCCACGGCCAGGGGCGTGGCCGCGGGAACCGTCACCATCACGGTCACGTACACCAGTGGAGGCAACAGTTTCAGCGACACGGCGACACTCACGGTGACCGCGCCCAGGACGCTGACAGGCATCCGGCTCACGCCGGCCGACGCCACGATTCGGGTCAACGCGAGTCAGGCGTACACGGTCGACGGAGACTACAACGATGGTACGACCACGCCGATCGCGGGCGGGGTCACATTGACCACGTCCAACGGGGCGGTGGCTGCGGTGGCGGGCGGCGGCCGCGGCGGGCCGGTTGGCTTGCTGGTCAACGGCGTGGGCGCAGGAACGGCAACCGTCACGGCCACCTACACGGCCGCTGGTCAGACCTTCACCGATACGGCGAGCATCACGGTCGAGGCGCCCAAGCAGGTCGGCCTCTTCATCACGCCCGCTTCGGCCTCGGTGCGAGTGGGTGAAACGCAGCAGTTCTCGGCCATGGCCACCTGGGATGACGGCACGAGCACGGACGTGACCGGTAGCGCCTCGTGGACCACTTCGAACGGGGCGGTCGCCACCATCACCAGCGCCGTCGGCGGCCGAGGAGGAATCGGGGGCGGCGGTCTTGCCACGGGTGTGGCCGCTGGCAGCGTCACCATCAACGCGACTTCCAGCGGCTTCAGCGACACGGCCGCGCTGACCGTGACCGCGCCGGTGCTCAAGAGCGTGGTGATAACCCCGGCAAATGCCACGATCCAGATCAACCTCACCCAGACCTTCGTGGCCACCGCTGTCTACGACAATGGTACCAGCGCCACGGTGACTGGCTCTGCCACCTGGAGCTCATCGGACGAGACGGTCGCGGTCATGAGTGTAGCGGGCGGCGGCCGAGGCGGGTTCCCTGGTGGCGGAGTTGTGGGCGGCGGCACGGCAACCGGGCTCGCGGTTGGCAGCGCGACCATCAGCGCGACCTATACCGAGAACGGGGTCACCGTAGCCGGAAAAGCGATCCTGACCGTCACCGACCCGCCCTTGCAGTCGCTCGAGATCACGCCCACCAACCCGACCGCGAGCCTGGCGAGCCAGTACCAGCCCTTCGTGGCCACGGCCATCTACACGGATTACACCACGCGGAACGTGACCGCGGCAGCCTCCTGGTCGTCATCGAACGGCGCAGTGGCGGTCATCTCGAGTGCAGGTGGCACGGCCGGCCGAGCGACGCTCCTGACCGTCGGCACCAGCTCGATCAGCGCCAGCTATGGCGGGATGTCGGCTTCCACCACCCTGACCGTGGTGGCCAAGAAGGTGACTGCGATCCAGGTGGCCCCCACGAATCCGACCACGGTTCTTGGTGTCAACCAACCCTTCGTGGCTACGGCTGTCTACGACGACAGCAGCACCGCCGCCGTGACGGGAGGCGCGACCTGGACGTCTTCGGACGCCACGGTGGCCAGTATCGGAAACACTGGTGGTTCCACCGGGGTGGCCACGCCGATCAAGGCTGGGTCCACGACCATAACGGCAAACTATCAGGGCGTGTCCGGGACCACGCTGCTCACAGTCAGCGCTGCGAAACTGACCTCGATAGCCATCACGCCGTCGCCCTTGAGCGTCGCGGTTGGCGGACACCAGCAGCTCACGGCGACTGGTGCCTGGGACGACACATCGACCCGCGACATCACGACCAACGTGACCTGGCTTTCGTCCAGCGACGCCACGGCCACGGTCTCGAACGCCGCCGGGTCGCGCGGGCTCTTCACAGCGGTGAGTGCCGGCCCGGTCACCGTGACGGCCGCGTTCCAAGGCGTGACCGGCACCTTGGCGGGTACCGTAACCGCCTCGCTCTAGCCCGGACTTACCCCGCTAACCGATTTGTGCGGCTGCACGGATCGCTTGGATCGCTGCGGCCACACCTTGCTTGGCCTTGTAGACAGCAGCCCCGGCGACCAGGACATTGGCACCGGCCTTCACCACGGCCGGCGCAGTGGCCGGGCCGATGCCTCCGTCCGCCTCGAGGTCGCAGCCAAGTCCGCGTTCGCTCAGCATCTGTCGCAACCGCGCGATCTTGGGCAAGGTGGATTCGAGGAACTTCTGACCGCCGAAACCCGGGTTCACCGTCATGATCAGAACCTCGTCCACGTCAGCAAGGACTTCCTCAATTGTCACCAGCGGCGTGGAAGGGTTGAGCACCACGCAGGCCTTCTTGTGCAACTCGTGGATCTGCTGGATCGTCCGATGCAGATGCGGGCAGGTTTCCTGCTGCACCTGGATGATGTCCGCACCCGCGCTGGCAAAATCAGGGATGTATTTCTCGGGCTCGACGATCATCAAATGGGACTCGATGATGAGTCTGGTCGAACGCCGCACGGCCTCTACCACGATTGGCCCGAAGGTCAGGTTGGGAACGAAGCGTCCATCCATGACGTCGACGTGGATACGCTCGGCCCCGGCGGCCTCCGCTTCCTTCACCTGTTCAGCCAGGCGCGCAAGATCAGCAGACAGGATCGACGGTGCAATTTCGATAGCAGGCATGCAGAACGCTCCAGGTGCGATGGCGAAGGTGAAGGATGGCTTGACGCCAAACTCCGTTCAACTGTTAATCGCACCTCGCATGCGCTCCTGCGGCTGCTAGCCTGGGATGCCCGAAGCATAACGAGCCAAAGTCATGAACCACATCGTCTCAGTCAGCAACGTCAGCAAGAACTACAACCTGGGCCAGGTGGTGGTCCCGGCTCTGCGCGGGGTCAGCCTGGACGTAGCCGAGGGCGAGTTCCTCGCCATCGCCGGACCCTCGGGAAGCGGCAAGACCACCTTGCTTAATCTGGTGGGCTGCGTGGACACCCCCAGCTCTGGCACGGTCACCGTCGATGGCAAGCAGACAGGGCTGCTCGGCGAGCGTGAGTTGACCCGCCTGCGCCTGCACACCATCGGCTTCATTTTCCAGAGCTTCAACCTGGTCTCAGTGCTCAGCGTGCTGCAGAACGTGGAGCTGCCGCTCCTTCTGCAACGGGCGTCGACCGCGCGCGAACGGCAACGGCGCGTGCTCGAGTTGCTCGACCGCGTGGGCATTCGCGAGTACAGCAAGCATCGGCCCAGCGAGCTGTCCGGCGGGCAGCGCCAGCGGGTGGCCATCGCGCGCGCCCTGGTCACGCGGCCCAAGCTGGTGCTGGCCGACGAGCCGACCGCCAACTTGGATTCGGTCACCGGCACCAACATCCTCAATTTGATGAAGGAGCTGAACCAGAGCGAGAAGACGACCTTCATCTTTTCTACCCACGACGCGCGTGTGTGGGCCTACGCCAGCGCGGTCGTGCGCTTGGCCGACGGGCAGGTTCAGGATCGCGTGTCAGCCGAGGAGGCGGTGCGCGCGGGCGGGCTGCCCGTGGGAAGGCCGGCTTGATGCGCGGGTATCTCGACACGCTCAAGGTGATCGTTCAGATCGCCTTGCGCAATCTGTTCGCGAGTCGGCTCAAGACCCTGATCGTCGGGGGCATCATCCTGTTTGGCTCGCTCCTGGTGGTGGTGGGAACCGCGCTGGTGGACAGCGTGGATGCCTCCATGAGTCGCAGCGTGATCGGCTCGGTGGCTGGTCACATCCAGGTCTACTCGGCCAAGTCCAAGGATGAGCTGACCGTCATGGGGGGGATGAACATGGAGTCGCCCGATCTGACGCCGATCGACGACTTTGCAGCCTTGCGCCGCACTCTGCTCAGCGTGCCCAACGTCAACGCGGTGGTCCCCATGGGTCTCTCGGCCGCCATGGTGACCGCGGGCAATACCGTGGACGTGGTGCTGGAAAGGCTGCGCGATCTGGCCCGGCGCAAGCTGGCCGGCGAGGACGTGCAGGCCGCCTACGAGTCCGAGAAGGATCACGTGCGCCAGATCGTCACGGTCCTGTCCGCCGACATGGACAACGTGCGCAAGATCCAGAACGAGAAGGCCATCTCGCAGGAGGACGTGGACGCAGTGGCCAAGGCGGCCTCGGCGGAACTGTGGGCGGGGTTCGACAGTGATCCCTATCCAGCGCTCGAGTTTCTCGAGAATCGAATCGCACCCCTGGCCAGCGACGCGGACATGCTGTTCCTGCGCTATTTGGGCACTGACGTGGACGCCTTCGCCAAGTCCTTCGACCGCATGAGAATCGTCGACGGCCAGCCCATCCCGCGCGGCCAGCGTGGCTTCTTGTTTGCCAAGTGGGTCTACGAACAGCAGGTCAAGCTGAAGACCGCCTTGCGGCTGGACCGGATCAACGACGGCATCAGCAAGCGCAGCAAGACCATCGCCCGCAGCGAGGAGCTGCAGCGCTGGATCAAACAGAACACGACCGAGGTTAAGGAGATCATGTTGCAGCTCGACGGGCAGAAGACTGCCAGCTTCCGCCGTCTGCTGCAGGGGGAACTGGGTAGCCAGGAAAACGATGTCGCCAAGTTGCTGGCCGAATTCTTTCGAGTCGACGACGCCAACTTCGCGCGGCGATACCATTTCTTCTACGACCGGCTGGCGCCCCAGCTTGAACTCTACCGCGTGCGGGTGGGCGACATGTTGACCATCAAGTCATTCACCAGGACTGGCTACGTTCAGTCGGTCAAGCTGCGCGTGTACGGCACCTTCGTCTTCCAGGGGCTGGAGGAGTCACACATCGCGGGCGAGCTCAACCTGATGGACATGGTTTCCTTCCGCGAACTGTACGGCTCGCTCACCCCGGAGCGCGCGCGGGAGGTTCAGGAGATCAAGGCGATGGCGGGCATGAAGGAAGTCTCGCGCGAGCAAGCCGAGGCCGAGCTTTTTGGGAAGCAGGATCTCGGTGGGGCGGCGTCCGTGGGCAGCGCCCAGCGTCCGGTCGACGAGGCGGAGACGGCCCTGCGCAGCCTGGCGGGCCGGCAGCAGCGTGTGGATCGCGCCAGCCAACCCTACGATCCGGCGCAGCTCGAACAAGGGGATGTCCTTAACGCGGCCGTCATCGTCAGGGATCCGGGGAGAATCTCGCAGACTATAAAGGACATCGAGGCGGCCGGCGCCAAGGCCGGGATTCCCCTGCACGCCATCACTTGGCAGAAGGCATCCGGTCTGGTCGGCCAGTTCGTGACCATGATCCGCGCTGTGCTCTACATATCGGTGTTGATTATCTTTGCCGTGGCACTGGTCATCATCAACAACGCCCTGGTCATGGCCACCCTCGAACGCATGCCCGAGATCGGGACCTTGCGTGCGGTGGGGGCCCAGCGTCGCTTCTTGCTCAGCATGCTGCTGGTGGAGGCGCTGGCAGTGGGGGTGCTGTTCGGCAGCCTGGGCGCCCTTCTGGGGGCCGGCATCGTGGGCGTGATCCACGCGGTGGGCATCCCGGCGGCCAACGACATCCTCTACTTCCTGTTCTCCGGCCCGCGCCTGCATCCCAGCCTGAGCCCGGCCAACGTCATCATCTCTCTCTCCATCGTGCTCGCGGTGAGTGCGATCTCCAGCATCTACCCGGGCCTTTTGGCCATGCGGGTGAGCCCGCGCCAGGCCATGCAATCGGACGACTAGTCATGGGATTCCTTCTCGATCTTCGCATCGCCTTTCGCAGCCTGTTCCAGCACAGCCGCCGCACCTTCTTTCTGGCCTCGGCCATCGCTGGTGTGACAGCCTTGCTCATCCTGCTCAACGCCCTGTCGACCGGCGTGAGCGAGACCATGATCCGGGCTGCTACCACCCTCTCCACGGGGCACGTCAACGTGGGTGGCTTCTTCAAGGTGACCAGCAGCGCCGGCGGTCCCATCGTCACCGACTACCAGAAGGTCATCGACGCAGTGAAGAAGAGCGTGCCCGAGATGGAGAGCATGGTCCATCGCGGCCGCGGCTGGGCCAAGATCATCTCGGACCTGGGCTCGACCCAGGCGGGCATCACCGGCCTCGATATCAAGAACGAGCCCGGCTTCCGCAAGGTCATCGAGCTGAAAAGTGGGCGGCTGGAGGATCTGGCCGAGCCCAACACCATGATGGTCTTCGAGTCGCAGGTGGANNTGTCGCATCGTCGCCATCGCCAAGGACATGGGGCTGATGAGCAAGTTTGGGGTCTTCGTTCCGGTGGAAACCACACGCGCCCTGTATCAGCTTCGTTCCGACACAACCGGCGCGATCCACATCTACCTCAAGCCGAAATTCATTCCCGACGTGACCGCCATCGCGGCACGCCTGCGCGGGCAGCTCGAAAAACTGGGCTGGGCCGTGATGGACGCAGATCCAAACCCGTTCTGGATGAAGTTCCA
>PMZX01000159.1 GCA_003170035.1 Myxococcales bacterium | reverse complement strand
GTGACCGGGCCGGGCCAGATCGTTGGTCTCGACAACGGCAATGCCATCGATACCACCTCCTTCAAGGGCGCCAGCCGAAACGCGTTCAGCGGCAAGGCACTGGCCATCGTGCGGTCGACCGGCGCAGCAGGTTCGATCGTGGTTTCGGCCACTTCATCCGGCTTGACCGCAGGGTCGACTACGGTCACGGCGCAATAGACCAGTAGCCGTCACGGTTTGCCGACGAACGTCGTCACACTCTGTGCCCCAAGGGAGTAGGTGAAGCGCGCGCCGCTGACAGAGACGGCGCTCTTGCTGGCGAGGCTGTCGCTGGACGACGTCACCCAGGGCGTGACACTGCAAGGCGCCGCTCCGGAGATGAAGACATTGATGGAACTGGCGCTGCTGTTGTTGTTGACGGCGACGACTACGACTGTCCCATCGTTGGGGTTCTTGAAAGCGCTGAGGAGCACGCCCGAGGGTACCGATCCGCTGGTACTGACACGTTGGTAGCCGGGCCGCACAAAGCGACTGTAGTTGCCCATGATCCAGAGCCGTTTGGTGACGGTGCTCCCGTTCCACAACCCGCCTTGGCCACCCGAGTAAACCCACCAGTAGTGCCAGGCATTCACATTGGCTATGGTTAGTGAGTTGTGAATCTTCGTCACCACGCGCAGGGCGCTTCCCATCCCGTTGCTGTCGCCCGTGCCCTGGTCGTAGATCTCAGTCTGCCAGAACTCCTTGCCCGCCTGTTGTATTTCCGGGTAGGCACTGGGGGAACAGCCGTACTCATGGACTGCGATGATCGAGGTATAGGATGACGCTTTCGCATCGCCGAGGATGGCCGTCTCGTACTTGGCGAAGTTGCACCAATTCTGGGTTTCGGGTCCCACGATCTTCACCCCGGAGCTGGCCAAAGCGGGTCCCATATACGTCCCAATGAACGACGCCAGGCTGGCCGGGGTATAGGCGCACGATTCATACGTGACGTTCGCATCGGGCTCGTTCTGGGCCGAAACCGCGAAGATGGGGACGCCATTGTTCTTCATCGTTGTCACAAAGCTCGCCAGCGTGTTCGCGAAGTCTTGCCCGTTGGTGAGCGTGCCCATCACAATGTTGTTGTTGGATTTGTCGGCGGCCGGCGGTGTCCACGGCGTGGCCCAAACCGTCACCCCTCTTGCCACGGCCAATTTCGCGATGTTGGTTTCGCTGGTGGTTCCGCCGGGAGCAATGCGGATGCGGTGAAGCGACAGGCCGGCCCCGCTGGTCGTCGACCACAACAAATCTGCGTCGGCCGCGCTCATCGACGACCCCCAGGCGGTGGAGACGCCAAAGCCGGATATCTTCTGCTGGACGCTGCTGAGATTCACGACCGCGTCGCTGCTGTTCGATGTGCCTGAGCCGCAGCCACCACCCGTGGCTGGACCAGTGGCACTGCTACCAGCAGCCCCGCTGCCGCCGGCGCCGCCCGTGCTGCCCGCGTCGCGTGGGACAGCGGCATCAGGGGAGCCACCCGTGCCGGACATGACGGTCGTGCCGCCTGTTCTGGTCGCACCACCCGTGCCACCAGTCCGAGTGGCCCCGCCGGTGACCGCGCTGCCACCACTGGCCGTGCCTCCGGGTCCCGGCCCAGCGTCTCGCACGGTCGCGCTGCCCCCGACCCCTGTGCCGCCAGTGGCCGAACCGCCGCGTCCCAGCGATCCGCCGGTCAGGGTGAATCCGCCAGTTCCCACCGAGCCTCCGGTCGCCAATCCGCCAGTCCCCACCGAGCCTCCGCTTCCTGTCGCACCGCCGCTTTCCAGCGAGCCTCCGGTCGCCGATCCGCCAGTTCCCACCGAGGTTCCGGTCGTCAACCCGCCGGTTCCCACCGAGCCTCCGCTTCCTGTCGCACCGCCGCTTTCCACCGAGCCTCCGGTCACCAGCGAGCCTCCTGCGCTCGATGCGCCGCCCGCCGCGCTACCGGCTGATCCACCCTTTCCTCCTGCGCCAGATGAACCCGTGCCGCCAGCGCAGCTCATGCCGCTGGCAAGAAACCAAACCAAGAGCAAAAAACCGGGGCGGTGTATGGTTGGAGCGAGAGAGCGCATGCTCATGTTTGCTATTTGCTCGGCAGGCGGAATCTTGTCACGAAGATTTTCGGGCTATGGACCTTGGCCATGTCAGCGCCAGGGTCTGCGCTGATCCCATGCGCCGCCAGTCAAAACCGTTCGTGACCGCAGTCCTCGGGGCAATCGCGGCGATATGGCTCCCCGCGGCCAGGGCCGCCGAGACGGAATTCTTCGTCGCCCTGCACTATGGGGTCGACTCGTCGGTGCGAGGGTGCTCGGACGAGGCGGAATTCCGAAGGGACATCATGCGCCAGCTCGGCTACGATCCATTTCGCATCGACGCCACGACGAATATCTCGGTGCGCGTTGGCGGAACGACCCGGGGAGTTGATGGCCAAATCGAATGGCGGAGCGCCACTGGTAAGGGGATAGGCGAGCGCCATTTTCTCGCAACGAACGGCAACTGCTCGAATCTTCTGACGGAGATGAGCTTTGCGGTCGCTCTTCAGATCCAGTTGCTGCGCACGATGGCGCCCGCAAGCAGCAGTGTCGCGTCGTCCGCCTCGGAAAAGCCCGCAAGCACCGACCTCCCAATGCCGCCGGCTACGGTTCCCGTGGCCGCGCAGAAGCCCGATGTCGTCCCGTCGGTTTCCGAGCGAAACCCCGGCGATAGTCCCGATTCTCTCGCCGAACCTGCCGTGTCCCGGTCCTCCTCGCGCTGGCCGATGTGGCTAGGAATCGGACCGTCGATGGCCTGGGGTATCTCGCCGTCCCTGACCGCCAGCGCGCGGCTGTTTTTCGGCGTCCGGAGGGACAACCTGTCGCTGGAGATCGGCGCAGAAGCGAGTCTGCCATCGACCGCGCGCCGCACGGACAGTAGCGGATTTCGCGAAAACCTCGTCGGTGCAAGCGTGGCCACCTGCGCGCACCGGTGGGTGATGTCGGCCTGCGCCCTTGGCAAGGTCGGCCAGGTTCGAGTCTCGGGCTTCGGGGTGGACCAGCCGAGATCGGCAGCCGGTATCGTGGGGCAAGCCGGGCTTCGCCTTGCCGCGACCCTTCAGTTCGGTGGCCCATGGTCCGCCACCGCCCACCTCGACGCGCTCGGCTTGCTCACGCCGTACACGGTCGAGCTGAACCGAGTTGGCCTGTGGGAGATGCCGCGACTCGGCGCCCTGGCCGGAATCGACCTGACCGCGCGTTTTCGATGACAAGTCCGGCCCAGTCGCGGCAATGATCCGTACGCCAACCTGGACAGTGTCATAATGGCGAAAGTGCACCGGTGAGCCATCTACGCCTTGTTTCGAGCGTGTCGAGCCCAAGGCCCGTGTCGCGAAGCACGGAAGATGACGCGTGCCTTGAGGCGTATCAGCGCGAGTTGGACTACCTGTTTCGGACGCTCCGCCGCCTGGGGGTCAATCCCGCGGACGTCGAGGATTTGGCTCACGAGGTGTTCCTCGTCCTTGCACGAACCTGGCACGAGTACGATCCGGCGCGAGCGCTCAGGCCCTACATCTTTGGAATCGCGTTCCGCATCGCCTCGTCTCACCGAAAGCGGCGCTGGCGCGAAGTTCCATTCGCGATCATCGACCGGAAAGACCACGCCCCGTGTCCCGACCAGACATTCGAGACCAACCAGGCCCGCACACTCGTCCTGGCCGCACTCGAGCGGATTCCGCTCCCGAGGCGCGCGGTGCTGGTCATGCACGACCTCGACGAGGTTCCCATGCGTGATGTCGCCTCGGCGCTTTCTATCCCGCTCTTCACCGCCTATTCGCGCCTGCGCAAAGCGCACCGCGAGTTGCAGGCCGCTGTCGCGCACATCCAGAAAAGGAGCGCCGTTCGATGAGAACCGATAGCACGAGCCGAACGCTGCCGCTTCCCGCCCCGATCGAAGCCCTGCTGGCGAGCGAACGCGTCATCGTTCCCCAACCCGAGATCGTTTGCGCGCGCGCCTTGGCACGGGCACGCGCGGCGATACGCACTGATTGCGAAACCGCGATGCCTTTGCCGCGCGTGACGTCCACCCGCCCCCGTCGGCTCGTGCTTGCCGCGGCCGCCGGCATCGCGTTCATCGCTGGCGCGGCCGCCGCTTTCCAGATGATGCGGCAGCCGGTACCGACGACCAACGAAGCAGCACGGACGATTGGGCGCCCCACGCCAGGTGCGCCACCTCTCGCCACACCGGTGCCCGCACCATCCGTTGTCGTGCAGGCTGCTCCGGCGCGAACCGTGGGCACCGTAGCATCGGCGTCGCCAAAGCCCGGCGTGACCATTCGCCGGACGGTGGCCGGAACAGAAAACGATGTTGGACTTGCCGAGCTTCGCCTTCTCGATCGGGCACGACAATCCGATGCACGCGGCGACTACGGCTCCGTCCTCGCCGTGGTGGCGGAACACGAACACGGCTTTCCCACTGGGCGCCTGTCGGAAGAACGCGAAGCCCTGAGGGTGAAAGCCCTGGTTGGCCTCGGCCACGGAAACGAAGCGCACCACGCTGGCGCGAGATTCCATCGCCAGTTTCCTCGCAGCGTCTTGCTTGCCAAGATTGACGACATGCTGGCCTCGCTCCCGTGAAGTCCGCGCGCATCGCCTTTTTGCTGGCCCAGTGGACGTGGAGCTTCCTCCTGACCCCGTTGGCCTGCAGCAGCGGCGTGCTCGATGCCGGTTCGGACAGTCCGCACGGCCTCCTCCCCGTCGACGAACGCAACCCGGTCATCCTCAGCAACGACAGCCCGGGCGACAACTGGCAGGGTTTGTACGCCGTGCTGTTTGCGAATTCCGGCGGCCCCGCGCTCGCTGGCATCATCATCAACGAGAGTCTCTACTGGCCCGATCTCGACGGGAACAGCGCGGGTTGGAGAAATCTGGTGACCGCGGCGCGCGCGAGCGGCCTGCGCAACATTCCCGATCCTATCGCCAGCGTGGGTCGGCCGCTGGTGCGACCCAGCGACGGAAACCTTGACGCCACCGTTGCCAATCGATCCGAAGGCGCCCGCCTGATCGTGGAGGCATCGACCCGGCTCAGCCTGCCCTATCGACCGCTCGTCGTGGTCACGGGCGGACGACTCACCGACGTCGCGGATGCCTACCTCATCGACAAGAGCGTGGTGGATCGGGTCGTGGTCGTCGCGTCGCTCGGATCGACATCGACCACAGGTGGCACAATGGGCGCGCCCAACGGTGAACTGGATCCCTGGGCGGACTGGATCGTGGCGCAGCGGTTTAGGTTCGTTCAGGTGAGCGCCTACTACGACCAGACAGGCGACGTTCTGTCATCGCAACTTCCCAGCCTGCCGCAAAACCCTCTCGGCCGCTTGATTGCTTCGCAGCAGCCGAACATCCGGAACCTCGCGACAGCCGCCGATCAGGTCAGCATCCTCGCGGTCGCGCTGCCCGAGTTCGTCGTCGCGGTACAGAGAGTCTCGCAGGATCCAGCCGCCAGCTTCGATGCGACGACAGGTCCGGCCCTGCTCCCCGACGTGAACGGTCCCGCGTGGCTCGTCACCAGCAGTGATGGTGCTCTCGCCACCGCGCGTCTCTGGCAGCTCTTGCTCGATCCGAAGACTTTCGGCAAATAGGGAGGGTCGGGATCCGTGAGGTGAACGCGGCCGTTAGCGTCGATCCGACTCGTCGTCGGTTGCCGCCTTCATGCGATCGACACTGCTGTGGGCGCATAGATTCCGCGGTCCCATGTTGCGAGCGTAGTCCCGATGGTTACGCACGGCAAGACCTCGACAGACCTCGGCAAGCCCGGCAAGCCCGCGATACGAAAGGCCTGAAACGCGTTACAATGGACCGCGAGCCGGCGGCCATGCGGCGATTCCGTAATAGGGCAATTCACACGCGTTGCACGCGCTGGGTTGCCTGCGCGATCTTTGTCGTGGCCGTGCTTTGGCTACCCGGGCTCGGTCCAGCAGGCGGCCGGCCTGCTTTGGCTCAGCCGGGACAGAAGCAGCTGGAGTCCGACTTCTCCGTCTTCGGCCGCTATCTCACCGAGCTGTTCACCCAAGTTGGGGGAAACACGCGCGGCGAGATTTCTTCTTTCATCAACAGACTGCAGCTCTTTGACGTGGAGGGGGAAATCGATCGTCTGGTAGGAAACCCCTGGGAGTTGTCGGATTCCACCAGCTACAAGCTGTCGCTCGCCTCGCAACACGTGGCCTTTCCGGTGTACGACCGCTTGCTCGCGCAGATGACCCGCCTCGACGAGATCCGAACCCGCCGAATCCAGAACCTGACGGTCGATGAGCTGCCGCTTATCGCCGTCGACCTCAATGCCACTGCGTTGCCCATCATGGTTGGCGACTTTGTCATCCTCAGCGACCAACGTAGCGGTTCGCAGATCCTGAACTCGATCGTGCACTATTTCGACGGCCGAGAACTCATCGACTTAGCGGTATTCGGGCTCGCGCAACAGCCCTTCTTTCCCCAGACCGACGAGCAATGGCAAGCACTCAAGCATTCCCTGGCCGCGCACAGGGTCGATCTTGCACTGGGGGTCATGGGCTTGGGCGCCCTTTTCGAGGCCGGCGCCTTGAGCAATTCGGGCACCATCAAGCGTTGGCGCGACAACAACTACCGGCTTGGCTGGTATGGCGCGTTTTCGCGCCTGGGCTACCACCTGCAGCCTGGCCTTCGCGGCGGGCTCACGGCCAATTTGCCGGGGCTGGAACTCTCTGCAGGCCTGCTGGAACAGATCCGTCCATCAACCGGATCTGTCCAGCGCGCGGTCGAGGTGGCGCTGCGCGAGAGCTGGCTCAACCGCTTCACCGCGGCCAACGGCTGGGACAGTTTTGCCGTACTGGCCGCTCGCGAGGTTCTTGCGACGGGGGACAACTATCAGGGTGAAGACTTCACCGGCCGGATAGGGCTTTTCCTCAAACGCCGCCAACCGTTCCACCTCCGTTTCATCACCCTCCGCGCCTCGTTCGAGACCGAAAGCAATCTCAGCAACAGTCTGCGTTTTGCTGCCAGCGTAGGCGTGGACTACAGCAAGACCGGCCTGTCCACGGTTCTTCAGTCGAGCCGCATGCTGGCCACGCGCGACAGCGGGCAGGTCTTGGAAACGCGCACTGGGCTTTTCATTGCAGGCACCATGGAGTCACCCGGCCGGTACTACCTCGACATAATGGCGGCGCAAGGATCGGCCCTGCGCGAGGCCTGGGTGACATGGCAAGCTGCAGACAAGCAGCGCGCGGTTGCCTCGGCGCGCATGGGCATCTTGGCCCAGGGGTCCGTGGTCGGCTCCCCGGTGCTCGAGCAACTCCGCCGTCAGACCGCAGAGGCCGAGTCGCGACGGGCCAGTTTGGCGGTGGCGCTGGCGGACTATCTGGAGGCCCGCCGGCGCACCTACAACCTGCAGCGCTGGCCCACCGGCGCNNCGCGGTCTTCACTCGCCTGACCGAGCTGGGCACATTCCTCGACCAGTCCGCGACCCCGCTCTCGGATCTGCGTGAGCGTTTGGCAGACGTGCGCCTGCGCTACGAGAACTTGCAGACCCGGGGTGTGCGGGACGAAGCCGCTGCCCTGCAGGCCGAGCTCGGCGATCTCGACGAGCGCTGGCGCCAGGAATCCGAGGCAGTGGCCGAGGGCCTTGAACAGTATGCGCACTACCTCGCCTGCGCGCGTCGGATCGTGGCCGCCGGTGGTGCGCTTGTGGCCAGCCGATTCTCCCCTCCCCTGGCGACGCGCACCCAACGCAAGCTGCTCGCGCTGGTGGCGCAGCCGATCTTCTGACCACAACACGACCACCTGAGAACTCACGACCCGCAGAATATCGACAGCCCGGCGGTGGAGCTGCCTTGGCAGGTTCCCCCCGAGCAGTAGAGTGATTGGCACGTGATCAGGCTGGTGCAGGCCGCGCCGTTCGCGAGCTTGGCCATGCATTGCCGGGCGTTCGTGTCGCAGTAGGCGCTGTCGACGCATTCCGAGCCGGCGATGCCGTTGCAGGCGCCGCCGGCGCTGATCTTTGTCGTGCAGACGTCCCCCGGGTAGCTGCAATACGCCGTGCGCACACACTCGGTAGAGATCAAGCAGGACGCGCCCAGGGCTTTGAGCGCGACGCAGGTGCCATCCTGGCAGGTCACGGCATCGGCGACATCGCACACGTAGCCGCGGGACACAACATCCATCGCGTTGCTCGCCTGGTAGGATAGGAAGTTCGTTCCCTCCTGCGTGCCCACGCAGGGCGTGTCGCCGGCCTTGCCCGCAATCTGCACCTGGCACTTGTCGATGAAGGTGTTGTTCACGAAGAGGCTGGCGCACACCACCTTGCCCTCACTCGACGGAGCGCAGTCGCTGTCGAAACTGCACGTCTCGCCCGGCTTCTTGTTGCCGCTCGAGCTGCCGTACACCGAATCGCAAGGCGACGGCGACGATGAGGAGCCGGTGCAAAAAGTGCCGGCGCTGACCTGCGACCTCATCTCGGCCAAGCACGCGTCGCCCGCGGAAGAGTTGTACGATCCGCCCATTGCCGCGAAGTTCATCCAATCGTGGCAGGTATTGCCGTCGGCGGGTAGGCCCGCCTGGCCGCAGCACTTGGCCATTTCGGCGCAGTAGCTGTCGGCGAACTTCTCGGAATCGCTTTTTCCGCATCCGGTGGCGCACGCAAGCGCCACGGCAGTAACGAAGCCAAGTCTTTTGTTCATAGATGCTCCTCGAGGGGGCGACACGCCCACGGGCATGATACTCGACTTCCTGGTCCGTCTACTCCCGATTAGCCTCCGCACACCCATGTGCCCTCGACCGAACAGAAGCACCGGCTGGCCTTGCTCGGGTCGGAGGCGAAGACACAGACGCGGCACTGAGCATCGCAGGGACTGCTCGTGTCAGCCGGGCATGCCGGTGGTGGGGTCGTGTCGACAAGGCTTGGCGGCACCGTACAGGCAAAGAGTCCATCCACGCACGAGCACTCCATGTGCGGCGAGAGATTCAGACCGGCGATCGAACCATGGCAATCGACGACACAGGTCTCGGCGCCCGTGCAGGCGGCGCCCTGCCGACAGTAGACAAGAGGATCTCCCTCCCGGACATCCTTCGCGTCCACGCCACTCGAATCGGGCGCCGCTGGGGTGTCGGGCTCGCACACCTCGGCATCCACGGTCGATTCCCCTGCGTCGGTCTGCGTGCCCTGGCATACGCCGGCAGGCAACCCGCAGCTCCCCGACGCGGGGGTGGACGAAACGCTCTCGCTCCAGCAAACCGACGAGGAGCACATCGGATCGTATGAGCAGGGCGCTCCGTCGGCGAGCTTGGGCAGACACTGGCCGCCGGTACTGTAGTCACAGTACTGGTACTGCCCCGCTGGGCAGCGCGGGCAGCTGTTCGGCACCTCTGCCACAGGCCGACATACTCCGGCCTCGCTGTCCCCTTCGAAGGCGCAGACCAGTCCGTCAAAACACTGCCCGTCGTAGAAGCAGATGAACCCTTCGCCGCCCTGGCGGAACTGATAGCTGAGCGCGCAATCGTCAACCGTTCCTGATTGCCCCGTTTTCATAGCCACGAGATCGGCGCAGGTTCCCCCGCGCAGGCTCGCCACGCAGGCAGCGGCGTGCGCGGCGTCGTACGCGTAGAACCCGTACCCGACGGCCTCGGCATTCGTCTCATACACGCGCTTCATCTGCGCGCGACAACTCTCGACCGTGGGGGGCACGCTCTGAGCGCGGCCGCACCGGTCGGTGACGTACACGGCGTAGCCTCCCACGCCGAAAAGACGCCGTGCCTCAGTGGGGTTGCAGCACGAGAAGACCCGATCGCAATAGACGCCTGGGAGTGTCTCCGCGAACTCCCCCATCGACATGGTCTTCTTGCACGCCCCTGTGAAGACCAGCGCAACGACCAGCAGGCTGCGCGTACGGCTCATACCTTCAACTATCACACGCAAGGGACAGCACGTCTAGCTGGCGGCGAGTGAGTCGCTGAAATGACGGAGAGCCGAGGCGGGCGCAATTGGAGTACACTGTCCTGCGTGATCGATACAGCTTCATCAGCACCTGGAACTGGCGGAAAGAGCCGCGGCAATGCCCTGAATCTGTGCGCAGTCTCCGCGATCTCGGCCCTACTCGCGTTTGCGGGATGTTCGAGCACGTCGCGCCGGGCGGCCTCAGGAGAGGCTGGCACTGATTCGATCCCCGCTGACTCATTCGCGGGCAGCGGGGCAGAGGGCGGTGGCCCGACCATGGACGGACCCTCTGCAAGCCCGGATTCCGCGCAGGGGACGGACGCCGCGTTTGCGGCTGACCTGCCGGCTGCTACTGACGGCGGGCTTGACCGCGCCGGATCTGGTGCCTCCGATGCCAGCGCGGCAGCGCCGGATCGCGCAGGTCCCGATGGGATTGCATCTGATGGCAGTGCGGCCGACGGGACAGCTCCGGATCGCGCAGGCCCCGATGGGATCACATCTGACGCCAGTGCGGCCGACAGGACAGCCCCGGATTCTGCAACGGATCGTGCCGGCGCCGACGGGGTGGCCATGGATACCGGTCGTGCCGATGGCGGCGCGTCCGACAGCAAGGGCGCCGATGTGGCCGCAACTGACGGCGCCACGGCTGACGGACTATCCGGCGCCTCAGGCAGCGGCTTTTGCAGCTCCGACGGGTGGTGCTGGGTATCGCCGGTCCCGCAAGGGAACACCCTCACCAGTGTGTGGGCGAGCGGTCCCGCGGATGCGTGGATGGGCGGGGAGGGAGGAACCTTGCTGCACTGGAACGGCACCCGCCTCGAACCGTACGTGGTGACGGATCGGTTCATTAGCGCCATTTGGGGTGCCTCGTCGGATTTCGTGCTGACGGCGGCGTATGTGCCGTATCCAGACATCACCAGCAAAGACGTCTTGCTTCGTTGGGATGGCACACAATGGGCCGAATGGATGACCTCTCCCATTCAATCGGTTTTCGCGATCTGGGGCACCAGCCGCAATGACATCTGGCTGGTAGGATCCGGGGCCGCGCATTGGGATGGCAGCCGCTTCACCGTGGCGACCTGGACCAACCTGGTGAATGCGATAGCCGGCTCCGCCAGCGACGACGTATGGGTCACGAACACGTACTCTGCCGGATCGCTCCTGCATTTCGACGGCGCCACCTGGACGCAGATCGATACTCCCGCGGGGCCTGGGGCGGTGGCCTCGGGCGGCCGGGGCAAGGTTTGGATCTGCGGCACGAACCTGGGCGACCCCGCGCGCGTGCCGATGTTGTGGGATGGCCACGCCTGGAGCACGCCCAACCCTGAAATGACCGATTGCTGGGCGCTTTGGTCGCCGATCGCTGGCGATCTGTGGGCGGCCGGGGGAGAGGTTATCTTTCACTACGTCGCCGGCGCTTGGCAAAAGGCCTTCGAGGGAGGGGCGGGGTGGGTACAAGCCCTCGCCGGGGCCTCGTCGGACGATTTCTGGGGAGTTGGCCAGGCGGGAACGCTGGTGCACGGGCAAAAGGGCGCGTTCACCGATGTCGCCCAGGCGCGCCCGAACGCAAACAATCGGAGTGTCGCGCCGGTGGGCCCGAACGATGCCTGGATCGCGTCTCCCGGGTCAATGTCGGTCCAGCACTGGAAGGATGGAATGCCGGTCGGCGGCTGGGTGGCCGCGGAGGCCCGTGCGATCAACGACGTGATGGCGCGCTCTGCGTCCGACATCTGGGTGGTGGGGGCCAAGGGACTCGCCGCCCACTATGACGGATCGACCTGGACCGAGACCAGCACTGGCACCACCAACGATTTCACTCGCGTGTGGGCCAACGCAGCCAACGACGTGTGGGCGGTTGGCGCGCAGTCAACCACGGCCTGGTTTGACGGCGCGCACTGGACCGTGAGTATGGATCCGTACCCAGGCGACTGTACCGCGCTTTGGGGCAATGGCAGCGACCTGCTCGCTATTTGCCAAAACGGGGATGCCCTGTCGGCGATGCGAAAATTCCCGCCGGAAAACGGCATGGTCGGCATCTGGGCGCCGCGGACCTATCTCAACGGCGGCTCATACGCAAAGGGAAACGCGCTTTGGGGTACGGCGGATGGGCGCATCATGGTCGCAGGCTACGACGATTCGATTGCAAAGGGGTTCATCGGTCTGTACCAGGGATCGCTAGCTCCGCTCGATGACATGGGGACCTTTCACATCGCAACCCAAATGGATGACAATCCGAGTGCGATTTGGGTCGGCAGCGACAGCGACGTCTGGGTCTCTGGCCGGGGGCTCTATCATTGGGACGGTACCAGCGCCTCGGTTGTCAAATCGCCTTTCCAGCTCGGTGAGCCCCTGGCCGGCCTCAGGGGCTATGCCGCAGGTGACGTGTGGGCGGTCGGCGCGTCCGCCACGATCCTGCATCACGCATCGGCGCACTGATTGACTCGGAGGCGACGACCGCGAGCGCGACGGCGTGCCACCGGGAGCTCAGACTGGCTCAGATTGGTCAGTCGTTTCGCTTCCTGGCCCGTCCCCGCGGGAGATAGTCTTCGCGTGCCGGCGAGAACACCTCGATAGCTACCGAGTCTTCGACAATGGCCGCTCCGTGCTTCGTGCCGCCGGGGATGGACCAGCTATCCCCGGGTCGAGCCTCGATGCTTCGCCGGCCTATGGTCAGCCGGATGCAGCCGCTGATGAGATAGCCTGTCTGCTCCTGGGAGTGGGAGTGCCTGGGCAAGGCGCTACCCTTGCGCATGCGGAACTCGGTCATCAGCGTGCGGTCGCCGTAAGCCAAGGTCTTCCGCTCGATGCCTGGCAGGGCGGGCTGATATCCGCGCTGGTTCGCCTTGCAAATCATGGCCGAACCATACCCCATGCAGGCTGTTCTTGTTACCGCAGACGAGGTGGGTGCGGGCAGCAACCGTTCGGTGCTCTAGCTCCCCCCTACGCTTGCCGCCAAGCCGCCACTGTCGACACAGGTCACGGTTACCGTCCCACTGGTTAGTCCCGGAGAGGTGGCGGTCACCGTGATGGACCCAGCCGTATAGGACCGCATGGTCATCTTTGCCATGCCGTATCGGATGCACCTTGTATCGGGACACTTGGAGTTGTCAAAGGTCATCGAAGCACCAGTGGGGAATAGCCCGCCGCCCGAGGTTACCGTCAGGGTAATCGGGGCAGTGCTATCGATCGCCGTGCCGCTTGCGTTGACTATTTGAGCGGTGAGCTCGGTATCATCCGTACCGTCGTTGCCAATGGTGAGGTTATCCGCGGTCAAGACGATCTTCGCGGCCGTACCCGCGGCCGGCAACGTATATGAAGTCCCCAGCTTTTCCTGTCGGTATTGATACCATTCCGGACCAGGAAGTCTGTAATAGTCAACCACACCGCCCAAGCCGCCGTTGTCAGTCAGGAACGAGCCGTAGCCATAGCCCACCCATCGGACCTGTCCTGCTCGCCAGGGATAGGACGCAACGCCAGCATGGTCGTAGTACTCGGTTATCACACTGGGCTTCCCGGGGTTTTGATAGGTAGCGATGGTCGCCCCATCCCCATTGTATCCGATGACACTGGCTAGCTGATCAAATCCACTTCGTTGAGCGCCGCCCACCGCCGCCTTCCTCGACGGATCAAGAGTCTCGGCGAGAGCCGACAGAACCTTGTAGAAGGCCTTGCAATTGGTCATGGGTGTTCCGCTCGTCACATCGAACGTTTCATTTCCCATGCTCCATACGATGATGCTGGGGTGGTTTCTTCGTTCGCGAATGAATTCCGTCAGTTGTTGCTTCAGATTGTCTTGGAACGGCTGCTCGTCCGCAGCGACGACAGGATAGGAGCTTTGCCGCCAGCCGCCGTCTTGGCTGTCGCTATAGCCGCCTACTCCCCAGAAATCGTTTTCCGCCCATTCCATCATTCCCAGCTGGTCGGCTGCATCATCCCAGGCAACGTCATGGGGGTCATGGCATTCCCTGATGAGATTGAAGCCGGCCTCCTTCATAAGCTTCACGTCCCTGCGGAAGCCCGCATTGGTCTGCGCAATGCCCCAGCCGGCGCGATCATCGTGCGCATTTATGCCATCGATCAAGACATGGGTTCCATTCATGAAGAACCCCTGGTCAGCCGTCCACTCGATCGATCTGATGCCGAGTGGACTCTCGTAGCTGTCCACCGCGCCGCTTCCATTCGAGACGGTGGTAAGCACCTTGTACATGTAGGGTGTTGCGACGGACCACAGATGCGGATTGGCAATGGCCGAACTGGTTTGGTCGAACACATACACCGCCCCCGCAGCTATCGATTGAGAGCTCTCCATGGACGTCACCGCCGCGTTGGTTGCGTCGACGATGGTGGTTGTGACTTTGCAGCTCGCGGGCGCCGCGTTCTCGTTCTTTACTTCCGTCTTGACGTTGACGGTTGCCGAAGTCGCTGAAACCGTGGGCGTGGTGACAAAGGTGCCGTACCACGTGACGTGGAGCGGATCGGTCACGACCAGGTACACGTCCCTATGGATCCCCCCGAGAAACAGCCAGTCACCCGCGCGCGGGGCGATTTGAGCATTCCAAAGGTTGTTCACCCGTACCGCGATGACATTGTCGCCTGCGGCAACGGCGTCGGTTATGTCGAAATAGAATCCCGTAAATCCGCCTTTGTGTTCTCCCTGAAGTTTTCCGTTTACATAGACCTGCGCGACCTGGAAGGCCGCTTCGAACTCAAGAACGATTCTCTTGGAGACTTTCCAATCCGCCTGGACGTTGAAATGTTTCCTGTACCAACCGTACCCTACGTACCAGAAGACCCCCTTCTTGAGTGCATAGTAGGGAGTGTCAAAGACGTGGGGCAGGTTCACCTTGGTCCACGCAGTGTCGCCGAAACCGGTCGCTTCTGCGCCGGTGGCATCGCCTTTGTAGAATTTCCAGTCAGCGTTCAGGATCATCTTTGTCCGCCCAGCCGGTGGGGGCAGTGTTCCACCGGTCGGCGTGGCGCCGCCAGTGCTCGGCACACCGCCGGTGGCGGAGGTGCCGCCGGTGGTGCCGCCCACGCCCCCGCCGCCGGTGGCGGAGCTACCGCCGGTGGTCCCGCCCGCACCCCTGCCCCCGGTTGCGGAAGTGCCACCGCTGGTGCCGCCCGCACCCCTGCCCCCGGTTGCGGACGAGCCGCCGGTTGCCGAGCCGCCGGTCACGGGCGAGCCGCCAGTTGCCGAGCCCCCGGTCACAGGCGAGCCGCCGGTGCCAGGCTGGCCCCCGGTTGCGGGCTGGCCCCCGGTTGCGGGCTGGCCCCCGGCCACAGGCGAGCCACCGGTCACAGGCTGGCCCCCGGTCACAGACGAGCCGCCGGTTGCTGAGCCCCCGGTCACAGGCGAGCCGCCGGTGCCAGGCTGGCCCCCGGTTGCGGGCTGGCCCCCGGCCACGGGCGAGCCACCGGTGGCACTCCCGGCCACGGCCGTGACGCCGCCTGAACCTGGCGCACCCGCGGTCGAGGTTGAACCCCCACCGTTCGAACTGCAGCCTTGCAGCAAGGTCATGGCGCTGCCGAGCAGCAGAGCCACGCACCCTCGCGCGAGAGCTTCCATCGCCTTCCGAGTTCTGGTTCGCATCGATGCCTCCATGAAACCGTCGGTGGTGCGCATTGTGGGCAGATTGGTACAGCAGCAACAGGGGCACGACGCCGCAGAATCGGGTTTGAAAATCCGACGTCGCGACCAGAATAGTTTGCTGCCGTTGACGGGCCACGATACTCATGGTGCGGCAAGCACGACTGGCCAGAGCCGGCGCCTGCGCCGGTCAATCTGTCGGGTCACCCTGTGCGCCACTTGCTTGCGCGGCTCATATTCGGTCCGGCCCATCTCAGATTTCTGAGAAGGTTTCGGTCAATACCCACGCCAACATGGCAGAATCAGTTCACCAATCAGCGCGCGATCATCGGCACGTAGATTGCTTCGTCGCTAGGTACACGGAGGACTCGATGAACAAGATACCCATGGGCGTGGCGGCCCTTCTAGCGGCTGGCATTGCAGGCCTGGGGTGTACCAACCAGTCCGGTCTGCATTCGGGAGCTGGCAAGGCCGACGCGGGGCCCGGGGGTGGCCAAGGTGGTGCTGCTGGCACCGGCGCCCCAGGCGAAACCGGCGGCGCGATCCAAACTGGCGGGGCGGCAGTCAACACCGCCGCGAACAGGTCAGGTGGCGCCACCAGTTCGGACGCGGCCAGGAGCTCAACCACAGATGTGCGGGTCGGCAATGCGACTGTGCTTGCATCAGGTCAGTTGTCTCCCTGGGCCATCGCCATCGATGCCACGAACGTCTATTGGTTCAATCTCGGGACCGACAATTCCGTCGGGAAGATGGCCGCGGGCTGGAGCGACGGACAGGTGCTGAAATGTGCCAAGAGCGGATGCAATGGAATACCCACCGTACTCGTTTCCGGCCGTCAACAGAGCCGTGTAGCCACGCCACTCGGCTTTGCAACGGATGGCACCGACATCTATTGGAGCGACGACGGGACGTCGCCACTATCGGATCCAACCCGTAGAGCAGGGGGATTGCTCAAGTGCTCTGTCGACGGTTGCAACGATAGTCCCCTGGGTATCGGCCCCAATCAAGCCTGGGGACTGGCGGTTGCTGGCACGAACGTGTACTGGACGGATTTCACCGCCGAGATCCTTACCTGCCCGATCGCTGGCTGCGGTATTGCTCCCAAGGCGCTGTGGTCGGCGGGCAACTCACCGATTACCCTCGGAATCGCGGTCGATGGCACCAGCGTCTATTGGTCGACGGAGGCAACCGACGGAATCATGAAGTGCGCCATCGGTGGCTGCAACAACGCCCCCACCCAAGTCATGTCAGACGTCGTACCGGCAATCATGCAAATCGCTCTCGATGCCGACAATGTCTACTTCGTCGATTACAGCCCAATGGGGTTTGGACAGGTTCTCGCCTGCGCGAAGACTGGATGCGCGGATCATCCGCAGGCACTTGCGACCGGGCTGAACTCGCCGACCGCCATCGCCACCGACGGCGTCAGCGTGTACTGGACCGAGATAAGCAGCTCAGACTCGAGCGCAGGTCTAGTACCTTGGCCCGGAGCTGGCGTCGTTCGCAAGTGTTCCGTCAAGGGCTGCAACAATACGCCTGCGACCCTTGCTTTTGGCCTCAACGCTCCGATAGCCATCGCTGTCGACGACGGATACGTCTACTGGGCAGAATCCGGCGCAGCGGCAAACGATGGCCGAATTGCGTCGCTGCCCAAGTAGCACCGGCCGCGCGCGATGCGCGTTAGGGCCTTCAGCTAACGACCCTTGGCCGAGAGAGTGACCGTGCCGTATGCCACGCCCCTCACCTGGTCAGGGGCCGAGACTCCGACCGCAAGACTGACAGCCCCGTTGCCGTTGAGTGCCTCCTGCGCCTGGCCCGGAAGAGCGCCTTTGACCCCGAGGAGCGCGTAGCTGGCCCGGTAGTGACCCGCCAAGCTCGCGTTACCGCCGAGCTGGCGAATGATCGCGTCGTGTTCCGGGCGCCACTGCGAGGAAGCCTCGTCCTTTGCCAGCAANNTATGTCGCGCGAACCTTGGGCGCTTGTTCGTCCAGCACAACCAGGGTGAGACCCCGCCCCGAGAACGACGTGGTCCGGTCATCAAGCCGAAGCGACGCGCGGTTGCCGAAGAGATAGCCCGCACTTTCCACCCACACCTCGTACGGAAGAGAATGACCCGTCTGCCCCACAGGGAAGGAGCCGGGCGCGGGTAGATCCTGCTCGACGGTGACAAAGACCACGCCGGCGCTCACAAGCTCCTCGGGCAGCGTAAACGAGTAGACCGTCCAGTCCGATCCAATGTCGGCGACAAGAACCGCGCGTCCATTCACGCGCATGCGAACGCGCGTGTGCTCGTGGGCAGCGGCCAACTCAATGGTGCCTTGCAAAGCCAGGGAACGACGCGAAGCAAAGACCCACGACCCACGCCTGCCCTGGATCCAGCGACAGGGGTGATTCTTGTAGTTGCTGGGGTCGCCAAAACCGGCCATCGCGTGCACATCGGAGGTCAGTGAAAAGGTGGTGGTTCCGTTCAGAAAAGGATCGAGATCGGAAGCCGCAGCCACGTCATAGCGCTCGGGCGAAACACCGGCCTTGAAGGCAAAACGCCAATTGTCCGGGATCGAACCCCAGTTCCCGGTGATCGCGTACACACCATCGATGGCCTTGTCGACCGCCGACTTCCAGATGGGCTTCATCGACTGCGGGTACTCGTGGCGGGCTCGAGAAAAGAGGTAGTCGTCCATGAGCGACAGATTGAGCAGCCCGAAGATCACAACCACGACCGACGGAATCGCCCGGACCAGAAGCGCGGCGCGACGCTCAAGCCACGTGCCCAGGGCGTGCAGGGCGATGGCCAGGCCCAAACAATAGAAGATTGCCTGCCCCACAAAACGCCGCCCGCCGAACGACCAATGGCCCCACCAGTCGTAGGCGGCGCCGTTGACATAGATCTGGAGCAAATAGGTCGCGAGGCCGATGACGAGCATACGGCGCAGCCGCGGGTCAGTTCCTCGGCGCAGCACCGGCCAGAGCAGCCCCAGTGAGCCGAGATAGGCCAAGGGGTGCCACGCGAAAAGACCGAAGCGGGTCGAAAAGAGAGCCGACCAGGGACGGCTTGATCCCCAGAGCAGGTAGTCAGAGCCCTGCGGTATCGTGAAGAACGTCCCAAACATGTACCGCCAGGCGTACATCTGTGGGGCGAAAGCCAGCGCCAGACCAGCGACCAGACAGGCGCCAAGACCAACCAACAAACCGAGACGGCGTGCGCGAGGTACGCCGTTGTCGCGCAGGGCGTGCACGGTCAAGCCCATCCATTCCAGGAAAGCCGCCAACCCGTACACCACGTTCTGCGGACGAACCAGCGCCGCCAGGCCGAGCAGCAGACCGAGAATGAACCAGCGTCGCCACGTCGTGGTGCCTTCGGTCTTCCACCAGTAGTAGATGAAAGCAGCACCAACAAATGCGTCGGTGGCGTGCGAGTAGCTCGGCTGCCGAAGCATGTACCAGAGCAGAGGCGTGGCGAAGAGCGTGCCCATGGCTCCCAGAAGCGCCGGGCGCAAAGGGACGATACCGGCCGCCAGACGGAAGCCCAGGACCACGGTCAGAAAGCCCCACACCACGCTACTGAATTGAGTAATCCTCTGGAACAGCAGGCCTCCACCATTCGAGGGCTCGTCGGTGAGGCCAAGCCACCGGGCGACAGGGACCGCTGCCCTCGCCACGAACCCGAGGGGCAGCTGGAAAATCGCAACCCCTATCCCCGTGCCGTTCTCGAAGTGCCCGGTCTTGCTGTTCCGGGGCATCCCATGGGGATTTCCAATGATGGCGTAGTCATTGGCGAAATCCAGGTCGCCGTCGTAGACAAGAGAGCGCAGATAGACGAAGTAGTACACGCCGTCGCCGTGGGCGACGGGACGGGCGGTGAACACAGGCGGTATGTCCATGGTGACATACACGACCGACACCGCCGCAAAGACAGCCACCAGGAAGGCCGACCACCGGTTGCGCGGCCGGAAACGCCCCGCGAAACGCCGTATGAGCGGAAACCACTGCAAGACGGAAACCTTCTACCACAACGGCGCGTAGGCATCATGGAAGTGTCGTTTCTTGCCGGTGCCGCGCCGTCAGAAGAGCACCGCGCCCGAGAGGTCGAAGGTGGCGCCAGCAGGGAAGCCGGCGCTGCTGGAAACATCGCCGCACTGGTTTCCGGTTCCGCCCGGGGAACTGGTACAGATGCTTGAAAAACTCCGAATGGAGTAGCTGACAAGCCCGCCTATCGCAATTGGGTCTACAGGAATGAAAGCGCCTGCATTGAACCCAAGTGCGAGGCCGCTCGCGGAGTATTTGCTATTCTAGAATATACCCACCAACCCGAGCCCGGTTCCGTCCTTGCCGAATCTCATGGGCCGTCACCATCACGCAAGCGCTCGTCAGGCTATCCCAGTGCCGTTCCAACTTCTTTGCGCCAGCGTCTTCGAAGATCCGCGCCACGCGCCGCCTTTCAGGTATACTACGAGCGTCATGCGTTTCGTCGTTGTCGTAGCCTTGTTCCAAGCCATGAGCTGGGTTCCCACCGCGCATGCAGCGGCCGACCAGGCTGGCGCGAAGACCGAAGCGGACAAGGACGCCGCACGAAGTGAATGGCGCCGGGGCACCACCGCCTACGACCTCGGGCGCTACCAGGAAGCGGCCGCCCACTTCGAGGCCGCCTACACGCTGATACAGGATCCGGGCGTCTTGTTCAACATCGCCCAATGCTACCGAATGGACGGCAAGCTGAATCAGGCATTGGAGCGGTATCGCGCCTTCCTGCGCAACGCGAGCGCGGATGCCCCAAACCGCAACACCGCAGAGAAGTTCGTCGAGGAGATCAAGCGCAAGCTGGAGGACAAGAAAGAAACCGCGCCCATCGCGCCGCCCGAGACAGTTCCTGCCAAGGAGCCCGCGCCTGCCGAGCCCGCGACAACACCCGTTCTCCCGCTGGCGGAAACACCGGCCGCCGGCTCGATCGGCGCCGCGCCCCTGTCCGCTACGCCCATCCCGGTCCCGCCGCCGGTTGATTCCACGACTGCTCTGACCTCTTTGCCCGTGGCTTCCGAGCAAACCAGCATCGATCAGCCAATGTACAAGAAGTGGTGGTTCTGGACCGGCATTGGCGCTGTTGTGGCAGCGGGCACTGTGACCGCGCTGCTTTTGACTCACCGGTCGAGCAGTTCTTGCAGCGGGACAGGCCTCAACTGCTGGGAGATCAAGTAGCCATGCGCCGTGTCTTGCGGATGGTGAGTCTGCTTGCTGGCCTCGCCGCCTGTTCGAGCGAAAAGAACACTCAGATCGTGGTCGCGGTGTGGAGCGATCTCACAGTTCCGACCGAGATTGACAGCATCCACATTGACGTAACCGGCCCGACCTCTTCGCGTACTGGTTCATTCCCGCTGACGACGGGCAACGCGACGGACAAGACCAAGCCGCTGGTCGTCCTGGCGCTGGTGCCACCCGACAATCAGGACCTGTCGTTCGCGGTCACGGCGAGCGGGTTTCTGGGAAACAGCCCCAAGCCTGTCGTCTCGCAGAAGGCGATCGTGTCCTTCCTTCATGGCGAAAGAAGGGTGCTGACGCTGTTCCTCGGTCGCGCCTGTCCCAGCGGGCTCTGCAATCAACTGGACGTCGATCCGAGAACCCTCCCGGTCTACGACCCCAAGGCCTTGCCGTCGCCTCCTGACGCCGGCGCGGGCCCGAGACTCGACGGTGGTGTGGATGGTGTGGCAGCAGATCGCGGCGGAGCAGAGACCGTTGCAGTGGATGCCATGGCGGAGGACGCACAGATAGGCGACAGCGCGGCTGACAAGCCAGCGGATGGGCCGGCTTTCGCGCCCGACAGCGGCGGCCGCGACGCCGGAAAAGAGGCCGACACCGGTGGAACGAGCGGTAGCGGGGGAGCTGGCGGGACCACAGGCTCGACCGGCGGAACCGGGGGCAGCGGGATGGGAGGCTCCGGCGATGCCGGGCTGCCTGAGGCTTCTGACGCTCAGCCGGATCTTCCCGTCGGCGATGCCGGGCCGCCAGACGCCCCTGACGCTCAGCCGGATCTTCCCGTCGATGGCGGGCTGCCAGACGCCCCTGACGCTCAGCCGGATCTTCCCGTCCACGATGCCGGGTTGCCGGACGTCCCTGACGCTCAGCCGGATCTTTCCGTCGATGGCGCCGGCGACACGCTGCCATACCTACTTCCCACCGCGGCCACGGATATTTACCTGGGGGCTACCAGCCTGGTGCTGGATGGAACCAAGGCCTACATAACCGTAGCGGCAGACACAAGCTTGAAGGTCCTGGACGTCAGCAATCCACTGAGCCCCACGATACTGGGATCCGTCAGCCATGGATACAGCGACTCGCAACTCGCCGCTCATGCAATCCATAACAACATCGTGTGGATCGTGAGATCGTCGTGCTGTGGATACGGCTATGCCACGTCCCTGTTCGGTGTCGATGTCAGCAACCCGGCCAGCCCGTCCGTTCGCGGCTCTTTGCAGCTGCAAACGGCTCTTTCACTCGTCTCGCGGTGGAGCAATTTGCTCATCTATTCGGGCTATCTGCTCGTGCAGGATTACGCCCAAAACAAGGTCTACGTCATAGACATCAGCAACCCCGATGCACCGAAGAAGTTCAGCGAGTGGTCAACCCCCTGGATGGTGGACGGCGGCGATGCCGGCATGACGATCGATGGGCACTACCTGTATATGCCCTGTCGACAGGCTTTCGTGCTCAACATCTATGACCTTTCCAACCTGGCGGCAGTGACCCTGGCCGGTTCCGTGTCGACAGGCAGCGAGGAAGCTTGGGAGTGGCCGGTCAAGATAGGGTCATACCTCTATATGAATGTTTCCACCTATGCCAGTGGCGTTGTTCATATGAAGGTCATAAATGTTGCCAACCCGACAACCCCAACCATCGTGGGAACCGTGGCGTCCACTGGGGAAACCATAACGAAGAATGGCAGGCTCTTCTCCTTGGGAACCAGCGGCAGTAATGCATTAGCCGCTGCCTATTCATTGGCGAACCCAATTGCGCCCGTTGTGGAGGCAGCTTCGACTGTGCCCCCTCCCTCTCCGTCGACAACCTTGAACCTGTGGCAGATGGCGAGCCCGCAGGCTGGCTGGGTCGGCGACTACCTGATAGGTATGACCGATGGAAGTGGCAGCTACAGTGGGGTCAGGGCCGTATACTTTCCGGTGAACTAGTGGCGAGGCGCCACTTCCGCGCCCTTGAGACTCAGGTGAAAGTCCGTCGACCGGGCCGTCGAGCTTGTCCGCGAACCCCCGGAACGATCGAGCGGCTTCCTCTCCGAAGCGATGCAGAAACCAGGAATAGGCCTCTCCGATAACCAGGTACGATGTGCTCCAGCGTGGCCGCGCAAGGCTAAACAGAGCAGTCGCCTGCGT
>PMZX01000330.1 GCA_003170035.1 Myxococcales bacterium | reverse complement strand
GACGGACAGACCATGAAGAATCCATACTTGTCAGCCTGTTGCGCGAATGAATTTCCCGAGCTGCACATGCTCTGGCCGCCGTTTGAGGCATGACACGCGTGAAGATGGAGCAAGATGGGCGGCTTCGCGCCGACATTGGTCGGCGTGTAGAGGTACATCGGGAGGTTCTTGGGGTTGGAACCGAAGTTGGTGAGCTGGGTAGTCGTGCCCGCCTTGGCGGTCGGAGCCATGGCCGTGGCCAGCAGGCAGGCGAAACCCATCGACAGCGCAGCGCGATATCTACAGATCATTCTCATTTCCTTTTGAAAGGGTGCCATCGCGGAGAACCTTTCAAGAAATGTCTTCGGTTTCCTCGGCCCGACGCGTCGGTGCCGACCCCATCGCCGTGCGATGGGCTACTTCTTCAGCGCCGCTTCGATCATGCCTGACACGGCTGCGAAGTTGGTCGGGTCCTGGACCCGGGCTCCGTTCAAGAACAGCGACGGCGTGCCGTTCACCGCGGCCTCGCCCCCGAGCTTGACGTCAGCGTCCACCGCGGCCAGGTACTGTTTGGTGTCGAGAGCCTTCTTGAAGGTCGCGACGTTCAAGCCGGCTTGCTTCGCGTACTTGTCCAGCGACTCCCGCTCGAGCGCCCCCTGATTCGCGAACATCAAGTCATGCATCGGCCAGAACTTGTCCTGGGCATTCGCGGCCATCCCTGCCTCGGCAGCCAGGTGGGCCTTGTCGTGGAAGGAGAGAGGAAACTGACGAAAGACGAAGTGGACCTTGCTGCCGTACTTCTCCTTTATCTGGTGCACCACCGCCGCTGCCTTGGAGCAGTACGGGCACTGAAAATCCGAGAATTCCACCATGGTCACCTTGGCGTCGGCCGGACCGAACGAAGGAGCGTCGCCCTTGGCCAGGGTGGCCTGCAATGCGGCGGCCAGCGGCTGGTTCGCCGCCTCCATCCGCTTGAGATCGGCCAGCACGTCGGCGTAGTGCTCGAGCATGCTCGAGCAGCGATCGGGCGGGAACGTCTTGGTCTGCGTCTGCACCATCTTGCAGGTTTGCGTGCTGTCGCCGACATCCTTGCAGAGACGAGAGCTAAGCAGGTCGCAGTTTTTCCGCTGATCCGCGAGCTTCTGGACGGCGTAGCTGATGTCCTGGTTGGCAGCCTTGCAGGCAGCCGGCGATAGCAATTCCGCCGTAGCGGTGACACTTTGACACACCGACGACTCTTTACCGGCCTTGCCACAGACGCTGTTCACGAACGCGGCGCACGGGCCGGCCACAGCACCGGCCACGCTGGGCGCGCTTTTCGCAACCAGATCCTTCCCTGCCGACTTGCAACCGGGGGACAACGTGCCCGCTGCCGACAAGATCAACAGGGCACTCATAGGTGCGAGGCGTGCTGTACATTTGTAGTTCATGAACGTCCTTTTCTGCTTCGGCCACTCGTGACCCAGACCATCCTGGAGTTCTGCGCATGGGAACACTCCCGGATGAAACCACCGCCGTCAAGCACGAACGGTCACACGCTTGCCCCACCCTCGGTGTTCNNGGCTGCGACGGGGGCGCGGTGCTCTGCATGTACTCCTCGATCACCTTGCGCACGTTGGCGTCCTTGGGGATGACCGAGATCTCGATGCGGCGGTTCTGCTGATAGGCCGTCTCGACTTTCGCCGGGTTGATGGGACGGAACTTGGAGTAGGCGCTGGCAGCGAAATAGCTGCCGTAGGTGTCGGCCAGCGTCTTGTTGGTCTCGAACAGATAATCGAGAACGGCGGTCGCGCGCTTGGCCGACAGATCCCAGTTGAAGGAAGCCGAGCCTCGCTCGTCGGTGTGCCCCTGGATGACAATGGTGTCGATGGTTTCGCGTACCGCGGCGTCTGCCAGCAGGTTGCCCAGCGCTTTGGCCAGCGAATCCAAGAAGGGCTTCGCCTGCTTCTTGATGCCGTAGGAGTTGTACTCGAACACCAGGCTCTCGTTGACTGTGATGTCGCCGTTGTTGCCGATGGTCACCAGCTGTCCGCTTGCGTTGCCTCGACCGAGCTGCGTCTCGATCGCGCTCTTCAGCTTTTCCAGCACGGAGACACGCAGGACCGCGATGCTTTGTAGCTGGGCGCGCAGGGTGCCGAGTTGCCGATTGCTGTCAGCCACCACCAGCTGCTGCTCACGCAGCCTGCGTTGCGAGATATCAAGTTCGGCCCGACCCGCCTGCAACTCCGCCTGCACCGATCGAAGCTGCAACTCGGAGGCGGCGATTCTGCGCTGGAACTCGGCCAGGCGCTTCTCGCCGATCAGATTCCGAACGTAGGCGAGCAAAACCAGCACGAACATGATGAGCGCCATAGTGGACATGACGTCGGTGAACGCGGGCCAGATCTCGCGCGTGCCCTCGTGGTCTGACAGGAGTGGTCGCCGATATCTCACGGGACTTCCCTTCACAGCTTGCGACCGGGGATGGTCGCGCCGAATTGCGCCTTCATCGAGTCGCTCAGGTCAGCAAAGGTCAGACTGAGCCGCTGCACGTTGTCCTTGAGGTGCGCGTTGAACTCGTGAAAGTCCCGGGTCGTGCTCGAAAACGACTGCAGCGCGGCCTCGAAGCGCGCGACTGCGCCATCGAGGCGTGCCACCGAGTCGCCGAAGCCTGCCAGGCCTGGCTCCAGCGCGCCGCCAGCCTGCGCGCAGATTCGGTCGAGATAGGTTTCGATCTGTATCATCACCGCGGTGCGCCGGTCCGAGACGTTGGACAGGACGCCGATTATGGTGAGGATGACGGCGGACAGGACACCGACCAGGGAATTGGAGAATGCCACCGCCATCCCTGACAGGGCATTGGTCAAGCCCTGGCTGACCCCAAGCGCGGCGTCGGTGCCGGCGCCGGTCTCTGCCGAGACCAGATGAACGATTCTTCCGATCGACAGTGTCAGCCCGTAGAAGGTTCCCAGCAGCCCCAGGATGATGACCAATCCGGTGGCCGAGCGGACGAAGCGCTCGGCAAACAGCATCGGCTTGAGATCGGAATGGAACCGGTCTTCGATCACCGCCTGAAGGTTCGGCTCGCGCGAGAGTTGCGCCACCTCGCTTGCGTCGAGGACGATGCGGTTGAGCACCGGGTGCGAGAACGTCGCCTCAGTACCGCGAGAGCGGCGAAGGTCCTTCTCCAGGCCGGCGTAGCGAACCCGCAGCCAGAGGTTCGCCACGATGCCGAGCACGAGCATGGTGACCGTCGTCGCCAGGATTGCAAGACCCGTGGTATCGATCAGGGACAGCCCCGCGAGCATTGTGTTGGTCATGCGCCCATAGTACCAAACATCGCGGTTGCTGCGATGGGGACCTCACCAGGACTCGTCGTGCACGTACGCGGCCGAAAAGCGCGTGCGCGCTGGCTGCGTTTCGGCGGGCCAGCCCAGGGCGATGCAGGACACGGGCAGGATCTTCTCAGGCAACCGCAGAATCTTGGTGAGGGAGTCGATGCGGCTCGGGCGTGGGTGCACACCCAACCAGCACGCGCCCAGGCCCAAGGCATGCGCGGCGAGCAGCAAGTTCTCAATGGCAGCCGAACAATCCTGCAGTAGATAGCTCAGCTCGCCCGCGTGAGCGGCGGCGAGATCGCCGCACACCGCGATGCCGACCGGCGCGTGCGCCAGCATCCTGCCGTGGCGCAGCGCATCGGCGAGCAGATTCAAGGTGGCCCGCTTGCGCACGACCACGAAGCGCCAAGGATCCTTCGCTGCCGCAGACGGCGCCGCCATGGCTGCGCGCAGAAGCTCAGTCACCACCTCATCGGACACAAGAGCGTCCTGATACGCGCGGATACTGCGCCGACCGAAGATGAACGAAAGCGTTTCGTCAAAAGGAGTGCTCATGGACGTACCTCAAGGTTGACCGAGCGCCAGCAGGAGCTGGGCGCGGGCGGTGGCGAGATTGAAGTGCGCCTGCACCTCTTGCGCCGAGGCTGTGGTCATGACCACCTGCGAATCCCCCAGCTCGATCATGTTGCCCACGCCGGCCTGGTAGCGCCCCTCGGCCAGACGAAGCTGCTCGCGGGCGTTGACCGCCGCCTCGTGGGTGGCCTCCTCACTCGCCTTGGCCGCTCGCACCGCCAGGCGCGCCTGCTCCAGGTCCAGGCGGATCTGCTGACGCTGGATCTCGTACTGACCCCGCAGCACGCTCGCCGTGGCGCGCGCCTCGCGCACCTGTTGTTCGGTGATGCCGCCACCGAAGATCGGCCAGCTCAACGACAACATCCCGTACCAGTTCCACGCCAGGTTGTCGACTGCCGGCCCCGCATCGGTCAGTGCGGTGCTCGCGTTCAGCGCCGGATAATAGCCGCCTCTGGTCGCACCGACGGTGTATTCCTGCGCTCGAATTTGGTCGTCCAGCGCCTGCAGGTCAGGGCGCGCTTTCAATGCCAGGGTCAGAAGTTCATCCGTGTTCTTGTCCTCGTCCGCCACCGGCTCGATCGGGGGAACCTCCACCTCATAGTCGATGGGGCCCTCGACACCCATGGCCTGGTTGAGCTGGGCCTTGGCCACGTCATGTCCGTTCTGCGCCGTGATGAGCTGCACCCGCGCCGTGGCCCGGTTGGTGAGCGCCTGGGCCAGCGCAATCTCCGGCTGCGTGCCCGCCCGCACGAAACCCTGGGCTTGCACCAGGTGGGCCTCCTGGTTGGTCAGCCCATCCTGCGCCACCTTGACCAGGGCATAGGTCGCGGCCGCACTGTAGTAGGCGGCGCGGAGGTTGAACGAGATCTGCTGCAGTGAGCGCGTCTCGCTATCCAATTGAGAACGCGCGTTGGTCTTGGCCGCGTTCCACCTGCCTGTGGTCTGGCCGAAATCGTAGATGAGCTGGCTTGCGGTCACGCCAAAGCGGAAGTAGTTGCTGGTGTCAAAGCTCCCGTGCGTCGATCCGGTCGTCCCGATGCTGGTGGTGGTGCTGGTGCCTGTGCCGATGGCCGTGCTCGTCGCGGCCGAGCCGATGCCGGACGGATAATTGTTTGTCGTGCGCTGGTACGAGCCCGTGCCGTTCACTTGCGGCAGCAATGCGGCTCGGCTCTCGTAGGCGCGGGCGTCGGCCACCTCGCTCTGCGCGTGCGCAACCTGAAGCTGGGGGTGATTGGCACGCGCTGCACGCAGGGCCTGGTCGAGAGTCAACACGCGTCCCTGCTGTCCGGTGGCAGGGCTTGCGACGAGACTAAACACGACGGGAAAAGCGAGAAGGCGTTTCATTCGTACCTCAGGGCGTCGATGGGGTCGAGGCGGGAGGCCTTCTGCGCCGGGTAGAGCCCGAAGACCACCCCGACCAGGCCGGAGAATCCCACGGCGATCGCGATGATGTCGTACCTGATCAGAATAGGCCAGCCAAAGTTGGCCGCCAATCGGTTGGCGGCCAGCAGCCCGAGCAAGATACCGATGATGCCTCCTGCACTCGACAGCGCGAGCGCCTCGACCAGGAACTGCGACAGCACGTCGCGCGGCCGCGCACCCACAGCCATGCGGATGCCGATCTCGCGCGTGCGCTCGGTGACGCTGACGAGCATGATGTTCATGATTCCGATGCCGCCCACGATCAGCGACACCGCGGCGATGCTGGCCAGCAGGGTGGTCAGGGTCTTGACGCCCTCTTGCTGGGCGTTGGCCATCTCGGCCAGGTTGCGAATGCTGAAATCGTCGTCCGCGCCCAGCGCAATGTGGTGGCGATCGCGCAGCAGGTTGGTGATCTGGCTCTGCGCACGGACGGTGGCGTCGCCCGATGCTGCACCGACCATGATCGAACCCGCGATGAACTTCTGCAGGCCGCCCTGGATCTTGGCCCGGAAGGTCGTATACGGGACAAATACGGCGTCATCGTAGTCTTGCCCCGTTGCCGACTGCCCCTTGCGCGCCAACACACCGATGATCTGGAAGGGAATCTTCATTATGCGCACCGAGTGTCCGGTTGGATCGGCGTTGGAGCCGTACAGCTTGTCCACCACGGTCTGGCCCAGCACCACCACCTTGCTGCCGGCTTCGATATCCGACTGAGTGATGAGGCTGCCCATCGCGGCGGACCACGAACGCATGGGGAAATACTCGGGCGAAACCCCGTTGATCGATGTGGCCCAGTTCTGGTCGTCGCTGATCACCTGCTGGGTGCTGCGAAGCTGGGGGCTGGCATAGCGGACCGCGCTGGCCTCGCTGCGCATGGCCTTGAGATCGTCCCAGGTCAGGGTGGGCATGCTGCCGAAGCCCCCGTGGGCGCCCGAGGCTGTGGTGGTGCCGGACAGCACCACCAGCAGGTTCGAGCCCATCGAGGCGAAAGACTCTTCGACGCGCGCCTTGGCACCCTCGCCGATGGCGACCATGGCAATCACCGCTGACACGCCGATGATCACGCCCAGGGTGGTGAGGAACGAGCGCATCTTGTTGCGCAGAAGCGCCCGCACAGCGACCCGCAACACCTGCAACCAACTCACGGCGAAACCTCCGCGCCGGCGGGGGCCGGCCCGAGCTCGGCCTGCAGCGGCGTCTGCTGCTCGTCGGACTGCACGCGGCCGTCGTGCATGACCACCACGCGCGAGGCATAGCGGGCGATGTCCGACTCGTGAGTGACGAGAAGAAGCGTGATGCCGCTTCGGCCCAGTTCCTGGAACAGCGCCATGATCTCGATGCTGGTGCGCGAATCCAGGTTGCCGGTGGGTTCGTCGGCCACGATCAGGCGCGGCCGGGTGACCAGGGCCCGCGCCACCGCCACCCGCTGCTGTTGCCCGCCCGACATCTGATTGGGGTGGTGGTGCATGCGCTCGCCCAGCCCGACCCGCGTCAAGGCCTCGCGCGCGCGGGTGTGGCGCTCGCGCGCCGACACCCCGGCGTACAGCAGGGGAAGCTCGACGTTCTCCAGCGCGCTGGTGCGCGACAGCAGGTTGAAGCTTTGAAACACGAAACCCAGGGTACGGTTGCGCATTCGGGCCAGGGCGTTGCGGTCGAGC
Source organism: Myxococcales bacterium (assembly GCA_003170035.1). Classification (GTDB taxonomy): domain Bacteria; phylum Myxococcota_A; class Polyangia; order Fen-1088; family Fen-1088; genus Fen-1137. Next base: position 3,931 of record PMZX01000330.1, on the reverse strand, counting down.
TGCGACACCTCCTCGCCTGCCAACCAGTAGCCCCCCGAGCTGGGACGGTCGAGGCACCCCAGGATGTTCATCAGGGTGGACTTGCCCGAGCCCGACGGCCCCATCACCGCCACGGACTCGCCCTCGCTGATGGTCAGCGAGACCTCGCGCAGGGCGTGGACCTCCACGTCGCCCATCCGGTACACCTTGCTGACCTTGCTGGTCTCGATAAGGGGCTTGCCCATCTGCACTCCTAGAACCCGCGGCGCGGGCCGCCGCCGGGCGGCCCGGCCCCGGGCAACATCCCGGTGGCGGCCGGCTTGAGCCCGGCTGGAAGAGTGGCGTCACTGATGACCAGATCCCCGATCTGCAACTCACCCTCCACCGCCTCGGTCTTGCTGCCGTCGGTAGTTCCCGTCTTGATGCGCACCGGGCTGGGCCGATCGTTGCGCAACACCCAGACCATGCGTCGGTCGGGTGCCTCGTCGCCATCCGCGGAACCGCCCTTCTTCGCGTGGCCGGCCGGTCCCGCCGCGGCCCCGCCGGAACCGCCCTCGCCGCTGGAACGCCGCCCGCGCGGAATCTCCAGCTTGAGAGCATCCACCAGGTCCGCACTGGGACGGAAGCGGAGGGCTGCATTGGGCACGCGCAGCACGTCGTCCTTGTTGGCGAACACGAAAGTCACGTTGGCCGTCATGCCAGGCCGCAGCCTGAGATCGGAGTTCTCCACGTCGATGACCGCGTCGTAGGTGACGACGTTCTGCACAGTCGTGGCAGCGTTGCGAATCTGGCGAACCGTGCCCTTGAATGACTCGCCCGGAAACGCGTCGACGGAGAAAGTCGCCGTCATGCCCGCGCGCAGCTTGCCTACGTCGGCCTCGGCCACGCTGGTGTCCACCTGCATCTTGCGCAGATCCTCGGCGATGACAAACAGCACGGGCGCCTGCAGGGAGGCGGCCACGGTCTGGCCCACGTCCACGTTGCGCGAGATCACCGTGCCGTCGGTCGGCGACACGATGCTGGTCAGGGCCAGGTTCACCTCGGCCAGGTGCAAGACCGCCATGGCCTGCTTGACATTGGCACGGTCGGCCTCGACCTGGGCCAATGTCGTTCCGGCAGTGGACTCGGCGGTGTCGAAATCCGACGGAGCGATGAGCTTTTCTTTGGCCAGGTTGCCCTGCCGCTGGAACTGCCGCCCGGCGAACGTGGCCTGCAGTTCGTCCTTGTGCAGGGCGGCCTTGGCCTGGGCATAGTTGGCGCGGGCGTTTTCCAGTGAGGCCTGGAACAGGCGGGGATCGATCTTGGCGATGACCTGCCCCTTCTTCACCGTCGAGTTGAAGTCGGCGTAGAGTCTAAGGATCGAGCCGGACACTTGACTGCCGACCTGCACGGTGACCAGCGCTGACAGCGTCCCGGTGGCGGTGACCCGTGCGGTGATGCGGCCACGGTCAACCGCCGTGGTCTCCCACTGTACCTTGGGCTTCGCCGATCGCCGTTTCAGCAGATAGGCCGTGCCCCCGGCCAGCGCCAGCGCCAGCACCAGCATGCCCCAGAACTTCGTCGATTTGAGCCAACTCATGCGCATCTCCCGCACACTATCGATCACCCTGCTGCCCAGTGGCCAGGCCCTTCTTGGGTCTTGACGGATCGGGCGGTGAAAGGCGGTCCAGTTCATCGAGATTGTCCACCATCCGACGGAGCCAGCCGCGTAGGGTGGCGATCTCTTCCGAGGAAAAATGCGCCACCGCAGCCCCGCGAACCTGCGCTGCCACCACCAGGCAGCGCGCGGCGAACTGATGACCCCGAGGCGTCAGCACCATCCGGCGGCGCCGGCGGTCAATGGGGTCGCTGTCCAGGCGAACCAGCTTGCGCCGGCTCAGGGCGGCCAGCACCCGCGACGCCGTAGGCTGGTCCATGGGCAAGGCAGCCAGGATCTCGGCGAGCGACTCCCCCTGACATTCCACCAACGCCACCAGCAGCCAGAACTGCTGGTTCGAGAGCTGCAGATCGCGCACCCGCATCTCCACAGCCTGGCGCTGCCGCCGTCGCACCGAAGCCATCAACAGCCCGATAGGTACTTGCTTTGCTAACATATGCTGTGCTATATATTTCGCCGTACGAACTACGTTGTCAACCCAATTCTAGGTCAACCAGCTACGAGTTCTCCACAGGCGGTACTAAAGATCCAGATCCGCCTGTGCGGCGTGCTCCATGATGAACTTGAAGCGCGCCTCGACGTCTTTGCCCATGAGCTCGGTCAAGATGCGGTCGGTTTCCGGGTCGTCGCTGACGGTCACGCGCAGCAGCCGCCGGGTGGCCGGGTCGAGGGTGGTGCGGCGCAGTTCCTCGGGCTGCATCTCGCCCAGGCCCTTGAAACGCATGACCTCGGGCCGCGCGTTCTTGGGCAGGCTGGCCACGATGCGATCGCGATCTGCCTCGTCGAGCGCCCAGAAGGTCTCCTTGCCGTGGTCGACGCGAAACAGCGGCGGCTGCGCCAGATACACGAAGCCGCCCTGGATGAGCGGGCGCAGATGCCGGTAGAAGAAGGTGAGCAGCAGGGTGGCGATGTGATGGCCGTCGGAGTCGGCGTCCATCATGAAGATGATCTTGTGGTAGCGCAGGCGCTCCAGGTTGAACTGCTCGCCCACCCCGCAGCCGAGCGCGGACACCACGTCTTGCAGCTCCTTGTTCGACAGGACCTTCTGCAACGACGCCTGTTCGGCGTTGAGCACCTTGCCGCGCAAGGGAAGAATGGCCTGGTGCTTGCGCTCGCGGCCCTGCTTGGCCGAGCCGCCGGCCGAGTCGCCCTCGACGATGAACAGTTCGCTCTTGGCCGGATCCGTCGACGAGCAGTCGGCCAGCTTGCCCGGCAGATTCAAGCGATGCGAGATGGCCGTCTTGCGCGACACCGCCTGCGAGGCCGCGCGAGAAGCCTCGCGCGCCCGGGCCGCCAGAGTGATGCGCTCGACGATGGTGGTGCCCGCGGTCCGGTTCTGGTGCAGGAAGGTTTCCAGCGCTGGCCGGATGGCGTTGTCCACCAGCGCCTGCGCCTCGGGATTGCCCAGCCGCTCCTTGGTCTGACCCTGAAACTGCGGGTCGTGCAGGTAGATCGACAGGACACCTACGATGCCTTCGCGGATGTCTTCCGCAGTCAGGTTGAGGTTCTTGGGCGCCAGGCCCGCGTCGTCGAGNNCCCCTGCTCGTGCGTCCCGCCCTGCGTGGTCGGGATGCCGTTCACGTAAGTGCGCAGCGTCTCCTCGTGCGATTCCGTCCACTGCATGGCGCACTCGATGCGCACGCCGTCTTCGCGCTGGAAGTAGAAAACCTGCGGCACGGTGGCCGCCTTGCCCCGGTCGGCGATGATCTTGGCCAGGAAGTCTGCGATGCCGCCCTCGTGTTGCAGGACATCGCTGGTACCGGCCGCCTCGTCGCGGAAGGTGATTTTGAGGCCCTTGTGCAGGAAGGTCTTGGCATCCAGCCGAAAACGAATGGTTTCCGCCGAGAACTCCTGCTTGCCGAAAACCTGCACGTCGGGCCGAAAGAAGGTGGTGGTTCCCGAACCACGCGCCGGCCCTCTCTTGCTCAGCTTGCTGGTCGCCACGCCCCGCGCATAGCTCTGCTCCCACTCGAAGCCGTCGCGCCGCACGCGCGCCACCATCTCCTCGGACAGGGCGTTGACCACCGACGCGCCCACTCCGTGCAGTCCGCCGGAATACTGATACTGCCCCGAGGAGAACTTTCCCCCCGCGTGCAGCGTGGTGAGCACCAGCTCCAGCGCGGATTTCTTGAATTCCTTCTTGATGTCGACCGGGATGCCGCGGCCGTCGTCGCGCACCGTCACCGAGCCGTCGGCGTAGAGCACGACGTCGATCCGGTGGCAGTGGCCCGCGAGCGCCTCGTCGACGGAGTTGTCGACGACCTCGTAGACCATGTGGTGCAGGCCCGAGCCGTC
>PMZX01000067.1 GCA_003170035.1 Myxococcales bacterium | reverse complement strand
GGCTCGCTGGCGGCGGGCGCCGGGCTGGCTGCCGCGGCAGCAGCGGCTTCGCGCGCGGCCTTCCAGCGAGCGGGCAGTAGGTCGGGTAGGTCCCTCAGGCGGACGCGCCGGGCGAGTCGTGGCAGCACGTCGCGCAGGTACTCCACTGGGTTGACGTCCGCAAGGCGGCAGCAGGCCAGGATGGTGTACGCGATCGCCGCGCGCTCACCGCCCGCGTCCGACCCCGCGAAGAGAAAGTTCTTTCGGGTGAGTGCCGCGCGCACGTGCAACCGTTCCACGATGCCGTTGTCGATCGGAATCGCTCCGTGCTCCAGAAAGCGAGCCAGCGCCTCGCGGTGGTTCAGGGCGTACTGGATCGCTTTGCCCAGCGCCGACGATGGCGGCTCGTTCGGCTGATAGGCCCGGCACCATGCCACGATGTCGTCGAAGACCTCCTTGCTCCGCGCCTGTCGCGCCGCCCGCTTGGCGTCCTCGTCTTTGTCGCGGATTTCGGCCTCGATCTCGTACAGCTTCTTGTAGCCCGCGATGGGCAGCGCCGCGCGTGCGTCGCCTCCGTCCAACGCCTTCACGAAGTAGCGACGGGCGTGCATGTTGCATCCGCACTCAACCAGGTCGTCCCGTTTGAAGCTCTTGTCGAACAGATTCGAGGCGTCCGCCACCGTGTAGCCCGTGCGCAGGGTCAGCATGTTTTCGGGGCCAAGCTCGCCTTCGCGTTGTCCCTGCTTCTTCCCCGTCGAGGTGAAGAGGTACGCCGCCACGTCGGTGTCACCGACGTAGCCCCACAGCGTGCCCAGGCGCTTGCCTCCCAGCGCGCTCGGGTCCAGCACCGGCAGGCCCGTCCCGTCCAGGTGCATGACCCCCGCCGCCAGCACCGCCTGCACTGCCGCCCGCCACACCGGGCGCAGCAGGTCCGTGCTCCATGTCACCTGGTCCGCCAGTGTTGATATCGGCAACACCAATCCCATCCGCTCGAAGCGCCGCTTCTGCCGATGCAGGGGCAGGCCGTCGTCGTACTTGTCCACCAGCAGTTCCGCAACCAGACCTGGCCCCAGCTTCCCGCCGCTGACCACCTTGTCTCCAGACGGCGCCCGCACCAACTCCCCGTCGCACGGCCGGCACGCCAGCTTCTCCTTCTTGTCCACCCGCACCACCACCTCCGCCGGAATCAGTTCGATCACCTCGGTCACCTCGTGCCCGATGCAATCGCGCTCCTTGCCGCATTTCGGGCAGCCCCGTTCCTCGGCCGGCACCGGGATGAGATTCTCGATGCGGCGCAAATGCGGCGGCGCCGGCTTGCGCAGCGACGGCTGCTTCGGCGGCTTCGTCTGCTTCTCTTCCTTCTGGTCGACACCCGAACTGTCGCGCAGCTTCTGGTCCGCGGCCTTGGCCTCTGGCCCGCCTGCGGCCTCGTCGTTCAGCTCCTCCAGCGATTCCAGGAAGAGCTTGAGCTGCGCGCTCGACACGCCTTCGTTCTTTCGCCCGCCCGACAGTACCTGCGCCAGTCGCTTCTCAAGCTCGCTGTTGCGCGACACCAGCTTCATGAACAGCGCGACGACTTCGCTGCTGCGTCCCTCGGCCAGCAACGCCTGCAGCACTTCCAGTACGTCGCCTCGCAGCTCTACAGTCGACGACTTCTCCGTCGCTGTCGCTACTTGTGCCGTGCTCACATATCCCCTGTACACGAACGCGATCTTCGTGCGCAAGAAGATTCCGTCGCTCGTGCGCGATTTCTTCTTCGCGCGTGCCTGCTCACTCAGTTCGTCGTCCGTTCACGCCGCGCTCGAGTGCGTGGCCGGCTCCCAACGCCGCGAGCTCCGCACCCGGCTCATGTCGATTCCCTCCAGCAGCATGCCCAGCTCGTGTACATCGAGCGCCACACACGCCGCCTGGCTGGCCACCTGTTGCGGAAACGAAAATCGTCCTTGCTCCAACCGTTTGTGCACAATGGTGAAACCGCCGCGCGTCCACAGCAGCAGCTTCACCTGCGTCTTCCGTCGGTTCAGGAAGACAAACACGTGCCCACTGAGTGGCTCGCGGCCCAGCACCGCGCGCACCTCGTTCGACAGGCCGTCAAATGACCGCCGCAGGTTCATCGGTGCCGTCGCGAAGTACACCCGCACCGCGCCCGGCAGCAGGATCACCGCTGACCCTCAAGAGCTTTCACCGCCGCGGCCAGCCACGCTGTGGGCACCGCCGTCGCGTCGGCCACCTCGATCTCCACCCCGCGTGGCAGGCGCAACACAACCATGGGAGGACTCGCGCTCGCGCTCAGCACTGCCGGAACGAACGACACCGCAGCGGCTCGTCGCCTCCGGCGACGACAACCAGCATGGCCCCTTTCTTCCAGTTGCTTGCGCCACCAACTGAGGCGCTGGACGTTCACTCCCTGCTTGTCAGCAAACCTCGACAGCGATAAACCGCTTTCCTCCCACGCCGCCAGCACCATCTCCGCATCCTCTTGTCGCCACCGTCGGTCAGCCAGGCTCGTCAACCCGTTGGCACCATCCTCGGTTCCGTGCTTGCTCATCCGGCGGAGTTTGCCCCGCCTGCGTGCCAGTGTGGGCGCTCACCCGGGGGGCGGACTGGCGGACGGACACGCCGGTCCTGCTCAATCGGCTCGATGGTGGTAACCGGGCGCAGACCACGCCGTCGCCAGGTGGAAACGGTGGACCGTGGGATCGCGAGATGCCTGGTGAGAGCCCTCGTACCAGTGCGGAGCACCTGCTCCCGCAGGCGGTGGTCGTAGGCACGGCGAGGCTGTGGCGCGGCCGCGAAGACGGTCATCGCGCAAGCATCGCCCGCCGAGGCTCAGCCAGCGAAATCCTCAGTGATTCTGAGGGTGGCGCACTTGCGTACAGAAAACTCGGGAAGGTCTTCGCACGCAGCTGCGTGGAGAACGTGGCCGCAGGGCGTTTTGAAATTCACGTTGGAGTGAAGCCATAGTTCAGTCCAGCAGATCGTGGATCTCGTCAGTTAGCTACGCTACGGATCGGCTGACCAATTCGACCATGTGAGCGTACGTATCATATAAGCAATCAACGGGGACAGCACCCGGTGCCCTTCCTACGTTGACGTTCTTGTAGAAGAAAGCCGGAGCCTTGAAGCTGTCGGCCCCGCCGTGGTTGGGGAAGTAGCTCTGAACGATGCAGAACTCCTCAGTCAGAACAATCCGCCACATGCAGAGAATACCGTGCTCGGTAATCGTGTTAGCGGGAGACCTGCGGAGTAGGTCGGCCCTTGACTTGACCATCTCCTGAACGAGGTCATCCTCTGAATTGATACCCTGCTCGCTCTTGAACGCGCTCGTGTACGTCGCGAAACGGGCTTGGACCGTGGGCTGCTTGGGATCCGCACGTGGCATAATCACGTCGAGCTTGCCGGCTGATGCAGCGCCTACCAGCGGCGCGGCCACGCCGTCGAAGGGGGGAGCTTGCCACAGATGCTTGCCGGTTAGACAGACGACTTTGATTCGATCTGTGTTACCAGCGATAGTTCGGCGCGCGGCCTCCTTCATCCATGAAACGACAAGTCGCGCATCCATGGATGTAGCGACAATACCGAGATGCTTGTTTGCGAGAGTGAAGGGCAGGTAGCCAAACACCGGAAAGATAAGGGCGGAGAACAACAACGATGATACTGCGCTGAACAGACCCAAGGCGACAAGGCCGAGGAGCCAATGCACTTCGGAGAGTGGCCTCCAATTCTCTAGACCGACAAGAGCCAAAGTTTCTGGCGTGAAGTGTACGTACCGGCGAAAAGCTGTCGTCGCAATGCCGAACAGAATGGTAACAACCGTGTTCCAGCACCAAGGCTTTGTGCGTCTGAGGACATCCAGAAAACGGATGAGCCTAAAGGCACAATAGATGAACCAGTGCATTCCGTGGCAGATCTAGTCAGAAGGAGCGGCGCTATTTTCGGGCGTGACAGGAATCGGTAGGCATCACCTCAGACAGCATTGCGTCTTGCGCAGCTCTCTTCGCGGACTCAGCAAGATAGTCATGTACTCGCCATCGCTTACTGATCCCAGTGGCCGCGAGACTGACGATAACGCTGGTCAAGATGATGATCGCAGCTTCCACCATGATGGTCTCCGTGGTTGTGTAAGATTAGACGCTCATTTCATCGAGAGAAGTTCGGCCGTTCCTAATCGTCAGGGCAACTATCCGTAATGATTGCACTTTTGGCCCGTTGAGCTTATCCAATGCAAGCTTGTCGCGTCGTTGCAGCAGCCTCATCTGACCCAAGTGTCAGACCGTCCTAGAAAAAATCAAGCATTTTCTTGCGAGATGCCAATTCCGACCTCTGCGCTCCTCATGTTTGTTGGTTGATTTCGTGGCAGACGTTTCCATCGTCATCTGAGATTCAAACTGACCCACTACCCGCCCTCCCGCCAACACCCTCATGCCCGTGGGGCGCGCTCGCACCAAAGAGCCTCAATATCCCGCCCGCGGCTACCGATGGGAGTGGCGGAGGTCGTGGCCCGAACTCGGCTGGTTACACATTCCTTCGTCGCTAGCTGATCCCGCCGGCCGAGTTCGGGCCGCGCATCCATCGACCCAAGAC
>PMZX01000379.1 GCA_003170035.1 Myxococcales bacterium | reverse complement strand
GGCATGTGGGCCGCGCGCAACAGACCGGTTGCGGCGGTGGGCAGAAGGCTGAGCACGGTCCCGCCCAGCACGAAGATACCCGCGCGCTGCCAGGCCTCGCGTTTCAATATCAGACCCACGAAGTCGATCAGGGCCAGGCCCACCAGCCACGCGATGGGGAAGTGCACTAGCGCCGGGTGCATGCGGCCGATCAGATCGATAAGGCCGGTCGGCTTGCCCTCGACCTCGCCCGGAGAAACGGTCTGGACATCGCCGATCTGTTCCACGGCTGGCGCTGGGTCAGCCGCATGGACAGCCATCTGTGATGCCAACCCGAGCGCCGCCGATGCCAGAGCACTCAACAGCACGAAAATCGTCAGGCGCCGCATGGCTTGCCTACAGGGTCACGATGACCTGCTCGCCTGCCAGTTCGGCGGCGTAGGTTTCCAGCGCTCGCGACGCGGGCCCGTGCACGACATGCCCGTCCAGGTCGAACTGCGAACCGTGACAAGGGCACTTGATCTTGCGGTCGTTCGCGCTGAAAGCGACCACGCACTGCCGGTGGGTACAGATGGGGTTGAAGGCGCGCACGCTGGTCGCGCTGTCGCGGACCAGCAGAACCAACTTGTCCTTGAGCTTGAGGGCGATCGATCCGCCCACCGACTTCAACACCTCCAGCTTGGCCAGCGGGACGGCAACCTTGTGCCCCTCGGCGCGGGCCGCGACAGTGGGCAAGGCCAGCAGGGTGCCTAGGCTCAGCCCCGAGCCCAACAGGAAGCGACGACGTCCAAATCCCGAGCTGGACATGATGAACTCCTTGACGGTCAGAGATTGAATTCGCGCGTGATGGTGAAACCCACGATCAGGTCGTGGATGCCGCGGCTGGTGTTGGCCACCAACCCGTCGGCGGTGATGTACTGCGAATTGCTGAAGATGAGCGCGAAGGTGTGACGATAGCTAATGATCTTCAGGGCTGTCGACAGCACCGGGTACTTCGCGTGATAGCCCGCCACATTGAAGCAGGCCTCGGCGTCCCAGGCAAAGAAGGTCTGCAGCCGCACCTCCAACCCCACCGGGACGGCCAACGCGTATTCCCGGCCGCTACGTCGCAGGTCCTGGCCCGTCCGGTTTTCGTTGGTGGCGTTCGAGTGATAGAGCAGCCCGCTCGCCACCCACAGGTACTCGCGCAGCGAGCGGCTGACGATGAGTTGGGCGAAGCCCCCGCCCGAGTCCGGCCCCTCGGCGGCCGCGTACCAGGTTCCCCCCGCGCGCGCCGCCACGTCCACCAAGGCCTGGTCGGCGCGCAGGGCCCAGTACTTGACGTCAAACTGGTAAGTGTCGAAAAGGTCGCCGCCGTTGCTCAGACGCTGCACACCCACTTCCAGGTTGTCCAGGATGCCGTAGCGGAGGGTCAGCCCGATCTTGAGCGAACCCGCGTCGAAGCCGACCCAATCACGGAAAGCGTTCTTCTGGAAGGGCTCGAAAGCGCGGTGGTCGACCAGAAAGTTGAGCGCACGGGCGCGTGTCGTGCGGGCGTTCATCACGTTGACCGCGCGTTCGACGCGCGGATAGTTCTCGGGGTCGAGCCACAGGTTGAACACCTGCGGGTTGTCGATCTGCTCGACGGTCGCCTCGGGCGGCTTTGCCGGAGCCGAGGCTTCTTGCGCTGGGGCCGTCTCGGCTGCAGCCGGAGGCGGGGCGTCCTCTGCCCGCGCCGTCGCGGCGGCTATCAGCAGCAGCCCAGCCACCATCGCTACTCCGGTTCGTATCGCCGTGCCTGGGGCGCGACCAAGTCGTGTGCGCATTGTGGATTCCTCCTTGCTGCGGTGAGTTGGCAAGCCACACAGCCCTGCCTATGGCGAAGATTTGGCTGGTTTGATGCCGCAAGCCCCGCCCGTGTTGCCGCAAAGTCACGTTCGGCGCCAGCGTGCATCCAACTCACACGAAATGTCTCAAAGCCCGACCGGGCCGCTTGTAACGCAAATTCGGGAAAAGGGGAGATGCGATGGGTTCTCTACGGGTTCTTTGTGTCGGTATGTCGTTGGTCCTGGGCAGTCTGCTCCTGGCCGGATGTGGCTCCAGNNATCCGGCTTGCATCGTCGTTCAAGCCGGCGCGACCGTGACCTGGACCAACACCGGAATGCCCATTCACACGGTGACCAGCGATACCGGCGCACCGGTGACGTTCGACAGCGGCGCGCTGGGAAGCGGTGGCGCGTTCACCTTCACCTTCGCCAATCCGGGCACGGTCAACTATCACTGCATCGTGCACCAGAGTGGCGGGATGGTCGGCACAGTCATCGTTCAGTAGCGACACCACCTGCGGCAACGGAACCGCGCAGCCTGCGCTGCTGCGACAGATCCCAGACCAGATAGGCGACCATCGCGACGTTGAGGATCAGCAGAACCAGTCGCGTGGCCGTAGCCTTGCGTGCGGCCTCGTAGATCTCCGCCGGGATGTAGATCCCGCCGCTGAGTGCACCCAGCCATTCGGCCCAGCGCCGGCTCTTCCACAGCCCCCTGGCCTCGACCAAACGGACTCCAGAATAGGCCACGGCGCCACCAGCCAGGGCCCACAGGCGCGCATCATCGAGCTTCGAAGCCACCGCGAGAAAGACCCTCGGGTAATGCGCCGAAGGGTTGAGGTGCAGGTGCTTCACGATGTGTTCGGCGATCTGCTGCAGGTCGCGATGGATAAGTTCGAGCAATCCCAGGCCCACCGCCAGGACAAGGATTCCCTTGGCCGCCTCGTACACCGCCACCGCACGTAGCCCACTCTTTCGTTGCATGGCCCGGAATTCTGGTGAGATGCCGATGCTGTGCCTCAGACAATCACCCACGCAGAATCGTGTCGATGGCCTGCAATTCCTCGGCGGAGAAGGCCAGATTGCCAAGCGCTGCCACGCCGTCGTCGATTTGAGCGACGCGACTCGCGCCGATCAGGGCCGAGGTGACAGCCGGGTGGCGCAGCACCCAGGCAATCGCCATCTGGGCCAGGGTCTGACCGCGTGCCTGCGCCAGCGCGGCCAGGCGCTTCACCTTGGCGAGCCGGTCAGGGGTGATGTCCGCGACCTTGAGGAATCCATGAGCCTTCGAGGCGCGCGATCCCTCGGGCACGCCCGCGAGGTATCGGTCGGTCAGCAGGCCCTGGGCCAGGGGCGAGAAGACGATGCACCCCATGCCCTCGGCTTCCAACGCCTCGATTAGACCGTCCTCGATCCAGCGGTTGAACATGCTGTACTTGGGCTGGTGGATCAGGCAGGGCGTGCCCAGCGCGCGCAGAATGCGGGCGGCCTTGCGCGTGTCCTCGGGGCCATAGGAGGAAATGCCCGCGTACAGGGCGCGGCCGCTGCGCACGATGAAGTCAAGCGCGCCCATGCTCTCTTCGACGGGCGTTTCGGGATCCGGACGGTGGTGATAGAAGATGTCCACGTAGTCCAGACCCATGCGCTTGAGGCTCTGGTCGAGGCTGGCCACCAGATACTTGCGGCTGCCCCAGTTGCCGTAAGGCCCGGGCCACATGTCCCAACCCGCCTTGCTGGATACGATCAATTCGTCGCGATAGGGCCGCAGGTCCTTGCGCAAGATTGTCCCGAAGGTTTCTTCCGCGCTGCCGGGGGGCGGTCCGTAGTTGTTGGCCAGATCGAAGTGGGTGATGCCCAGATCGAAGGCACGGCGGATCATGGCGCGGCTGTTCTCGAACACATCCACGCCGCCGAAGTTGTGCCAAAGGCCGAGCGAAAGTGCCGGCAGCCGGATGCCGCTCTTTCCGCTGCACCGGTAGACCATGCTGTCATAGCGGGTGGTGGACGGCTGGTATTTCACGGATCCTCCTTGACATCCCCTGGTGCAAGATCAAGCGGAAGGGGAACGCGTGTTCGTATAGCATGCGCCGGATGCACGCGAAAATGATGACCGGCCTGGCTGCAAGCGCTCTCCTGCTGCTTGCGGGCCCCTGCATTCGCCGTCCCGCTCCGGTGGCAGGACCGAGTCCTGTCACGCAGACGGCGGCGACGCTTACCCTCTTGCCCTCCGAACGCCACCAAACTCTCGAGGGCTTCGGCGCATCCCTGGCTTGGTATCAGGACAGGCTGGTTCCCAACCCGCCGCCCGGGATCTACCAGACGCTCTTTCCCGACCTGGGGCTGGACATCCTGCGCTTGCGCAATCGGTACCAGCGCATGATCAAGCCCGAGGACGGGAACATCGCGCAGGACGTGGAAATCTTGCAAAAGGCCACGCAGGCGCTCGGGCGTCGGCCCAAGGTGATGCTCTCGGCCTGGTCGCCGCCGGCATCCTTGAAAGCCAATGGCAGCGAAGACTGCAAGGGCGATTCGGATTGCACCCTGGCAAAGGAAAACGGGCGCTTCGTCTACGAAAAGTTTGCCGATTTCTGGCGCGATTCCGTTGTGCACTACGAATCGCTGGGCATCGTCCCAGACTGGGTCAGCATCGAGAACGAGCCTTCTTTCATTCCGCCCTCATGGGAGGGCTGCAGGTTCGAGGCGAGCGAGACCGCCGACTATCCTGGCTACGACAAGGCCCTGGCCGCGGTTCACGCCAGGCTGGCCAGCCTGCCCCATCCACCAAAGATGCTCGGCCCCGAGGTGCTGGGCATTCACAACCGGCTGCTGCAAAGGTACGTCAAGGCCATGAACGTCGACCTGGTGGTTGGCATTGCCCATCACCTGTACGAAAAGGGCAGCGACAACATCTGGGACTGGAAGGATCCAGGGCCGGACAGTTTTCTCGGCGTGATGCAGGCAGCGGCCCAGGTGACCGACAAACCCCTCTTCCAGACCGAGTTCCAAACCGACGACGATCACTCCTACCTCGGCGGGTTCGAGACCGCCTGGCTGATTCACAACTCTTTGGTCGAAGAGGGCGTGGCGGCGTTTCTTTACTGGGACCTGATCTGGGGCGATGGCGGCGGTCTGGTTTCCATGGAACGCAAGGGCCCGCACCCACGCGACCAGTACTATTCTCTGCGCCACTACGCGCGCTACACCGATCCGGGCGACGTGCGCGTGGGCGCCAAGAGCGACCGGCCCGAAGTGCGCGCCTCGGCCTTTCTTTCGCCGGCCGGAGACAGGCTGACCGCAATCGTGCTCAACACCGGCAAGGTTCCCGTCGACGTTCGAGTGGATTCAGGTGGCTTTGCTGTCACCAGCTCGGCGGTTTTTCGCACTGTCTATCTTTCCATCCCCGGCCCGTCCACCGGCCCCACGCATCTTCCGCCCTCCTCCGAGACCTGGACTGCGCTCGGTGAATTGCCCGCAAACCACAGCGTGTCCCTGCCGGCGCGCTCGATCGCCACCGTGGTCCTGCAGGGGCGGTTGCCGTGACACGACCGCCCTACCGTCCCATTGCCCGCCGCAGATTCACGCGCGAGATCGCCAGCTCGTACTGAGCGCGCAGGTAATTGAGCCGGGCCTGGGTCAGGGCCGACTGCGCTTCGAGCAGGTCCGTGGTGGTGGCAGTGCCCGCCTGCACTTGCGCGTCGGTCACTCGATAGGCTTCCTGCGCGCTGGTGATGGCTTGCTCGGCGACCGAAATGGCGCTGGCCGCGGCGTCGAGCTGGGCCATTCCCGAGGTCACCTCGGCACGGATCTGCTGCTTCTGGTTTTCCAGATCGAAGGCTACCGCGCGCTCCTGGGCCTGGCTGGCGCGATAGGCGAGGTAGCTGGCGCCCCATTCCCAGATGGCCCACGTCGCATTGAGGCCAACGAAGGCCGAGTTGGTGGGCAGGATTATCTGACCGTAGGAACGCATGTACGCTCCCTGCAGATCGATCTCGGGCAGCAGCGCATACTGACGCGCCCGTCGCTGGTGTTCGCCCGCCTCCAGCGACAGCCGGATCTGCAGGATCTCCGGCCGGCGGTGGAGCGCCTGCTCCTGGGCTGCGGCGGCCGCTGGAGCCTTCTCGCCCGATGCGAGGAGCAAACTTGGTTCCACGAAGGTCACGCCCGCGTCGTCGGCCGGCAAACCCATCAAAGCCAGCAGGCCGGCGCGCGACACCAGTTCCTGCGAGTGTGCCTGGATCGCCTGTTGGCGCGCGTTTGCCGCCGCCACTTGCACGCGCAGCACGTCGGCATCGGTGAGTACGCCCGAGGCCAACTGGGCGCGCGCCACTTCCAGGCGGTCATTCAGCTCTCGCTCCGAGGCGNNTCGACCGCCTGGCGCAGAGACAACTCCGCGCTTTCCACCTGCGCCGCTCCCGCCTCGGCGCTCCTCTGCTGGCTCTCGTAGTCGGCAGACAGGCGCAGAAGCCCGAGCAATGGCTGATCCGCCGTGACCGTGAACATGTTGGTGTCCTGCTTGCGAACCGGGAAGGGCGCGGTTTGTCCCGGCCCGGCCGGGATGAGCGGCACGAACGCGGCGTTGTAGTGCAGGAACTGGTCGCTCAGACGAATCGCGGGCGCCAGGCGACGCGCGGTGCTGCTGGCCACATCCTGCCCACCTTCCAGCCGTGCCCGCGCCGCCTGCAGCCCGGCGTTCTGCCCGATGGCCAGCGCCACCGCCTCTTCGACCGTGATCACGCGCGATTCGCCTGCGGAAGCAGCAGCCGAAACCAGCAAGGCCGGTGCGCAGGCGCCCAACAACAGCCTAGAGGAACGCATGGCTCACCTGAGATGCACGGTCACGTCCACGGAATACCCGGCCCGCAGATCGAGATCCTTGGGGGGATTGACCCAGACGATGCGCACCGGAATCCGCTGCACCAGCTTCACGAAATTGCCCGTGGCATTGTCCGACGGGATCAACGAGAACGTCGCGCCCGTGCCGCCCGAAAAACTCTCCACCCGGCCCTCCAGCTTACGACCGGGGTAGGCGTCCACGGTGATGACCGCCCGCTGGCCGGGTTTCATGTGACCCACCTGCGTCTCCTTGAAATTGGCCACCACGTAGCTCGCAGTCGGAACGATGGAAACCACCGGCTGCCCGACAGCGACAAGTTGTCCCGCATGCGCCACCAGCTTGGAGGCCCAACCGTCGACCACGGCCAGGATCTTGGTGTACGAGAGCTGCAAGCGCGCCAGTTCCAGGGCCGCCTGCGCACTCTGCACGCGCGCGTGGGCCAAAGCCGCGTTGGCCTCGGCTGCGGCGATCTGCGGCTCCACCGGCGCGGTCTGGCTCAGCCGACCTCGGGCTTCGTTCACGCGCGTCTCGGCCCCGCGCCGGGAGTCCTGGGCAAAGGCCAACTGCGCGCGCGCCTGGGCCAGCGCCGCCTGGCTGGCGTCGAAGGCGATCTGGGCCGCGTCCAGACGATCCTGCGGCATGGCGTGCGCCGCGCGTAGCTGCTTGGCGCGATCGAGATCGATCTCGGTCTTGTGCAGGTCCGCCTCGGCGCGCGCCACCGCGGCTTTGGCCATCGCGATCTGGGCCGAGGCGCTGCTCACCCCGACCGACGAGCCGCTGACCGCGGCTTGTGCGCTGGCGAACCCGCCGCGCGAGGTGGCACGCACCACCTGCACCTGGGCATCCGCGGATTGGGCTTGCGCCTGGGTGCTCCCCAGCTCCGCCTCGGCCTGGCGCACGCGCGCCTCATAGTCAGAAGCATCGATCTCGGCCAGCAGATCCCCCTTCTTCACGACCTGGTTTTCCTCGATGCGAACCGCGACGACCTGTCCCGCCACGCGCGTGGCCACCGGAACCACGTCGGACGTGATCTGGGCGTCGTCGGTTTCTTCCTCGCCGGCCGTGGCGATGAGGTACGAGCCCACGCCGGCCAGGACAGTGCCGATGAGCACGGCCAGAACCACGAAAGGCCGCCGCTTGTTGCGCGGGCTGGGCGTGGCGGCGCCGGCCGTTAGACCGTTGGTTGGATCCGCGAGCTGCAAGGATTCTTTCATGTCACATCTCCACTTGAACCTCGGGCCTGCCACCGGCGGCCGCTGCCTGACCAGGCGCGCGCTTCAGGAAGTACACCAAGGGCAACACGCACAGGAACGAGAGCCCGGTGAGCAAGAAGACCTGTTCAAAGGCGATAACGGCGGACTGTCGCGCCACAGCCCCAATCACCACGCGCACGGCGCTGTCGTGGGCCGCCGACGCGCTCATGCCCATCTGCTCGAACATTCGTTGCGCGCCGAAAAGGCGCGGCAGGAGTGTGGGCGAGCCGCTCACGACATGGGTGCCGAGAACGGACCGGACCACAGACATGTGGCGGGTGAGCAGAGTGGCAAAGATCGCCAACCCGGTCGAGCCGCCGATGAACCGGACCACCGAGTTCAGTCCGGCTGCGTCGGCCAGCTTGGCACGCGGAATCCGGCTGAGCGCCATGGTCGTCAAGGGCACGAACAGACAGCTGAACCCCACTCCCTGCACCAGCAGGGCGCTGATGATCCCGCTTTCGGAGGTGGCCAGTGTGTAGTGGCTCATCATCCACGTGCTCACCGCCACGCAGGTCACGCCGAAGCTCACCACCAGGCGCGGCGAGAGGACGTTGTAGGTGCGACCCACGATGGGCGTGATTACCATCATGATGAGAGCGCGAGGCATGAGCGCCAGCCCCGATTGCGTCGCAGTGTAGCCCAGCACCTCTTGCAGAAACACCGGCAACAAGAACGTCACCGACATGAGCAGCGCGAACATCACCCCTCCCACCAGCGTCCCCGCCGTGAACACGCTGTCCTTGAACAGCGCGAGGTCCACCGCAGGAGCCGCGGCGGTCAACTCGCGCGCGATGAATGTGGCGATGGCCACGAACGACACCAGGCTGAGCCCGGAAATGACTTGCGAGTTGAACCAGTCGTCGCGATTTCCCTCCTCGAGCACGTATTGCAGAGTCGCCAACCCGACGCTGAGCAGGGCGATGCCGATCCAATCCAGGTTCGCCCGCCGCTTTGTCGCCATGGCCCGCTGGGCAGCGCGAAGGTCCTCGGGCTCTTGCACGAAGGTGGACACCATGGTCAGCGCCAGAATGCCGACCGGCACGTTGATGAAGAAGATCCACGGCCAGCTGTAGTTGTCCACGATGTAGCCGCCCAGGGTCGGCCCCACCGCCGGTCCGATGATCACCGCCATGCCGAACACCGCCATGGCCATCCCCTGTTCCTTGGGCGGAAAGGTCTGGCGCAAGATGGCCTGTTCGGTGGGCTGCAAGGCGCCGGCCCCCAGCCCCTGCAAGAAACGAAACGCCACCAGCGTGGTCAAGCTGCCGGCCAGGCCGCACAAGGCGGAGGACAGGATGAAGATGACCAACGCGGCCATGTACACCCGCTTCTGGCCAAAGAGATGTCCCAAAAACGCGGTCAGCGGCATGACCACCACGTTGGCGATGACGAAGCCGGTGGTGACCCAGGTGATCTCCTCGACCGTGGCCCCGAGCGATCCGCGCATGTGTGGCACCGCCACGTTCACGATCGACGCGTCGATGGTGCCCATCAGCGTGCCGAAGGTCACCGAAACCGTGACCAGCCACTTGTTTACCGGTGGCGCTCCGCCGGTCGCGGGAGAGCTGGTGGTGTTCTGCACAGACGACAAGCGAGATTCCACTGGTCAACGCGGAAAATGGGAACGCACAACATACCGTCTAGATCGGAATCGTCCACCGGAAGGAGACGGACCCTTTCAATACATTGGATGCCAATGCTCAGCTCGGCGTTTCGCCTCATGGCAGCCCGGCACCACGAATCCAGCCACCGCTGACGGCGACGGGAGAATCCGGCCAAGTCGTGCTAGACCGCGAACTGGACATGCCCCAAACCAGCCGTCGCGTTGCGACCTTCACCGAATCCGTCATTCGCCACATGACCCGCCTGGCCGATGCGCACGGGGCCATCAACCTGTCGCAGGGTTTTCCGGATTTCGACCCACCCGAGGTGCTCAAGCAGGCAGCCGAGCAGGCCGGCCGCCACGGGCCCCATCAGTACGCGGTGACCTGGGGCGCGCCCGCCTTCCGTCGGGCCTTGGCGCGCAAGCAAGCCCGATTCACGGGCCTGGACATCGACCCGGACGCGCACATCGTGGTCACCTGCGGCAGCACCGAAGCCATGATGGTCGCGATGATGACCGCCTGCAATCCCGGCGACCGCGTGGTCGTGTTCTCGCCCTTCTATGAAAACTACGTCGCTGACACCATCCTGTCGGGCGCCGAACCCATCTACGTGCCGCTGCACCCGCCCGACTTCCGCTTCGACGAGGCCGAGCTGCGGGCGGCCTTCGCGCTCCGACCCAAAGCGATGATCCTGTGCAACCCAGCCAATCCATCAGGCCGGGTCTTCACAAGAAGCGAGCTCGAGCTGATCGGCCAGTTCGCGGTGGAGGCCGACGCCTTCGTGATCACCGACGAGGTTTACGAACACATCGTGTTCGCGCCCCACCAGCACACGTATTTCGCCGCCCTGCCGGGCCTCTTTGAGCGAACCATCACCTGCGGATCGCTGTCGAAGACCTACTCGGTGACCGGCTGGCGACTGGGCTACGTGATTGCGGCACCGACCGTGATCGCCGACGCTCGCAAAGTACACGATTTTCTCACCGTGGGGGCGGCGGCGCCCTTGCAGGAAGCGGCGGTGGCCGGCCTGAATCTTCCCGACGGCTACTACGCCGAACTGCAAGCCAGCTACAGTGCGAAGCGCGAGTTGTTCCTGGGGTTTCTCCGGCAGACCGGACTGCGTTTCACCGAACCCGAGGGCGCATACTACGTCCTGGTGGACATTGCGGAGTCGGGATGGACGGACGATCGGGCCTTCTGCGACTGGCTGGTCAAGCAGGTCGGTGTGGCCGCGGTTCCTGGCTCCAGCTTCTTTCGCGAGCCGGTGCACAACCTGATCCGGTTCCACTTCGCCAAGCGGTCCGAGACCCTGGAAGCGGCAGGGCGTCGCCTCATCGGCCTGCGCGAGCGGGCGGCACGAGCCCCGGGCCGCGTGTAATCGACCAGCGGCTCACCCGACCAGCCGGAAGCCGGCCGAGGCGAAGTGGTGNNGCATTCGCAGAGTCGAAAGTGAGGCACGCGAGCCAGTGAATCCTTCCACGCCAACGCCACGTCACGTGTGGTGTTCCGCTCAAGGAAGGTGAAGGTTTCCAGCACGACCGGGATGGAGGTCACGATCCGAGCCCCTGACGATCGGAGCTGCTGCCACGCGGCTTTGGCACGGCCGTGCATCGGATCGTGAGTCAGGGCAAGAGCGATCCAAGCGCCGGTGTCTACGAAAACCGCCTCCCCCAGGCGCATCATGGCACGTCGTAGATGCTATCGTGATCCACCGACGTCCGCTTGATGGTCCCGCGCCAAAGACCAATGGGACCCTCGGTCTCCGCTTGCAGCCACACCCGCTGTACGGCCTCCCGAATCAGGGCGGCCACGGGGCGCTTCGTGCGCCGGGACACCTTGTGCAGCGCTGAGAGGTCGCTTTCCGGGAAATACACCTGCGTCTTCGTCATGGGTGTCATGATAGCATGGTTCATGACACCTTTCACGAGATACGGGACAGACAGCGTGGGCAGGTCGGACGCTCTTGCACCCTCGCAACGAAAACGGGGCGCCGAAGCGCCCCGTTGTATTCGGATCACGAACAGACGACTACTTGGCGAAGGTGATGCCGGTGATGCAGAGGCTGGACACCGTGATCGCCGCGGTACCTGACGAGACCTGCACGCTGATCTTGTCGATGTTC
Organism: Myxococcales bacterium; assembly: GCA_003170035.1. Taxonomy (GTDB): domain Bacteria; phylum Myxococcota_A; class Polyangia; order Fen-1088; family Fen-1088; genus Fen-1137. The sequence goes on along the minus strand of PMZX01000379.1, from coordinate 1,653 downwards.
GATACGTCCGCAGCCGTGATGGCCACGCCCGGCGACGCTGGGGTATAGCAAGTGGTGCTGAAGGAGGTAAACGGCATGGCGCCCGCGGTCAGTGTGGCGCAGTAGGAGGTCGCATCCGGATCACCCTTCTTGTGGACCATGGCGCGCAGCCCGGTCGACGGCGAGCCCGAGACCGCGATGGTGATGCTGGTGAACGACTGGCCAAGGCCTCCCCCGACAATGGTATCGGAGTTCACGCCAACCGAGACTCCCCAGTTTCCAGTGTAATCCGGTGGTGTCCCGAGGGCAGGGACTGTGCCCGAGATGCAGAGTGAGCCGGGGGAACTCCAGGTGGTCGAGGTCATGCATGGAGTGGCGCTCGTGATAGGCGTCTTGCCGGGGCCGCAGGTCGGATCGCTGACAGTGTCCGCGCTGCCCATAGCAACCCAGCCGTAGCCGACCATGGCGCCGGAGGCCTTGCCGCTCGCGAAGGTCACGGTGGTGCCGGTGGGCGTGGAGCTCGCCGTCCCGCCCGTCGGTGTCGGGGTCGTGGTCACCGGGGGCGTAGAGGTCGTCCCGCCCGTCGGGGTCGTGTACGTGGGCGGCGTGTAGGTCGCCCCGCCCGTCGGGGTCGTGTACGTGGGCGGCGTGTAGGTCGCCCCGCCCGTCGAGGTCGTGTACGTGGGCGCCGTATAGGTCACGCCGCCTGTCGGGGACGTGTAGGTCGAACCGCCCGTCGGGGTCGTCGTCTTGGGGGGTGTATAGGTCGAACCGCCCGTCGGGGTCGTCGTCTGGGGCGTGTAGGTCGTCCCTCCACCGCTCGGGGTCGTGATCAGGCTGGTGTTCCCTCCTGACGGGGTCGTGGTTGGGGTCCCCGTGGTGCCACCGTTTCCTCCGCCCGAGCCACCCGTGTCGTCGCTCGCAGCGGGCAAGCAGTTGGTCGCGCCAAGGAATAGAAGGCCGACACAGCAGACTCGTGCGAGAGCCCAGGCTGCGCTACGAAACGATCGGCTGAAGTCTACGTTGTACGTCATGGTTCCCTCTCTTGCCGTCACGTGGGCGCGACGGAATCTAGCCAAGTCTTTATGAAGCAACAACTCCAAGGAGTGTGATGGGAAACTATAGATCATTTTAGCCCCATCCTAAGTCCAATCGGCCGGATCTTGCGCAGGCCGACAAGCCCAAGCCCCTGAAAAAAGCCTCACCCTGGCACAGTCGAGCGCGGCGCACCGAGTTAACGCTACTTGACGTGCTGACCTAAGCCGTGGCGCCGGTTGGCCGCGGCCGAGGAGTTTCATCCGCGGTGAGGCGGTCCACACCACTTTTGTCCGAAGCGATTTCGGGCGGCGGGCACCAAGCATCGGCAAGGCAAAGCTAGCTGCAGGTGTCTTGGTCATCGATTCCATCCACCCGGAGATTCGAGAAAATGCACAAATCAGTTCTTCTCATTGCGCTCCTCCTCCCTTTGACTGTCGCCGCGACTGGATGCAGTGGCAACTCCAGCCCCGCATCCTCGGGTGCTGCCGGCAAGACCGGCAGCACTGCCAGCTCCGGCGGCATGAGCGCGACCGGAGGCGGCGTCGCCTCGGGTGGCACGACCTTCACGCCGAACGGCGGGACGACTGCCGCGAGTAGTGGAACGACTTCTGCTCCAGGCGGGTCCACCACGGCCGC
>PMZX01000079.1 GCA_003170035.1 Myxococcales bacterium | reverse complement strand
ACCACCAACTGGCAACCGTACGTATCGTTCCACTGGCGTCGATTCTACGTATGCCAGGCCACCACGCCCCACCATTTACGTAGATCGCTCCATCTTTCGCGACGCTCAAACCCGTTATGCCACCGAGGTAGGCACTCGCCGCAGGACCATTATCCCCGAATAGCGGAGGCGAATAGGAGCCCTTGCCCGCGATGGTCTCAATCACCCCATCCCATCCCATCCGACGAACCCACCCGACGTTGTCATATTGGTAGTCAACGAAGTAGATAGAGCCGTCCTGGCTCGCGACAAGATCCTCGCAGCTCCCAAGATGCGCCGTCTTGCCGGGTATGCCATCGAGACCAATCGTTCCACTCTCGGTCCCGGCAATGGTCGAGAAAATCCCATTGGTCCCGATTCGGAATAGGCGACGATGACTGAAGTCCCCCGAGGCGTCATACACCGAGGAGCAGACAAACACATTTCCAATCTGGTCGGCGGCGACGCTCACGGGCGCCCCGATTCTCGCGGACTTGCTCGGCCCGCCCTCGCCAAGATATGGCGCGCCAGCCCAATCGCACGAAGGAACATAGCGGCCCGCCACTGTATCAATGATTCCGTCTCGGCTTATCCGCCTCAGGCTTTGGCCCTGGATCAGATACAGCGAGCCATCCGGTGCAAGAGTCACATCCCCCAAGTCCGACAGCGGCGCATTGATTGCCGTTCCACCGTCACCTTCCCCGTTCACAAACGTGGAGTGACCGTTGCCCGCCAACAGGTGCAATGCACCATCTGGCGACACTCTCCACAATTGATCAACAGACAGATCACACAGACCCCAACCGACCCAGCCATAAAACCCAGCAGTGCACCGCAGGTAGATGGTGCCATCATCCCCTATGCCGAAGGCCCTACAACGCCCCACGGTCGTCGCGTTCAGGGCTTGCCCCTCCCTGACGGGCGAGCTGTTGGAGCCATAATCCAGTGCGCTCATGGGGTTGATTACAAGGCCCGCACTAGCTGCGGTCTCCCTGGCTCCGCTCCCCTGATACAGTGTCTGGGTAAGCGGATCGTACGCGTGGTGGACATTCAGAGTCCACCCCCCCAGCTTCTGTCCTGTTGCGAGCCAATGGCCGAGAGTGGGACTGTCGCCGGACACCGTCCAGACGTAGCTTTGCCACATAGTAATCCTCTCGCGGCCTGGGACTCCACTAACCGTGGAAGGGTAGTCTAGGAACGCCAACCCTTCGTCATCCGGCCAGACTGCTCCGTAGACTCCGGGGTAGGTGTATCCGATCCAAACATGCAGGCCCTGTGGCCCTTGGACTTCTTGTCCGGTTGCGTCGCGGCCGTCCCAGGCGAACACCCGGCTGGTGTTTGGGTTCGGAGCGAATGTCTCACGCACAGTCCTTCCCGCAATTTGAGTATACAATACAACTTCGAGGAGATTTGGAGACACGGTTGGGCCGGTCAGCGGGATTCTGATGGTGTTTTGAGAGAGTGCCCCGGGCACGAGGCTGCTCCGGTACGTCAAGGAGAACGGGGTTCCTACAACTGGAATCGTCTCACCGAGAACGCGATTCTCAGGCTCGATAACGCAGCCGTCCTCGCAGGTTGGCTCATCGGTCGTCGGTTCAGGCAGTTGCGGCGGAGGCTGCACCGGCGGGGGTGCCGGTCTCTTGGGAATGAGCAACCAGTTTAGATCGCATGAAGAAAAGTGGGGAATCGGAACTCGCCAGAGCTGCTGCCCAGCGACATATTGCGCTGCAAGCATTCTCCGTTCTGCCTCGGAAATTCCAAGGGCCGCAAGAGCGGTGCCATCGGCGACTACCCCGGATCTATTGACAACCATGTTCGCGACACCATTCGCAATGTTGGCAATGGCCACCACGCGGCCATTGTCCGAGGCGATCCATCTGCCCTCTTGGCGGTCGTAGTAGCCGGCAGGTACGGTTCCCCCGACGGGGAAGTTGAGGAAGTTATCCACATAGTGAACCAACGGCTGGCTAAACAGCACCGATTGGGCTGTCGCCTGATCGGCCTCGTCAGCGGCGTACTCGATGGCATAAGTGTAGCCGGAGTTCGGAGGAAGCGGTGCGGGCATTGCGGCAGGGCCGTCCGGACCGACGGTATACTCGGTGGAGTGAACGGTTAGCTGTGAAACAGGCAACAGCGTTCCACCAGGTGTCTGGAGATAGGCGCCCGTTCCTGGCGGTACGAACAACAGCGCACGCCGTGTCCCAGCACTGTCCGTTTCCTCACTCCCCTCGACGAGCTGCGACGGCGCGTCGGTCCCGAGTGTTACGTGCGTCGCGTTCGGATTCCGAATGACGAGAGCGACATCCGGAACCGAGGCATGCGCTTGCCAATCCACGCTCATGCGACGATGGGCGGGAAGGTACCCCAGCTTGGCGAAGGTGACTAGGAGAGGACCACCGCCGTTGACCACCAGCGCGAAGCTTCCGTCGTCCGCGCTGGTGGTCTGGCCGAATTCTGGGTGCGACGCTATCTTCACTGTCACACCGGGGAGCGGTCCTCCGTCCCGGACCCTCACCACACCATGCAAGGCCCCGGCTCGGCGTGGCTCTATGGTCCCCGGGGCGACGCCCGTCTGAGGTGGGTTCGGACCCAGGTATGTCGCCGACATCGCGCTGGCCAGATCATTTGCAACAGTAGGATTTGGGCAGGTACCCAATTCGCCGACGCAGTAGCCTTGTTCGCAGTGGTCGCCAGTGGTGCACACGTTGATGTCATCGCACTGCGTCCCCTCCGGTATCGCCGGGTAGATGCATCTCCCCGTTTCGGGCCTGCATGTGCCTGTGCCTGTCTGGCATTGTCCTGGCGTATTGCACGTGATAGCGATGCCTTGGCATACCCCGCCCTGGCATGTATCCGCTTTCGTACAGAGGTTCCCGTCGTCGCACGCAGACCCGTCGGCCGCTACCGGATTCGTGCATTGACCGGTTGCTGTGTTGCACAGACCCGCCGCATGACATTGGTCCAACGGCCAACAGGTTACTGGCTTTCCACCCACGCAGGCACCAGCCTGGCAGGTGTCGCCCTGCGTGCACACGCTCCCATCGTCGCACGCCGTTCCGTTGGGTAGCTCCGGCGCGGAGCAAAGGCCCGTTGCCGGATCGCAAGTGCCTGCCGAATGGCACTGGTCGCCGGCGCACACGACGCTGTGGCATCGCTCGACCTTGCAGCCTGCCGAGCAGCCATCGCCGTCGATGGTGTTCCCGTCGTCGCACTCCTCAAGCCCTTCCACTATCCCATCGCCGCAGACTTCCAGGCGACAGTTCCAATCGCAGCCATCCCCGGCGTCGTAGTTCCCGTCGTCGCATTGTTCGCCCAGGGCCGGCTGCAGGACTCCGTCCCCGCAGTACTCTTGCTTGCACAGGGCCGTGCAACCATCGCCGCTGATGGTGTTGCCATCGTCGCACCCTTCCCCCCAATCGAGCCGGCCATCGCCGCAAACCGGCCCGCCACACGCGTCTTCCCCCACCTTGACCGGAACGTCACTATCCTGCGTACTCTGATTGCCCAGTTGGCCCGTCCAGTTGACACCCCAGCACCAGAGCGTCCCGTCAAACTTGAGCCCGCAGGTGTGATACGAACCCGCTGCAACGCTGCCCCAGCCCGTCCCAGCAATCTGGAGCGGCGTCAGGCTGACCGAGGTCACGCCGTCGACCACCGTCCCCCACTCTTGGCCCCAGCACCAAAGCGTGCCGTCTTCACGGACGCCACATGTGTGTTCATTGCCGGCGCTCACACCCTTCCAGCCCTCGCCAGGCACTTGCTGCGGGGTCGGGTTGTCCCGGGCTGTGCCATCCCCCAGTTGACCCGACCAGTTTCCACCCCAGCACCAGAGCGTCTTGTCCTGCCGGATTGCGCAGGTGTGATTGCCTCCCAATGACAGGCCCGTCCAGTATCCTCCGGTGATCGCCACCGGCGCCGCGCTGTCTTCCGTGGTCCCGTTTCCAAGCTGGCCGGACCAGTTTGCACCCCAGCACCAGAGTGTCCTGTCGGGGTGGATGCCGCAGGAATGCTGGCCGCCCACGTCAAAGGCACGCCAGCCATCGCCGGCAACCTTCACAGGAGACGCGTTGTCCTGGGTAGTTCCGTCGCCGAGTTGGCCGTACCAGTTGGCACCCCAACACCAAAGCGTCTCATCCGACTGAAGAGCGCAGGTGTGGATGAACGCCGTCCGTATGTCGAGCCAGCTACCTCCCGGGCCTTGCACCGGAACCAGGCTGCTTGTCGTCGTGCCGTTGCCGAATTGCCCAGTCCAGTTCGATCCCCAACACCACAGGCTGCCGCCGCGATCGATGGCGCAGGCATGATCCGATCCTATGTCCGCGGTTGCCCAATCTGCGCCAGCGATCTGGACAGGGACGTCGCTGTTTCGTGTCCCTCCGTTTCCAAGCTCACCGTCGCCGTTGTAACCCCAGCACCAGAGCGTCCCATCCGATCGCACTGCACAGGTGTCAGCGTCGCCCGCGCGGACCATGAAAATGGAGGGGCATGTCGTCTCGCGACAGGCGCCTTCCTGGCAGAATCCATTGGCCGCCCCCGAGTCCCCGCCACTGCACTGCGTCCCGTCGGCCTTCGCAAAGTTCATGCATGTCCCGGTTCCTTGATCGCAGGTCCCGGCTTCGTGGCATTGGTCGGCCGCCACGCAAACCACCGGGTTGGTACCCACACAGATCCCGGACTGGCAGGTATCAGTCTGCGTGCACGCATCGCCATCGTTGCACGGCATGCCGTCGGCCTTCGCTGCGGTCGAGCATCCCCCCGTGGTCACGTCACACGTGCTTTCGTGGCACTGGTCGGGCGCCGTGCACACCACCGGGTCGCTCCCCACGCAGGCGCCGGTCTGACAAGTGTCGATCCGTGTGCATGCGTTGCCATCGTCGCAGCCTGTCCCGTCGGGTCTGGCCGTGTTGGAGCATAGACCAGTTGCCGGATCGCAAACGCCGCCCTCGCGGCACTGGTCCAGCCCCACGCACACGACGCCGAAGCACTTCTCGATTTGGCAGTCGGCCGAGCACCCGTCACCCGAGGCGTAATTTCCGTCGTCGCAGGTTTCGCCTGCCTCGACATGACCATTCCCGCACACCGAGACTGTGGCGCAGCCTCCTGTGTCTACCCGGGTCGGCGTTAGCCGGTTTGTCGTTGTTCCGTCGCCCAACTGGCCCTGGTCATTGTAACCCCAACACCAGAGACTCCCCTTGGCGTGACTGCCGCAGGTTTGATACCGGCCAGCGCCCACCATGGTCCAGTCTGGTCCTCCCACTTTCACTGGCGTCGGCCTCTCTTGGTCTGTGCCGTCTCCGAGCTGCCCAAACCCGTTTGCGCCCCAACACCACAGCGTCCTGTCCACTTGCGTTCCGCAGACGTGAAACCTTCCTGTTGTCACGTCTATCCATTGCGCGTTCCCTACCTGCATTGGCGTGGCACTGTCCGCGCCTGTCCCCGTGCCCAGTTGTCCTGCGTCGTTCGCACCCCAGCACCACAATGTCCCATCCGTTCGTATCCCGCAGGTATATCTCCCTGCCGCTCCGACACTGCGCCAGCTCGCCTCCCCCACTTGTACTGGCGTCTGGCTTGCCGTCAATGATCCATTCCCCAATTCGCCAGAGTCGTTCCTTCCCCAGCACCACAGGCCTCCATTCGCCTGAATCGCGCACGTGTGCCAGTCCCCAGTCGAGACGCTGGCCCACGTTCCAGCGTCCACCCGCACCGGCGTCGCGCTCCCACCGCCGGCCTCCGTGCTTCCCACGTTCCCGTACCAGTTGGCCCCCCAGCACCACAACGTGCCGTCTCCTCGTATGCCACACGTGTATATCGCGCCGGCACTCACAGCCGTCCAGTCCTGTCCGACCACTTGTGCCGGCGTCGTGCTGTTGTCGCTGTATGTCCCCCCGCCCAGCTCACCATCCGAGTTCAGTCCCCAGCACCACAGCGTCCCGTCTTTGCGGATCGCGCAGCTATGGTAGCTGCCACTCGACACCGATGCCCAACTCCACGTGCCCACTCGCTGCGGCGTCAAACTATCGTCAGTCGTTCCGTTGCCGAGTTGCCCGGCCCAGTTCCGCCCCCAGCACCACAGCGAGCCGTCCCCGCGTACCGCGCACGTGTGGTCATCGCCCCCTCCCACGCTCTTGATCGAAACCTGCGACTCTGCCCCTTGGCACACCCCGGCCCTGCACGTCTCTCCTGACGTGCACACATCTCCGTCATCGCAAAGGGTGCCCTCGGGCTTGGCCGGATTCGGACAGATGCCCGTTCCTTGGTCGCAAACTCCGACGGCGTGGCACTGATCGCTCGCCGTGCAGACCACCGGGTTGGCGCCCACGCACAGGCCGGCCTGGCAGGTATCCGTCTGTGTGCATAGGGTCCCGTCGTTGCATCCCGTCCCGTCGGGCTTCGCCGGATCGCTGCAACCGCCAGTGCCGGGGTCGCAGGTGCCTACGTCGTGGCACTGGTCCTTGGCGACGCACACCACCGGGTTGGCGCCCACGCACTGCCCCGCCTGGCAGGTATCGGTTTGCGTGCATCCGTTGCCATCGTTGCAACCTGCGCCGTCAGGCTTGTTCGGGTTCGAGCACACTCCCGTTGTGGAATTGCACACGCCAACCCTGTGGCACTGATCAGCCGCCGCGCAAACTACCGGCTCGGAGCCCACGCACGCTCCGCCCTCACACACGTCGGTGTGCGTGCATGCGTTGCCGTCGTTGCACAGCGTCCCGTTCGGCTTGGCCGGGTTGCTGCACACCCCGGTCGCCGGATTGCAAGTCCCGGCGTCGCGGCACTGGTCACCGGACCCACACACCACCGGGTTGCTTCCGGTGCACAGACCGCTCTGGCAGGTGTCGTTCTGCGTGCAGTGGTTTCCGTCATTGCAGGCCGTGCCGTTTGGCAGCGGCGGGTTCGAGCAGAGTCCCGTGGCCGGGTTGCACACGCCGGCGCTGTGGCACTGGTCCGGCGGGGCACAGGTGACAGGTGTGCCGGGGACACAGTGGCCGGCGCCGTCGCAAGCTTCAGCGCCGTCGCAGGCGTTGCCGTTGCCACATGACGTTCCCGCGAGGGCAGCCGCATGGGTGCATTCGCCGCAAGCGCTACACCCGTCGACCGTGCACGGATTCCCATCGTCGCAGCTCGCCCCGGTGCACGCCGCGAATCCGTCCTGAAACACGATCCTTGCACCGGCCCCGCCCGCGTCGATGTCGCGCGCCATGAATGCCCCGGTGGCCACAATCCCGGTTCCCATAACGAGGGTCCCGTTGGGAACCAAGATGAGGGCGGTCACCGCGTTGCCGGTGCCCAGCGACGCGGCCGGCGGGGTCGCGCCGAGAGCTCCCGTGGTGCCGTTCTGTCCCGAAATCTCGATGCGCAGGTCGCGCGCGGTCAGGGTGGTGCCTGATGCGGCTCCGATGAAGCTGCCGGAGGAGGTGCTCAGACGGCTTGCAACGCGAATCTGGACCGACCCAAGCGCCTCGATTCGCGCGCCAGTGCCCACGGTAAGGTTCGTCATGTCGTAGCGGCCGCTGTTGAGGCGCAGCTTGCCGCCTGTTCCAACGCTGACCGCCGCGAATGGCCCAGGCGACGCCGTCACCGTTGCGCCGGTTCCCACCGTGATGTTGGCGGTACCAGGTGAAGCGCCGCACGCCGTGGGTACGGCCGGCAGGGGCACCAGCCCCGAAACGGTCCGTGGGTCGTGCCCACGCCGTTGACAAAGCGGTTGGTCTGTATGTCGCCCACGGTGACGCCCGTCCCCAGCCGGACCGAGTCCGCGATGAGGTTGTGCGTGGATTGAACCTGGACACCCGTGAAGGCGTCGATAGCTACACCGCCTGACAAAAACGGACCACTGCCCGTTCCGCGCGCGCCGATATCGCCGCCGTTCACAACCAGGCCGCCGGTCTGCAGCCGGATGCTGGGCTGTGCTTCGAGCACGAAGTCGCCTAGCTTGGGGCTCGCGTTGAGCGCGGAGGCAACGACTTCCGTCGGCCGCGGAGCCTTCTCGCGGTCGCAAGCTGGCGCTACAAACGCCACCGCTAGCGCGAGCAGGCTGGCAACAACGTGGCCAGGTGGCGTCGCCTCGGTCCAGCGCAATCTTTCGCGCAGATCCTGCGTGCGACGAAGACAGGTACCCCAAAGGCCACAGACGTCGAGCTCGCTCATGTTCACCCCCCGAGAGCAGACAGCCAAACGAACAGCGTGGTTCAGGAAATGGCCCGTGACCTACCGGGCTTCTGGCAAGATGAGACGCGAGAGTAACGC
>PMZX01000308.1 GCA_003170035.1 Myxococcales bacterium | reverse complement strand
GAGGGCCGGGGCGACTTGCCGGCTGGGGTTAGTCCGCCAGTCGCTCTCTGCGCGGCAGTCCCCGCGCGCTTGGGGACATCACCCTGCAAGGGAATCTCGGACTCGGGGGCAGTCTCGTCGGCCCACAGATCGGCTGCCAGCCGGATTACCTTTGAGGCCGGCCGAGGACGGGCCACACGGCCGGGCGGGACCAAGGTGTGCAGCAAGAGCTTCAGCTCGGTGGCCTCGCCGGAAGGTGAACGTGGGACCAGATCGAGTGCCCGGCGACAGGCTTCGGCAAAGGCGCGGGCATCAGGAAAGCGATCGCGCGGATCAGGGGCCAGCGAATCGGCGATCAGTCGCGCCAGCTGTGGCGGCAGGTCCGGCCGGCGCTGTTGGGGCGAGAACACCAGGCCCGAGGCCACCTGTCGCCAGGTCTCGGCTTGGTTGGACGAATCGCGCAGCGGATACCCAGTGAGAAGCTCGAACAACACTGCTCCCATCGAGTAGATGTCACTGCGTCGGTCAAGGGCGGCGCCGCGCGCCTGTTCCGGCGACATATAGGCCAGGTTTCCCTTGAGCGACGAAACCTGCGAGTCATCGGTGCGCCGCTTGGCCGCGCCAAAGTCGGACAGTTTCACCTCACCCGCATACGAGAGCAGCACATTGTCAGGCGAGATATCGCGATGGACCAGGCCGGTGGGCCGGCCGTCCGGCCCGCGCAGCTCATGCGCGAAATGCACGCCCTCGCCCAGCTCGCCCATGATGTACAGGGCGACCGCGTCGTCCAGGCGTCTGGGCAGGCCATCGTCGCTGGACGACTTGCGCAGCACCCCGAGCAGCTCGCCCAGGTCGCGGCCATCCACGTACTCGAGCACGATGAAATACTCGCCCTCGGCCGAGATGCCGAGGTCATGAATCTGTACGATGTTCTTGTGCGACAGCGAGGCGTGGATGCGCGCCTCGGTGAGCAGCATCTTCACGAAGCGCTCGTCGGCAGCCAGATGCGGCAGGATGCGCTTGATGGCCACCGGCTTTTCGAAGCCCTGTTCGCCATGGGCGCGGCCCAGGTACAGCTCGGCCATGTCGCCGACGGCGAAGCGGTCGAAGAGCTCATAGTGTCCGAATCTCATCGCTGTCAGGTACGCCCAAGCATCCCGGGGGGCAACCATACTAGCGCGCGATTTTGCCGAGTGGGACGAAACCCGGCCGCAAAACTGATAGCCTCGCAGGCATGGCCGCCAAGTTCAGCCTTGTCCGCGCCGTGGCCCAGCGTGCCGTCGACGACGGCGTGATCCCTGGTTTGGTTCTGGGCCTTGCACAAGGCGGGCAGGTGCAGTTTCTTGATGCATTTGGCCATCGACAAATCGTCCCGGATGTCGAGAGGCTCACTCCTGACGTGGTCTACGACCTGGCGTCGCTAACCAAGGCCGTGGTGACCAGCCTGCTGGTCATGCGCGGGGTCGGCAGCGGAATCTGGGCTTTGGATGACCCGCTCGGCAAGCACCTGCCGGCCCTGGCAGCCCGGCCCGAGGTGACCCTGCGGCGGGCGTTGGCCCATGCCGCCGGCTTTGCCGCCCATCGCCCGTTCTTCGAGCAGGTTGTCGACAACGGCGCGGCTCCTGCGGACGGCCGCGAACGGATCGTGGCCCTGGCCGCGGCAGAGCCACTGGCTTACCAGCCAGGGACGCGGTCGCTCTACTCGGACCTGGGCTTCATTCTGCTGGGCGATTTGGTGGAGCGTGGGCTGGGAAACCGACTGGACGCGCTGGCCGAGGAGTTGCTGTTCGCGCCACTCGGGCTGCGCGCCACGGGTTTCGCTGGATCAACAGTGCTTGCCGGCCGGACGCCAGCGCCCACCGAGTGCTGTCCGGTGCGGCAGCGCATGCTTTGCGGTGAGGTGCACGACCTCAACGCCTTTGCCATGGGCGGGGTGGCGGGTCACGCCGGGCTGTTCGCTGACGCTGCCGATCTGCTAGGGCTGGCCAGCGCCCTGTGCGCTGCCTGGCGCGATACTGCGCCGGCGGGCGGCGCGCCTGTGGTCCCGGCCGAGGTGCTGCGGCTGTTCTGGCGGTCGGCCGGGATCCCGGGGTCGACCTGGCGCCTGGGCTGGGACGGGCCGGCGGCCACGGGATCGCTCGCCGGGGATCGCCTGTCTCGCCAGGCGGTGGGCCACCTGGGTTTCACCGGGTGCTCGCTCTGGATCGACCCTGAACGCGAAACCTGCATCGTGCTGCTGAGCAACTTCGTCCATCCGACCGTGCACAAGGATCCGCGCTTCCGGGCGCTGCGTCCGGCGTTGCAAGACGCGGCCCTGGACGCCGTGGGGTATCGAGCGTAGGTACAATAGCCAACGTGAAGATCGCACTCGGCCAGATCAACCCCACGGTGGGGGACTTTGACGGCAATCTGCGCCTGGCCGAGCAGGCCCTGGCTGCGGCCGAGGCAGCGGGGGCCGATCTCCTGGTGCTTCCCGAGTTGGCGCTCTCGGGCTATCCGCCGCGCGATTTGTTGGAGCGCGCNNTGCCGGCCGATCGACGGCGGTGATCGTGGGATTTCCGGAGCTGCTGCCCGAGTCGCCAGTGGGTCGCCGGATCGCCAACTCCGCTGCGCTCATCCACCAGGGCCGCATCGTCTCGGTCCATCGCAAGTCGCTGTTGCCGACCTACGACGTCTTCGATGAATGGCGCTATTTCGAACCAGCCCAGACGGTGGCGCCGGCAGAGTTTGCGGGCCGTCGCCTGGGCATCTCGATCTGCGAGGACATGTGGAACGACGGCGATTTCTGGCCCCGGCGCCTATATCGCGAGGATCCCATCGAGAAGCTGGTGGCCGCGGGCGCTGACCTGCTCATCAACATTGCGGCCTCGCCCTACACGATGGAGAAGCGCCACCTGCGACCGCGCATGCTGGCCGAGGTGGCCCGGCACTGGGCCCTCCCGCTGGTGTTCGTCAATCAGGTCGGGGGACAGGATGACCTGATCTTCGACGGATCCAGTCTGGCGCTGGACGCGCACGGCGAGGTGATCGCGCGCGCGGCCGAGCATGCGACTGATCTGGTGGTGGTCGATCTGGACGCCGGTCGCGGCACGGTCAGGCCGGTCGTGGAATCCGACGCCCGCTCGGCGCTGGAAGCCCTGGTGCTCGGGACCCGCGACTATGCCCGGCGCTGCGGTTTCTCGGGCGCTCTGGTTGGGCTTTCGGGCGGCATCGACTCGGCGGTGGTGGCCTGCCTGGCTGCGCGCGCGCTTGGGCCGGCCAACGTGCTGGGCGTGTCCATGCCCTCGCGTTTCTCCTCGGACCACTCGCGCAGCGACGCTGCGGCGCTGGCCGCGGCGCTCGGCATTTCCTTCCGCACCATCTCGATCGAGCCCATGTTCGCC
>PMZX01000064.1 GCA_003170035.1 Myxococcales bacterium | reverse complement strand
GCCAACACACGGCCGCCACGCACCAGCAGGGCGCCCACCACAGGATTGGGGCGGGTCTGGCCGCGGCCGCGTTCGGCCAGGGCCAGCGCCTCGTGCATGAAGCGTCGGTCAGCGTCGGAGAAGGCTTTGCTCATGGGTCCTGGCCTTTCCAGCGCAGAAGCCTCTGTACTTCGCTCAGCAACTCGCTCGCGTCCTTGAAATGCATGTACACGGTGGCGAAGCGCAGATAGGCCACGTCGTCGATCTCGCGCAGGCGGCTCAGCACGGCATCGCCCAGCCGCGACGACGCGATCTCCTTTTCGCCGGTTTCACGCAGCGACCGTTCGATGGAATCCGCAAGCTGCTCCAGGGCGGCCATGGGAACCGGCCGCTTTTCGCAGGCCTTGGTGACCCCTGCCAGCAGCTTGGCCCGGTCGAACGGCTCGCGCCGCGCGTCCTTCTTGACTACCGACGGGAGCAGTTCCTCGACCCGCTCGTAGGTGGTGAAACGCTTGCCGCACCCGGCGCATTCGCGGCGGCGCCGCACAATCTGCTCGTCTTCGCTGGGACGGGTGTCCACGACCTTGTCTTCGGTGGCGGAGCAGAAAGGGCAGCGCATGGGGCGAGATCCGGGTGTTTTCTACCACCCCCTGAGCCAAGTACGAATCACAGTCAACCGAAAGGCCGTTTCGCTCCCGGCTGCAACGTCGAGAATTGCGTCCGTGTGGGCGCTTACGGAATAGCCGCGATTTGTGCCCCAATGTCCGCCGACGACGCCACAGGTGCGTTGTTTTGCCTACTTTCCATGTGCGTGCGAACCACCAGCTAGGGTCTTGACAGGCGGTCGCAGAGCCGTACCCTTTTGCCTGTGCGCCCCAGACAATTCCGTTGGGGCGTGGCGGAGATCAGTACAGTTTGAGGAGGCAGTGAATGGCAATGGCAACCGGGAAGGTGAAATGGTTCAGCGATTCCAAGGGGTACGGATTCATCGCGCGGGATGGGGAGGAGGACGTTTTTGTCCACTACACGGCGATCACGGCAGAGGGATATCGTTCGTTGTCCCANNGGCCAGACAGTGGAGTTTGACATCACCAAGGGGCCCAAGGGGCTGCAGGCCATGAACGTCAAACGCCAGGAGGCCGCGCAAGAGGCGCAGTAGATCCGCCGGCGAGATCCTCCCGCGACTGAATCAGCGGTCCTGATTCTGGAACACCNNGAGGGAATCTGCGCGCAGCGGTCAATCGTCGCGCTGCCACGACATCTGGATGTCAGCGCCGAGTTCTGTGATCACTCGCTCGCGGAACTGCGCCTTCAGCTTCTCGGCGATCTGGCCCATGCGCTGCTTGGAAACGCCGTAGCGCGCACCCATGGCTGACAGCGAAACCGCCTCGCCGGTGGCGGCCAGGTGCTCACGCCACACGGCCCGCGCGCGCTCGTCATCCAGTTTGCTCTCGAAGTCATCCATGAGCCGGCGCACGGCCTGCGACAGCTCGCCTCGCTCGGCTTGCTGCTCGGGCGAGGCCTGGTGAATCGAGATCTTCTCGGCCAAGGGCACGCCTTCTTCGTCGGGCCGCGGTTCCAGAGAAACCTCACGCGAGGCCAGGTGCGCGGACACCTCGGCGAGGTCAGTCTCGTCGACCTCCAGCCGGGCAGCCAGCAGCTTGGGCGTGGGATCGATGCCCTCGGCCAGCAACTTCTGCCGCTCTTTCTCCAGGCGGAAGAACAGCTTGCGTCCTGCGCGGGTGTTACCCACGTGGATCAGGCGCGAGTTGGTCATCAGGAAACGCAGGATGCAGGCGCGAATCCAGTAGGCCGCATAGGAGCCGAAGCGCGTGCCCATGTCCGGGTCCCAGCGGCGCACTGCCTCCATCAGACCGACCGCACCCTCCTGGAAGAGGTCGAGCAGGTTGAGCCACGCCCGCCGGTACTGGTAGGCGATGGACACGACCAGACGCAGGTTGTGCAGCACCAGGGTGCGAGCGGCGTCAACGTTGCCGCGTTCGCGCGCGGCCTTGATCAGTTCGCGCTCTTGCTCCTCATCCAGGCGCGCGTAGCGGCGCGCCTCGTTGATGAAACGTTGGACCGGATCGCGCGCGTGCGCCAGGCGTCGTTCCATGGCAGGCGGGATGAGTTCGGGCGCGTCGCTCTCCACCAGGTCGGGCTCGAGCGGGGCCTGCGCCCCGGTGTCCTCCGCATCCGTCTCGGCCGCTTTCGCCGCGGTGTGGTCGTCCTGGGGGCGGGAAGGAGGCTTGGTCATGGGGCCGAGAGCGCGGCCAAGAGCTGGTCGTTCTCCTCGGCCGTGCCTATGGTGATGCGCAGCTTGTCCGTGAGGCCGGGCTTGTCGAAGAAGCGAACCAAGATTCCCTTGCCCTTGAGCGCGCGGTAGATCGCCGCGGCGTTGCCGCCCGGACAGGTGGCCAGCACGAAGTTGGCCTGGCTGGGGATCACCTGCCAGCCCCGTCGCTGCAGCGCCTCGCTCAGGCGACCGCGTTCAGCCCGTACATGCTCCCAGGAGCGGCGCGCGTAGTCCTGGTCCTGCAGGGCCGCGGTGGCCGCGCGGGTGGCGATGGCGTCGCAGTTGTAGCTGTCCTTGACCTTGTTCATCTCCGACACAACGGCGGGCGCGGCAATGGCGTAGCCGAAGCGCAGCCCGGCCAGAGCGTAGCCCTTGCTCAAGGTGCGGCTGACGATCAGGTTGGGGAATTCGTGCAGCAAGGGCAGGCTGTTCTCGTCGGCAAAGTCCACGTAGGCCTCGTCGACCAGGAGCAGGCCGGAGAAGCGGGCCGCCAGTGCCCGCACCCGGGCGGTTGGCACCAGTGTGCCGGTCGGCGCGTTGGGGTTGGCGAAGAAAATGGCCCGGGCGCCGGTACCAAGGAGCGCGTCGACGGGCAGATCCCAGCCTGCATCCCAAGGCACGGTGACGACCCTGACCTCGCCCATTTCGGCCAGAACGGGGTAGAGCGAGTAGGTCGGATCCGGGTAAGCGAAAACGTCGCCCGGGCCCAGGTATGTGCGCACGGCCATGGCCAGGATCTCGTCGCTGCCATTGCCCGCCACGATCATGTCAGGCGAAACCCCGTGTACCCGCGCCGCGGTCTGGCGGAACTCCTCTGCGCTGGGGTTCGGGTAGCGCCGCAGCCGTTCGGGATCGATGCTGCGGATGGCCTCGACCACGCGCGGGCTGGGGGGAAACGGGTTCTCGTTGGTGTTGAGCTTGACCACGCGCTCGCCCGGCCGTGGCTGCTCGCCGGGCGTGTAGCCGGACATCTTCTCGACGTTGGGTCGGGCTCTGGGCGTGATCGACACGAGGGTTCGTCCTTCCTTGCTTGCTGGCTGTCCTGCGCCTACCCCTTGCCCAGCGTCTTGTCGCCCACTTTCCAGCCAGCCTGAACCAGATCGCCGGTCCGCGCTGCCTGCAGCAGTCGCACCACTTCGTCCACCGAGCGGCCGATGCGAATGATGTTGCAATCGGCGTGCACGATGTCGCCGTCGGGATCGATGATGTATGTGGCGCGCAGGGCGGCACCCAGATTCTCGTCCAGGCACTGGTAGTCGCGCGCGATCTTCTTGTTGAAGTCCGCGATGAGCGGGTGGGTAAGGGTGCCCAGGCTGCCCTTGATCCATTCCCTGTGCGAGTACCTCGAGTCGGTCGAGCAGCCCAGCACCACCGCGCCCAGTTCCTTGAATTCCTTTTCGCGGCGGGAGAACTCGGTGATCTCGGTCGGGCAGATGAAGGTGAAGTCGGCCGGGTAGAAGAACAGCACGATCCACTGCCCGCGGTAGTCCGACAGCGAGATCTTGGTGAACTTCCCATCACCGGTCACGGCGTTCTCCGTGAACTCTGGTGCTTTCTTCCCTACGAGATTGGTCATCGTCCTGTCCTCGGTCAAACCGGCCGTTCGGCCCATCTGAAGCTATCACGTCCGCCGGACCGTGCCAGGAAGAGCCGGCGGGGCCACAAGAAGGGTCGACGCGTGGTCAAGCGGTGCGCCAGTCCTTGCGGGCGAGTTCGTAGGCGAGCCAGGCCAGAAACACGACCTGGATCAACACCGAGAACAGCGTGGCATGGATCCACGAGTTGATGAACAGGCCACGGGGACCGACCATGGCGAACAGCCCGAAAAACAGAGCTTTGGACTCGATGCCCAGAACACCATCTCGCCTAGAGAACACCCGTCCTGCCAGCACGTAGAACAGCGGGTAGACGGTGATCAGGTTGTAGTCGTAGCTGATTCCGGCAAAGTAGGTCGAAAAGGCGAGCGAGCCGGCGAAAGCCAGCAGTGGGTCGCGAAAAAGGATCGCGGAGTCCGCCAGCGCCCACAGCACCAGCAAGCCGAGGCTGATCATGGTGGGATTGGTGTTGTTGGCGCCGAACACGGATGGCACGGAATGGGACGCGCCGTCGATGAAGGCACCCATGGTGCTGACCATCCCGGGGAGCATATGGAAGAAGAACGCCACTGAGTCCTGCCAGAGAATCACGAAGAAGAACACGGTGCCGACGACGAAACCTGCCACCAGGCGGAGCATCCGTGCGAACCTGGGGCCGTCGAACTGCGGTCGGAAGCAGCCGAGGAATGCCCCGGCGAGCACGGCGCATGCGCTGAAAGCGGGGTAGACCTTCGCGAGAGCCGCAGCTCCCATGGCGAAGCCCGCCAGGAAGTCCTTCCGCTTCGCGAAAAACCAGGCGGCAAACGACCAGGTGATGACCACCAGGATGTCGTCGTTGCCGCGTTCCATGGCGAACAGCGAGGGCAGTTGGGGGAGCAGCAGCGCCGCCAAAAGCCACACGGGCCATCGTCTCTGCTCCCGTGGAACCCAGAGAAACACAACCGCCACCAGCACGACGGCGATGGTGGTGGCCCAGATCCTTATCGCGGTGGCGAAATCGAACAGTCTGGTCCACGTCATTGGCACAAAGGCCAGGGGCGGATGGTTGTACTCCCGTCCGGTGTATTCACCGCACAGGACTGCGTTTCCGCGATAGGGATGGTTGGCGATGTCGGTGCCGGCGGCGCAGTGCTGGTAGGTGTAGATGCCGTAGAAGTCCAGGCCCCAGAACGACCAGTAGGGAACCGACTTGTAGTTCACGGTCGACACCAGCAGCAGCAGTACAATCGCACCGAAGAACCAAGCCCGGCGCCGGTTGGAAAGCGGCCCCGCGAGCCAGGAGGAGACCGCAGCCAGCACGCTCCCCGGTGGCACGGCGTTCGCCCACCCCTGGGCAGGAGCACTGTCACCAGCGGCTGCGACGACGGCCGCGGACACGGCCCGGAACTCGGCGGCGCGAATCCCTTCGTTGGAAGGCGCCGGGCTCGCGCGGTCGGCCTGGGCGGCTGGGGTGGCCATCTTCCCGTCAGATTGCAGGGCGCCCGCTGCTGGGACGCCGTTGCTGCCGATCTCGCCGGTTGGCTGCATCAGACTACCAGTGTACTGGGCCTGCGCAGAAACTCGCAAGAACGGCATCCCCGGCCGACCGGCAGGCCCGGACGGCGCCCGACAGCGCCCACCTGCCTTTTGCTCGTCCCCGCTGCGCCGGACAGGGGGACACGCGTTGGGACCGTTTGCCTCTTGGCGCGGGCGTTGGCCGTCAGAAGATCTGGACCTCCTCCAGGTGCAACACGCTCTCGCGGTCCACGCGCGCGCGGACGTAGCGGGCGGTCACGGAAGTGAAGCTCGGGTTCCAGACCGTGAAGGCGGAAGCCATCCTGGCGACCTCCTGCCACCTCTGGCGATCCATGCTGAGCTCCACGACCAGCGGTATGGCCTTCTCGCCACAGCAATCGGAGCGGTTCCTGATTCTCACGCCTTGCACGGACATGGACTTCTCCAGGTCGATCTCGAACCAGGGACTGTTCTCGAAGCCGGTGTGGAAGATGAGGTTGGGCGGGAAGGGGCCCCCCGAGACGCTGCTTGTCCGCCACGGCTTGCCCTTGGCCAGGTTCGTGGGCGCGGTCCCCAGGTAGTTCAGGGCCACAACACCACACAGAACGGCCAACGCAACAACGACCAGCAGGCTGTTGCGCCGTCGGATCCGAGCCCTGGCATCACGTGTCGGCTTGCCGGTGATGTGGTTGAGGAGCGCGTGAACGAATCGGCGTGCGATCTGCGCGATGGCGAGCTGCTCGTCGCGGGACAGGTCTGCGCTGGCAATGAAGGCGTGCATGGCCAGGACCGTGCGCAGCCGGGCCAAGTTGTCGCGACCGCCGGCCGCTTTCTCGAGCAGCGCCGGGGGGGTGGCTTCAAAGGCAGCGACAAGCGGAACGCCCCCTGTTCCGTCCTGCACCAGCAACCAGTAGATGGCCTCTCGGTACAGGGTCAGCACGGGCCCGCCGGGCGCGTCCCGCGCGGAAGCCAGCACTGCGTCGGCCGCATCGGCGTATGCGATCGCGTGCTGGATGGCGAGCTGGCGTGCTGGTGACAGCGACTCGACATGCTCGGGCGCTGCCGAACTCGAAGCGGTGGACGCAAGATGTGCCGGGACTGCGGTCGCCGCGGGCGGTGCAGTCGCCGCCGCCACCTCGACTGCACGGTCGACGGGCGGCAAGGGCGTTTCGGCTGGAGCCATTGCTGCCGGTGCAGCCGGGACCGCGCCAGCGGGCGATGAAGGGAAGGAGGTGCTTGGCGCGGACGTACCTTCGATCGGCGCGCTGCCAGTGGAAGAGGTGTCGTTGTCGTTTGACATGGCTGAAGGTGCTGGCGGCACCGGGCGGGCCGGGGGCGCCAGTACACAAGACAGAGAATAGCCCGAATCGCGCTAGGTTGAAACTTCAGGGCTGTTGCGCCTGCCGAAGCTTCTTTCAGCCGGCCGCGCGCTGTCTGAGATCCTTATCTGCCGGCTCGCATGGCCTGCCAGTGCCCTTGATGGGGTAAGCATAGGCCTCGCCCCCGGGGCGGTTCGCGAATATAGTGCCCTCTTTAGACGTCAAGCCCCACGGAGGTACAGAAGATGCGCAAATTCGTCATGGCTGTAGTGTTGACCGCGACCGTTCTTTTGCCCGGCCTGTCGCGGGCCGGCTGGGTGGTGGAGGGGTCTTTGGGCAAGGGCGGCCAGGTATCCAGTCCACGGGCCTGGGAACAGCTCAACCTCATGGTGGCACCTGGCTATATGCTGCCGGTTCTGTCGCTGATCCGGCTGCAACTCGGCATCGTGGCTGACTTCGCCGACAAATCAGGCAGCAAGACCAATCTGGAATTGCGGCCGATGATTGCCGTGGTTCCGCCCATCCTGCCGGTCTATGGCCGCGCGATTTTCGCCATCACCAACCTGGCCGGTCGCAGCGGCGAGAAGCGCGAGATCGCCTATGGCGCCGCCGGGGGCCTGCGCTTCGGCCTGGGTCCTGTCGGTGTGTTCGGCGAGGTCGGGGTGCTGCCGCGCAGCCGCGACATCCCGAGCGTGTCCAGCGCTGGCGCGGTGACCACCAGCAGCAAGTTCGTTTGGATCGTCGAAGGCCGCGTCGGCGCGTACCTCGAATTCTAGAATTGTTGCGGGCAGATTTGATGAGCCTGTCACCTGGCCGCAGCGCTCTGCTCTTGCTGGCGTTCTGCCAGGCTTGTAGCTGCGGCCCCAAGGCGCCGCCGACCAAGGCGCCAGTTGCGGACGCCGAGCCCGCGCCCGATCCTGCGCTGCGGACACCGGCGGACACCGCTCTCGGGGTCAGGATCTTCCATGTCAGCGCCGGACAGGCCCATACCTGTGGGCTGGTGACCAACAACGCGGTCATCTGCTGGGGCAGCAACAAGTTCGGGGAAAGCACGCCGCCGCCCGGGGCCCTCAATCAAGTCAGTGCAGGAAACGGGCAGACTTGCGGCCTGCGCAAGGACGGCGGCATTGCCTGCTGGGGGCGCAAGTTTTCCGGCGACCGGCCAGGCCCGCCCGAGGGCAGATTTGTGCAGTTGAGCACGGTCCGGGGAAGTCACGTCTGCGCACTGGGGCGTGGTAGCGAGGTCGTGTGCTGGGGGGACAATTCGAGCGGCGCGTGCGAGGCCCCGGCCGGCCGTTTTCTGCAAGTGAGCGCGGGCGGAGGGAATACTTGCGGCTTGCGCATGGACGGCGCGGTGATCTGCTGGGGGCGGAACGACAAGGGCCAGAGCGCGCCGCCCGAGGGACGCCACCTCACGGTCAGCGTGGGATTGCAGCATGTCTGCGCCATTCGCCATGACGGCTCAGTGGGTTGCTGGGGGGCAAACGACGACGGGCAGGCAAGCCCGCCGGGGGGTCAGTTCATGGCTCTGAGCGCCGGTGACCGGCACACCTGCGGCGTGAAGAGGAACGGGGCTGCGGTTTGCTGGGGCTGGAAGGCGGCGCAAGAACTCAAGGCGCCGGCTGGTGAGTTCATCATGCTCAGCTCGGGCGCCGCCCACAGCTGTGGCATGCGCACCGATGGCTCTGTCGCCTGTTGGGGAAGCGACAGCTTCGGGGACACCACCTTACCTGGCGGCCGCTACCTGCAGTTGAGCGCGGGGAAACATGTCTGCGGCGTGCGCGAAGACAGGTCTTTGCGCTGCTGGGGGGAGAACGACCGCGGCCAGGCCGCCGCACCTGCCGGGACCTTTGCCGAGGTCAGTATCGGCGATGGCCACACCTGTGCACTCGGCCGCCAGGGCGCGGTCTCCTGTTGGGGCGATAATAGGGACGGCCAAAGCAAGCCGCCCGAGGGACGATTCACCGCCGTCACAGCGGGCGGGGCACATTCCTGTGGCCTGCAGGCAGATAGGTCCGTCGTCTGCTGGGGCGCGAACAGCCAGGGCGAAAGCCAAGCCCCGGCCGAGACCTTCACGCAGGTGAGCGCCGGCGGAACCCACACCTGCGGGATCACAACCAGCGGCCGCGTATCGTGCTGGGGCGATCGACGTCTCGGTCAGGCCCGGTCCCCGAGCGGGAAGTTCCTGGCGGTCAGCGCCGGCGCGACGTTCACCTGCGGCATCCGTGCCGGCGGCGCCGCGCTTTGCTGGGGTGGCGATCGATCCGGCCAGGCCAAGACCGTGCCCGGGCGGTTCGATCAAATCAGCGCGGGCGAGGCCCACGCCTGTGGCATCAAGGTCGACGGCTCCCTGGCCTGCTGGGAGGTGGGCTCGGCGGCAGGGCAGGGAGCCGATCTCGGCGTCACCCACCCGCCCCCGGGAAAGTTCAAACAGGTCAGCACCGGCGCCGACTTCGCCTGCGCCATCACGCCGTCCGGCGAGCAGCGGTGCTGGGGCGTGCTGGCGCGCCAGTCGCTGTGAGTCGATAGAGATCCCCGACGACGCGTGACGCATCGGCGGGCGCGGCATCCAAAGCCAGGACGGCGATGCGCAAAGGGAGTAAAATGCTGGGCATCATGCGCAAAACCGTCGTGACTCTCGGTCTCGCGTTCGGGTTGCTGGCGGCCTCGGGGAGGGACGTCCGTGCCCAGGCTTCGGGTTCCGTCGCCTTCCAGCTCAATATGGCCGATCCGAATACGGTGGCGTTCCTGAACGCCACCGGGATGTCCCAGCAGCAGCTCCAGGATTTCCTGACCGGCAAGCTCAATGATTTGTTTCAGACGACGAATACGACGGGCTTCCTCAGAAACTTTGGTGACGCGCAGAACTTCACCAGCAAGGGCATGGGCGTGGACTACGCTTCGGAGGCGACCTACGTGGAGGTCGGCGGCTCGGCCAGCTTCGCCTTGGGCATGGATAGAACCTACCAGCCGGGCAACACCCAGGGCTTCCCCATCCAGGGCGTGGGTCTCAATGC
>PMZX01000343.1 GCA_003170035.1 Myxococcales bacterium | reverse complement strand
CCCACACCCGCCACCTCGTCCCCGCTCGCTTCGCCGGCGGGCTCCCCACGCGACTAGCGAGCCTGGGGGAATTTCGTCTGCTCAGCCTTGGCGTTGTCCGACAGCGTTCATATCCGGACATGTGACGCATTTGACTCCGCAGCCCGGCTCACGGAAATTCCTGTTACCGTCGATAGGGAGATAGCTTGTAGAATCGGCCTGCCAATGAGCCCATCGCTTTCTTCAGAAATGAAACGGAAAAACCAGATCGCCGCAGGCGTGCTCGTCGGTGGTCGCTTCCAGATTCAGAGTTTTGTGGGCGAGGAAGGCGGAACAGAGGTCTACCAGGCGCAAGACTCCCAAGGTGGCAGCCGGGTGGCCCTTCGTGTCTTCAGCGCAGACGGAATGACGCGAACCGCCGCAGAAGCCGACCTTGGCCAGGCTGCTCGCGTGGCACACAAGAACCTGGCAACGCTGGTTGCCTGGGGCCAAGAGGGTGACCGGGTCTACGTCGCCACCGAGTCCGCAGACGGCGCGAGCCTGCGACAGATCCTTGATGCCAGGCGGCGCGATGGCGGCGTGATTGGATTGACCCACGCACATGTCTTGTTGGGGCACGTGGCCAACGCCCTAGATACGGTACATTCCACCTTGGTCCACGGAGGCGTCAATCCCACGGCCATACGGATAACCTCTGCCGGTCGGGTGAAGCTGACCGACTTGGGGCTTTCGCGTGCGCTGCCCGCGCTGGCTCGGCGAGGTGGTCCTGACTCCAACTCGCATGCCCCCTACCTCGCGCCCGAGGTGGCGGCAGGTGAAGAGCTTTCGCCCGCGACGGACGTGTACTCGCTGGCGGCGATCCTCTACGAAATGCTCACTGGTCATGCCCCGGCGTCCCCACTGTGGCCGCCCAGTCAGGTGAACCCGGCCATCCCGCCCGCCGTGGATGCGGTGGTGGCGCGCGGTATGGCTCCGCTGCCTGAGACCCGTTTCTCCCGACCCAAGGAGTTGTTGGACGCGCTAGGGGCGGTTCTCGCCAGCATGGCGGGGGGCGTGGCTTCCGCGGTTCCTCCTCCCAGTTCGGCCCCTTCTGCCCGGTTGACCACGGGGAAGTCTTTCAGCGTCGCCGATGCCGTGCGCCTGACCGAGGAGTACGAGCGCTGGCTCATCCAGAAGGACAAGCTCGACTACGGCCCCTTCTCCTTGGCCCAGGTCATGGCCCAGATGGAAAAGGGCATCTTCAACGGCGACGACATCATCGTCGATGTGGACTCGGGCGACCGGCAGAAAATTCGCGAGCATCCGCAACTGGTGGAATTCACGCGCCTCACCGAACGCCGGCTGGAAGCACAGCGACGGGCACAGGCCGAGCAAGCGCACGAGCATGTGGAGCGGAAGAAGGGACGCTGGACGATCTTCATCATCGGTGTGGCGGTCGTGGGTATCGGCGCAGGTCTGACGTGGTTCATCCANNGACGTCAAGATCTCCTTCCCGGAACACAAGCGGGCGGGTGGCGCCCGGCGAGGCGGCCCGGGCGGCGGCGTGGCCGGCCGTGCAGAAGACTTCAACAACAACATGGATCTCGGCGACGTGAGTCAAGGGGGGGGTGACGCTATTCTGGACGAAGGCACGATCGACAGAGTCATGCGCGCCAACTACCGCCGGCTGGTTCCCTGCATCATGGGCAGGGGCGTGCCCACTATCGAGGTCGACTTCGTGGTTCAACCCACCGGACGGGTCAGGGCGGTGCGGGTCAACGGTCAGGGAAAGGGGCCGCTTCCGATGTGCATCTTGAATCAGATGCAGTCCTTCGGTTTTCCTACCTACAAAGGCAAGAACACCATCGCAAGCTGGTCGATGTCGATCCGGTAATCCCTACTTCGCGAAGCCTGCGACGCGATCCTTGCCGGGTTTGGCGGCCAGCACGCGTAGGCCCAGGATGAGGTCGTAGGTGAACCAGAAGTGCTCATTCCTGACCGTGTGCAAGCACAGGACCTTGTCGCGGAGTTCGACCCGGGTGACTTTGTTGACCGGCAACACGTCGCCCGGTGCGGCCACGAGAAAGATGGCCTCTCGTTCTTCTGGAAGCGTGAAGGTGTCTTGACTGGGCGCAAGGCCTTCGGCTGAAAGCGCGGCGCTGATGGTGTCCTTGGTCATGGCTAGAGTCTACAACGAGCGCAGCCCTTCCAGGGTGCGCGCGATGGCGTCAGGCAGATCGCCCGCCATGAGGTTGTGTGAACCCAGTGTCCGTATCGCGGTCTCGGCTGATTCGCCGTGCGTGAACACGCCGGCACAGGCCGCATCGGCCGCCTGCAGGCCTTGCGCCAGCAAGGATGCGATGACCCCGGTGAGGACATCACCGCTACCGGCGGTGCCCAGGGCCGCGTTCGCGGTCGGGTTGATGTGGGCAGTCCCCTCAGGGGATGCGATCACGGTGCGCGCGCCCTTGAGCACGACCATGGCCCGCGATCGCTCGGCCAGCCGGCGTGCGTGGCCCAGACGGTCCTTCGTGATTTCGGCAACGGGCAGACCGCACAGGCGCGCCATCTCGCCCGGGTGAGGGGTCAGGACGCGGGCGGCGCGGGACGAAGATGCCACCTTGTCCACGTCTTCGCCGAGAAGGTTCAAGGCATCGGCGTCGACAACCAACGGGATGGGCAGTTCAGCCACCAGCCGGCGCACCAGAGCCGCCATGCCCGGGCCGGTGGGAATGCCCGGCCCCACGGCTGCCGCCTTCATGCGGCCTGCCAGGGCCAGGATGCGCGCATAGCTTGCTTCATCGGCATCGTCGCCCTCGGCGTAGCAGGCGGTCATCTCGGCCACCACCTTGGCGTCAAGCGCGACTTGGCCGGCCGCTGTGGTGGCCACGGTGGCCAGGCCCGCGCCGGTACGCAGAGCCGCGCGCGCCGCCAGCAGCGCCGCACCCGTCTTGCCAGCCGACCCGGCGATGACCAGGACGTGACCAGCCGTGCCCTTGTGGCCCGCTGGCCCTGGCCGGGGCAACATGCGCGCCACGCCTGTGCGTTCCAGCCAGTAGCAGAGCGGACCCTCGGCCTTGGCAGCTTCCAGGGCCGCATCGGGTGGGACGCCCAGATCCACCACCTCGACCCGACCGACCGGCGCTTCGGGATCCAGCACCAATCCAAGCTTGCGGCAGCCCATGGTGGCCGTCACGTGGGCGTCAAGCGCAACCCCACGCACGGCACCGGTGTCCGCGTCCAAGCCCGAAGGAATGTCGACCGCGACGCGCAGGGCATCCACTGCGTTCATGGCGCGAATGGCAGCCGCGGCCGGGCCCGTCACATCCGAACGCAGCCCGGTGCCAAACACAGCGTCGACGATCACGTCAGCCCCGGCCAGATAGGCGCGCCAGGTGGTAGCATCCTCTTCGAACGAAGCATCGCGTACCAGTGCGCCGGGCAGAGCTTCGAATGCGCGAGCGAACACGGCGGAATCGCCGGCCAGCTTCTCGCGCGGCATGGCCAAGAACACCTGCACCTGGGCGCCGTGGTCGAGCAGGTGCCGCGCCACCACGAAGCCATCGCCCCCGTTCTGGCCGGCGCCGCATACCACGCGTACGTCCAGGCCAGACAGATGGGATTTCTCGCGCGCGATGATCTCGGCCACCCCGCGACCCGCATTCTCCATCAGGACCAAGCCCGGCAGTCCGAGCTTGTCGATGGCAGCGCGGTCGACCGCTTTCATCTGGGCTGCAGAAAGAACCAACGCCACGAGATCCTCCTACTCTGCGCCCCTTGCGCCGGCCGCGATGGCCGCGCGCATGTCGACCACGGCGCGCTCCACGCCGACCAGCACGGCACGCGCGATGATGCTGTGACCGATGTTCAACTCCTCCAGGAATGGCAACGCCGCCACCGCTCCCACGTTGGCGTAGTCCAGGCCGTGCCCCGCGGCCAGGCGCAGCCCGGCGTCCGCGACGGCTCGCCCTGCCTTCTCCAGCCGGGTTAGCTCACGGCGAGCGGCCGCGCTGCCCGAAGCGGCATGGCAGTAGTCCCCCGTGTGCAGCTCGGCGCAAACCGCACCCAGATCGGCGCTGGCCCGCGCCGCGTCCTCCTCGGGATCGATGAACAGGCTGACGCCGATGCCCGCGTCGCGCAGGGTGCGCACGGTACGACCGATGGCAGCCCCCTGTCCGCGCAGATCCAGCCCGCCCTCCGTGGTTCGTTCCTCGCGCTTCTCGGGCACCAGGGTACAGAAGTCGGGTTTGATTTGCAGGGCGAGGTCCACGATCGACGGCACCGCTGCCATCTCCAGATTGAGCACCCCACGCACCGTCTGGCGCAACAGGCGCACGTCGCGTTCCTGGATGTGGCGCCGATCCTCGCGCAAGTGCGCGGTGATGCCGTCGGCGCCGGCCAGCTCGCACAAGCCAGCGGCCAGCACCGGGTCAGGATAGATCGTGTCGCGCTGCTGGCGCAGAGTCGCGACATGGTCGACGTTGACGTGCAGCCGAATCATTGTGCGAGTGCCTTCTGCATGGTTGCAACGATCTCTTCGGCGTAGCCGCGGATCGTGTCCTCGTCGGTCCCCTCGATCATCACGCGCGCCTTGGTCTCGGTGCCCGAGTAGCGCACCAGCACGCGGCCGTCCTGCCCCAAGGCCTTCTCCACCCGGCGGATGATGGTCTCGACATCGGATAGCTCTCCCAACGGCGTCTTGCGCGCGACCTTGAAGTTGATGAGGACCTGTGGGTAGCGAGTCATGATGGCGGCCAGTTCCGACAGCGGACGCTCTTCCTGGACCATCACCGACAGGACCTGCAAGGCCGCCAGCAGACCGTCGCCGGTGGTCGATTCTTCGAGGAAGATGATGTGTCCCGACTGCTCGCCGCCGAAGACGAACCCCTGCTCCCGCATGGCCTCGACGACGTAGCGGTCGCCCACCGAGGCGCGCAGCAACTTGCCGTCCCGCGCGGCCAGCGCCCGCTCCAGGCCCAGGTTCGACATCGCCGTGGCCACCACGGTGTTCCCCGGCAGGGCGCCGCGCGCCAGCAGCCGCGTGCCCAGGATGGCCATGATCTGATCACCGTCGACGATCTCCCCGCGCTCGTCCGTGAGGATCACGCGATCCGCGTCCCCGTCGAGCGCGACGCCGATCGCGGCGTGGGTGCGGCGAACCTCGGCCGCCACCTTCTCGGGATGCAAGGCACCGCAGCCGTCATTGATGTTGCGCCCGTCCGGTTCAGCGGACAGCACGGTCACATCGGCNNCCGTCGAGGGTGCGCGCCTTGGGGAAACTGTGCTTGAGAAACTGTACGTAGCGCCCCTCCGCGTCGTCGATGCGGATGGCCTTGCCAATCTTGGGCTCGGGGCCGGGTGTGAGAATCTCCGGATCAGCCATGCGCCGCTCGATATCCGCCTCAACGTCGTCGGGCAGCTTGAAACCATCGGACGCGAAGATCTTGATGCCGTTGTCTTGATACGGATTGTGCGAGGCACTGATGACCACGCCCGCATCCGCCCGCATGCTGGACGTGATGAACGCAATGGCTGGCGTGGGCAAGGGCCCGACCAGCATGACATCGGCACCCGCCGAAACGATCCCGGCTTCCAGCGCGCTTTCAATCATGTAGCCGGACAGGCGGGTGTCCTTGCCGATGACGACCCGGCAGCGCCGGCCGCCCCGGCGGAAGCGTTCGGCCACCGCGCGCCCCAGGGCGAGAGCGATCTCCGCGGTCATCGGGTACTGGTTNNGGCCTCGTCTGTCTTGCTCATGCGAAGAGCCGTATTCTAGTACGAGTCTCGGAAATGCGTAGCCGGTTGAATGATCGGGTGAAGTGCGGCGACGAGGGCGCGCGAAGCGCGGGGTGCGGCGCGGTGGGCTGTCCGTCCCGAAGTCCTCGTAGGGGGATCCGGCAGAGGTGGCCGACCGGGTGCGCCGGTGAACTGCATTGGCGACGCGAGCACGACCATGATCTACGACCACGTTCTGAATCGCCGCACGCGCGGCGTCCGCAGTCCCCTCGACCGCTGATAGGCGCGGGCGCGGCCCGCATTCNNAATACTTTTCGGCGTAGAATAGGCGTTCGGCAGACGCTGTTTCGGTTGCTGGTTGGAGAGATGCAAGATGAACCACGTCTTCAGTTTGGTCCTATTGGCGCTTCTGGGCGCTGCGGATGGTGGCGCAGCGCCGACTCCTGCTCCTGGAAAGGAAAGGACCGGCGTGCCGATTCCGGACTGGACCCAAGGCATGCCCCCTCCTCACACGAGCGAATACGCCCTTGAACTCCAAAGAAGGATCGAGAGTGGCAAGACGATGCGAGTTCGCGCTGTCGTGAAGGCATTCCTCCCGATCGCTTTGTCATCATTCGACTTGAGCGGCGGTGGATTTCACGTCGCTGGCACAAGGGTCATCGTCGCTTCTCCGCGGAAGTATGGCGGATTGGTACTGCTGGTACACCACGACCAGGCGCCGGCCGAAGGCAGTTGCTGGCGAGTGCCCGGTTGTTCCATGGAGTTTGATCTACACGAGCGCATGCTTGAGGCGAGGCTCGCTGGCATGGACACCATGTTTCTTTATGCTGCGTCCCTCAAGAATACGGTTCTCGACCAACCTGTTTCTCGCAAGCGGAACGAGCATCGCGTGGAGACGAAAGTAGGTCGCTGAGTGGCGGGCGCCGCTGCCGAACATGCCGTTGCAGCAGCCAATCCCGCCGCAGGGACATGGTGTAGAATCNNGCTGAACGGCAAGGCGTTCGGCGGACGAGAAGTGGGTGATGGTTGACCCAGGGTCATACCGGGTTATACTGTAGGTATGAAGACGGCAGTTTCCATTCCAGACGACATCTTTGAGCGGGCTGAGACCCTCGCGCACCGGGCGAAGCGGTCGAGGAGCGAGGTGTATTCGTGTGCACTTAGCGAATACGTGGCGCGCCACGTGCCGGACAGCGTAACGGAGGCGATGAATCGTGTTCTCGACGATGTGAAGGAGCCGGCCGATGGATTTGCATCGCGAGCTGCCCGGCGGACACTGGAGCGTAGCGAGTGGTGACGGTCTCCCAGGGAGAGGTGTGGTGGGCGGATCTTGGTGAACCNNGTGAAGTGGGCGTCGGCGCCGGGTAACGTTCTTCTTTCTGAGAGCGCGACCGGGCTTCGCAAGGAATCGGTGGCGAACGTCTCGCAGATTGTGACTCTCGACAAGTCCGAGTTGACTGTGCGAGTGGGCAAGTTGCCCAAGGCGCAACTGGATCTTGTTCTGTCCGGAGTGGATGTGGTTCTTGGACGGTAAGCCGCCATCGAACAAGCCGTTGCAGCGGACAAGACGGAAGCCGCCCCGCCGGTGAACGGCAGGCCGTTGGGCAGACAAAGGATGGCTTTCTTGTACACGTGGGGTAATGAACTTCCGAGGCTTCAAGGGCAAAGGATCGAACTCCGATCACTTGTGGATGGAGACGCCCCTGCGCTGCTGGCAATCTTTGGTGACTCCGAGGTGACCAAGTACTGGGCTTCTCCGTCCATTCCCGACCTCGCTGCTGCAAAGAAGCTCATTGGCGAGGCATACGATAAGTTCGCAAGGAGACAGCTGTTTAAGTGGGGAGTCGCCTCACTCGAAACCGGCACTCTCCTTGGAACCTGCAGTCTGGGTAACGTCGTGCTGGCACATCGGCACGCTGAGGTCGGGTTCGTCCTCCGTCGGGACATGTGGGGCCAGGGACTTGCGACAGAAGCCCTGAGGGTCCTGCTCGCGTTCTGCTTCGAGAAACTCGATCTCCACCGTATAGAGGCCGATGTCGATCCCCAAAATGAGCGGTCGTTGAAGGTTCTTGAGCGCCAGGGATTTCGCAGGGAGGGGCTTCTTCGTGAACGATGGCACCATCTTGGAGATGTTCGCGACGGCATCTTTCTCGGTCTTCTCCGGCGCGAGTGGCTCGGGGAAATGAGCAACCGCCCAACAAGCCGTTGCAGCGGTACCGCCGCAGGGACATCGTAGTATCATCGAGGGGCCGGAGACGTGCGGCGGGCCCGCAGGTTAACGGCAGAGCGTTTGGCGGACGATCTCAGCTAAGCCATTGACTTAGTAGGCCATTGAACTATAGTTGGGCGGTGAGGGTCGTCTGAGATGAATCCAAGAGCCGCACGAACCGGAAGAAACATGGCGTTTCGTTTGAGGAAGCGAGTACCCTGTTCTACCGGGGAGATGACTATCTGGAGATCTTCGATGACGCCCACTCCGATGAAGAGGACCGGTTCATTGCTATCGGACCTATCGAAAGGGGCCTGGTTCTTGTCGTGTACAC
>PMZX01000327.1 GCA_003170035.1 Myxococcales bacterium | reverse complement strand
ATTCGGTGAAGGCAAAATGGCGCTTGAAGCGACTATGCTCTGAAAAAAGCTAGCCCTACCGAAACGGATGCCCGCGCCGGCGCTGGTAGGCCTCCAGATATAGCTGCTCGTAGGCCTGCGCCGCCCGATCCCACGAGAAATCCTGCTGCATGGCCAGCCGGCGCATGGCGGTGATATCGGCCGGCCGATCGAAGTAGGTTGAAAGCGCCCAGCCCATGGTGTTGGCGATGGCAGAGGGGTACAGGTCGTAGAAGACGAACCCGGTTCCCGCGCCGGCACGCTCATTGTAGTTCTGCACGGTGTCCACCAGGCCGCCGGTGGCGCGCACGATGGGCAGGGTTCCGTAGCGCTGGCTGTACATCTGGCTCAGCCCGCACGGCTCGTAGCGCGAGGGCATGAGCAAAAAGTCGCAGCCCGCCTCGATCCGGTGGGCGAGGCCGTCCTGAAACCCTATGTACGCGCGGAACTTGTCGCCCCGGCGCGCGCACACCGCCGAGAAGAAGTGCTCCGCGTCCCCGTCGCCCGAGCCCAGCAGTACCATCTGCAGATTCCAACCCAAGACGTTGTCCAGGGTGTGTGCCAGCACATCAAAGCCCTTCTGCGGCGTGAGACGCCCCACCACGCCAAAGAGAGGCACATCAGGGCGCTCGGGCAATCCCATCTCCCTTTGCAGGGCAGCTTTGCACAGTGCCTTGCCGGCCAGATTGTCCCTGTCGAAGTGCGCGGGCAGATGCGGATCGGTGGCTGAGTTCCACGCGTCTATGTCGATGCCGTTGAGCACCCCGCGCAGATCACGCCCGCGCGCCGCCAGTTCGCCGTCGAGGCCGAAGCCGTAGCCCGAGGTCTGGATTTCGTGCGCGTAGGTCGGGCTGACCGTGGAGAGAAGGGTGGAATGCCGAATGGCGGCCTTCATCAGGTTCATGTCGCCGAAGTGTTCGAACTCGTTCGAGTTGAAATGATTCCAACCCAAACCGGTAATGAACATCGCGCCGCTCTCCCAGTTGCCCTGGTAGGCCAGATTGTGAATGGTGAACAGGGTGGCGCTGCCGTGCAGGGGCTTGGCCCACTCGACCGTGTTCACGTACACCGGTACCAAGGCGGTCTGCCAGTCGTTGGCATGGATAACGTCGGGAATCCAACCCAGCACGTTGCACAGCTCGATCGCTGCGCGCGAGAACAGACTGAAACGTTCCAGGTTGTCCTGGTACGCCTGCCCGGGCGGCCCGTAGAGGTCGGGGCGATCGAAGAACCGGTTGTACTCGATGAAATACACCCGAACGTCCGTACCCGGAAGTCGCCCCATGCGCACGCCCGCCCAGGTCGTGCCGTAGTACATCGGGATGGGCAGGAGGCCTTCCAACCGCTCCAACTCGTTCCAGCGAATACCCGCGTAAAGCGGCATCACCACGCGCACATCGATACCCCGGCGTGCCAACGCCCGCGGCAGGGAGCCCGCCACATCGGCCAAACCCCCGGTTTTGCGGAATGGCGCAACCTCCGAGGCGACGAAGAGGACCTTGAGCGGCGCTTGGGCGGGCGGCGGCGGCACGATCGAAAAGTCGCCGGACGAACGGCGACCAGTGGGTGTGTCCGCGCCTCCAGGCGCTGGCGCAGCGACTGCCTGCTTGGCAGCCTGGCGAGGCTTTTCAGCGGACGAGGACGGCGCGCGGCTGGCCCTGGATCGATGCGCAGATTCCACCCCCGCGTGCCGGGGGTCGCTTTCGACCTCGGGCGGCGAACGGTGGACTGTAGACGGTCGGCTTCCGCTGCGCCTAGGTGGCGTAGATGCGGTAGTCGATGTCCGGGAAGATGTTGTCTTGTGCTTCAATGCTGGCCAGGAAGGGCTCGTCCACCGCGCCCTTAGTCAGTTCTTCGTAGAGCCGGGTGAAACGGACAATGTGCTCGTTGAATCTTCGGGTGGCGTACGGCACGGTGGTGCCGGTGGCCATGATGAATGTCCAGTCGCTGGCCTGGGCCAGCATCAGCTCGCGGGCCGCCTGCTTGAGCGCCCGCACGGCGAGCGGGTTGGTGGCGCCCCAGTGGCGGCGCGCCAACTCCACCATGCGCTCGCCGGCGGCGTGGACGTGGCGCCAGGTCCACGCGTTGCTTTCGTTCACCCACTGCTCGCCGTAGCCCTTGAGTCCCCACGACGACGCGCCCGGGGTGGCAAGCTGGTTGGTCGGATGCCGGTCGAGGTACTCGCTCGGCGTGATGGGCTGGATCACGCTTTGGTCGAAGTGAAGCTGGCGATAGACGTCAGACAGGAAGATCGGACCCTCGTACCACCAATGTCCGTACAGTTCGGCGTCGTAGGGGCTGATGATGATGGGCGGCCGGTCCATGCCCGCTGCCAGACGCTGCGCCTGCTTCTCCATGTTGCCGCGGAAATGCGAGGCGTGTAGCCCGGCCTTGCCGCGGGCGGCGTCCGGGTCGTAGACCCATTTGTCGTGCAGCTTGTCGTGCGTGATGGCGTGGTACTTGAAACCGGTGTACATCCGATGCCCTTCCGGGTGGATGTGCGGGCCGATGTAGTCGAGCGGCAGATCGAAGCCGATGTCGCGGTAGAAATCGCGGTAATGAGGGTCGCCGGGGTAGCCGTGCTTGGCGCTCCACACCTGTTCGGACGATTCGGTGTCGCGGCCGAAGGCGGCCACACCGGTGGCGCAGTAGATGGGCGCGTACACGCCGTTCACTGGCCGCCGATCCGCGTACAGGATGGCGTGGCTGTCGACGAAGAAGTAGCGGATGGCCACCTCGCGCAGAAGTTCGTCGACACCCGGCACGTAGCCGCATTCGCCCAGCCACATCCCGGCGGTACGACGGCCGAAGTGCTTCTCGTAGAGATCCGCCGCCGTGTGCACCTGCGCGCGCAGCGCAGCCCAGTTGCGATCCATGAGCGGGAAGAAGGCGTGCGTCGCGGTGGACGTGATCACCTCGAGCCCGCCTTGGTCCTGCAAGCGACGGAANNGCGCCCACCAGGTTGCCCTCGTGGCAGCGCCAGGTGTGGCGCAGGCTGAGGAAGCGATTGTGATACATCTCGGCCAGACGGTGGTACTGCGGCTCAGGCTTGGTCCGCTCCAGCTCCTTTTCGGCCAGCAGGATCAGATCGTCCAGGTGGTCGGCGTACCTGACCTTGAGCAGGTCGTCGGTCAGCATGCTGATGAGCGGCGCGGACAGCGAAACCGTGCAGCGGTAGGGTACGCCGTCCGCTTGCAGACCCTCGAAGATCTGGATGAGCGGAAGATAGGTTCCACTGATGGCTTCGTAGAGCCACTGTTCCTCCATCACCGTCGGGTCTTCGGGGTGACGGACGAAGGGCAGATGGGCGTGTAGGACCAGCGCAAAGTATCCGGTGGGCATGGGGCTCACTCCTTGACCGGGGGCTTGGAACCAATCGAGTCGGGCGACGGATAGGACCCGTCACCCTTGACCTTGGCGTCCGCCAGCCGCGCTTCGCTGGCCCCCAGGAAATGGACCTCGCTGGCTCCGCGCGGGCGCGCCTCGCTCGCCCCTTCTAGACGTTTTTCACTCGCTCCAACCAGACGGCTTTCACTCGCCCCGGCCAGCACGCGCTCGCTGGCCCCGGCCAGCCGCACCTCACTGGCGCCGGCCAGACGTCGTTCGCTCGCCCCGCGCATCATGTATTGGCTGGCGCCAACATACAGCCGCTCGCTGGCCCCGCGCGCCTTCACCTCGCTGGCGCCCAGGTAGAAGACCTCGGATGCACCGCCGAGACGCGCCTCACTGGCATAGCGCCAGCGTCGCTCGCTGGCGCCCATGCGCAGCTCGGAAGCGCCGGGCGGCAGCACGGGATTGATGTCCCGCACGTGGGTTTCCTTCACTTCATCGGCGATCCACGACTTGTAGATCTCCCAGCGCGCCACCACCGCGTGGCCATAGTGGGCGCCCAGCCCGCGAATCACCACCTGCCAAGGGCCGTGCACGACATGGGTGCGGCCGCCCACGCGATACACCCGCGTCGGGCCCACAAAGGCCTGGCGGATCGCCTCGGGTGCCTCCACCGGATGGGTGAATGGCCCAGCTTCCCAGGACGAGATCGTCACCGGGCTCTCCCAGGAGGTCTGGCGATGGAACTCGCTGTGGCCGTCGGTGAAGTGCTCCTCCCATTCGACGACTTCGGCGCGGCCTCCCTCGCCCAGCATGATCGACTCTTCCCAGGGCAGCAGCGCCACGTGGCGGCGTGGGGCGGCTGGCGGTCCCCCTGGGGCGCCGCCCGGTCCGGGTGGCACCGGCGGCGCGCCACGACCAGGCAGCCCGCGCCCGGCATGTTCCACCGGGCCCCAGGTCGAGCGCACGCTGAGCCACTCGGGCTCGGAGAAAGGCGCGGTTTCGCGTCGGGGGAAGTCGATGCGGCCCGAACGCGCGATCTTTATGAAGTAGCCTTCGCGCGACTT
>PMZX01000151.1:2051-4674 GCA_003170035.1 Myxococcales bacterium | reverse complement strand
CGGTATCCGGTGCCGGGCATGATCGATACCCCGACTTGGCGAAAGTGATTGATCTCGACCGGCCGCCCCCCAATCAATGGAGATTCTTTCGCCGTTTGGTCATCAGACGGTCTTGCCGGCCGGCCCGACGCCTTGTCGGTCAGCGCGGGGGTCGCCCCGGCGCTCTCGGGAGCTGCTGGAGATTCTTTCGCCATTTGGCCATCAGGTGGTCCTGACGGCCGGCCCGACGCTTTGTCGGTCGGCTCGGGGGTAGCGCCGGCGCTCTCGGGAGCTGCTGTTTGCTTCCCTTCCTCTGGCGCCGCTGCGGGTTTCCCGCTGGCCCAGACGTTTTGGGCGACAGATCCTGCCACAACGACCATACTTACGAGAATGACAACGCGACACGGCGGCTGCATGGCAGGCAACAGTATCGGATGACAGCGAGCCGTTTGCCAGAGCCGCGAATGATCGGCCGCCGGCCGGTGCTGGCCGCACTTCTAGGCGCCGGGCTTTGGGGCCGCGCCAGCCTGGCTCGCGCCATCGGCGATTCGTCGCGGATTCGTCTGGCACGGCTCCACCTGCCTGATCTTCCCGATCCGCGCCCGACCGCCCTGCGGCGCCTGGCATGGGAATTGGAGCGTCGCACCAGCCTAATCGCGGTGCCCGACCCCATCGCGCTGGCGCCGTCCAGCCCGGAGCTCTTTCGCTATCCGTTGGTCCTACTCTCAGGCGATCGCGCGTTTTCACTCCTCCCCGAGGCGGAGGTCGCGCGGCTGCGTCGCTTCCTGACTTTCGGCGGCTGCCTGCTGGTTGATTCGGCCGAGGGTCGNNCCGGCCCGTGTGCCTGACGAGCATGTGCTGTGGAAGTCGTTCTACGTTCTGCACGGGGTGGCCGGCCGCGTGCTGGCCGCGCCCTACCTCGAAGGCGTGGAACGCGATCGCCGTCTGGCGGTCATCTACACGCAAAACGATCTGTGCGGCGCCTTGGCGCGCGACGGGTACGGTCGCTGGGAGCACGACGTGGTCCCAGGCGGCGAGGAGCAGCGCGAGCAGGCCTTCCGGTTCGCGGTCAACGTCGTGATGTATGCCCTGTGTCTGGACTACAAGACCGAACAGGCTCACATCGATTTCATCATGCGCACGAGGCGGGCGCGGCCGGGGATTCCGTAGTTTCCCAGAACGGCCTCGGTCCGCGTTGCATGTAGAGTGGTACTCGGATTCACACCACCGGAGGCTCCATGCGCTTGTTGAAGGTATCGATTCTCTTGTGCACCGTCGCCATCGCTTGCACCAAACAGCAAACAGGCGGAGGCGGTGGATCGGGCGGCAGGGGGGCGGCTGGTGGTGCTGGCAGCGGTGGATCGGTTGCTGGGACGACGAGCAGCTCTACGACAGGGGGCCGAGCGGGAAGCAGCGGCTCGGCAGGCGCGACAGGGGGCGGCGGCACGACCGGCGCGGCCGGCTCGGGCGGCAGTGCGGCCGGTGGGACCACCAGCGGCAGCACGGCCAGCCCAAGCAGCGGCGGCACGACCGGCGGGAGTGGTGGCAGCAGCACAGCGAGCAGCGGCGGCGCGGCAGGGAGTGGCGGCACGAGCGGGACGGGCGGCGCAAGTGGGAACAGTGCGACGGCAGGGACTGGGGGCAACAGTGGAACGGCAAGCGCCGGGGGTACGACCGGCAGGGGTGGATCGGGGGCCAGCGGCGGAAGCACTGCTGGCAGCGGGGGAACAGCGGGCGCTGGCGGCACGACCAGCAGGGGTGGATCAGGGGGCAGCAGCGGCGCGGGTGGCACAGGGGGAAGCAGCGGCACGGCCGGCTCAGGTGGAGCCAGCGGCACCNNCAGCGGCACCGCCGGCACGGCCGGGAGCGGCGGCTCGGCCGGCGCAGGCGGGAGCGGCGGCTCGGCCGGCGCAGGCGGAACGGCTGGGATAGGCAGCCTGCAGGGCTTCGCCTGCAGCACCATCAACGGAACCAGCTCGCAGCAGCTCTTCACTACTTGGTACACCGCCTGGTCGGCGAAGTACTACGTCACCTGCGGCACCAACATGGCACGCATCAAGGGCTGCAACGGAGATGACAACACCTGCTCCGAGGGCATGGGGTACGGGATGCTTCTCACCGTCGCGGCCGGCGACCAGACCGCCTTCGATCGCCTCAACCTCTTTCGCAAAGCGCTGGGCGCTGAATACAACAAGGTCTACACCTCGGGTGGGCTCATGGCCTGGAACAGCGGCAATACTTGCCCGCCGTCGGCCAGCGGCGGCAATGCCAACAACGCACCCGACGGCGATCTGGACGCCGCCATGGCCCTGGTCCAGGCCAGCAAGCGATGGCCAGGCGGAACCTACAAAGACGATGCGCTGGCGCTCATCGACGGCATCTGGGCGAACAACATCGGCACCTCGGGGGCCAACCCGTACGTGGGTGCGGGCACGGTCAATCTCAAGGACAAATCCTTCATGTCCTACTGGACCCTGGGCTACTTCCAGGTGTTCGCCCGCTTCGTCACCGACGCCACCAAGCAACAGAACTGGAAGGGTCTGGCCGCGCGTGGCTACACGCTGCTCAAGACCATCCAGGCCAATCCGGCCTGCAACGGCGAGTTTCCCGAGAGCGTCCAGATCGACGGGACCCTGTGGAACGG
>PMZX01000151.1:0-2027 GCA_003170035.1 Myxococcales bacterium | reverse complement strand
TTCGTGGGCGGCCTGGCCCTGTCCGGGGTATCGGCGGACCAAGCGACCATGAACGACTTCTGCAAGAAATGGGTCGACGCCAAGACCGCCGCCGGCTCGTTCGACGACAGCCCCTATTTCCAGAACACCCTGGCGGTGCTCTACCTGCTGGTCGCGGGCGGCCTGTTCGATCGCGTGGTCACCCCATAGCGCTTGCGCTTGCGGAGATCGGGCCTGTATTGTGACAGTTAGAGGATCCACGGAGGCGCACATGAGGCTGTTCAGTTCAAAACGGTGTGAAGTGATGTTTGGCGCTGCAGTCGTCGTTGCGTTCGCCTGCTGCCTAGGGTGCGGGAGCGGCGGAAGCAGCGGCGATCCAGCCCTGGTCGGGACCTGGGTTGGAACCGAGGCGAGCAGCTCCACCGTCTGGACGTTCACCGTCACCTCCAGCGACGCCGACGTAAAGATTGCCGGTGTCCAGGCGTACAAAGGCACCTACACGGTCGACACCTCCAGCGATCCCAAGCGCATCACCCTTGCCGTCACCGACTCCACCAACTCGCTGTACATCGGCAAGACCGCGAACGGCATCTACAAGATGGAGGGCAGCACGCTGACCGTCGCCATCAACCAACCAGGCAATGCGGCGAGGCCAGTCGATTTCACACCCGGCGGCGACGCTGCGGTCTTCACGCTCACCAAGCAGTAGCCACACCCAAGACCTTCTGCGGCTATCGCGGGTGGTTGAGAATGCTTGCATAGGCAAGCTTTGGGCGCTANNCGCGCCCGGGTGGCGCCCCAGGTCGTGGTGGCCAAGGTCGTGGCGCGCGACGTTCCGGTCGAGGTCCACGCACCCGTCGATTTGCGCGCCCTGGAACAGGTTGACGTGGGCTCCAAGGTTCTCGGCTACATCGACGCCATCCTGGTCGAGCGCGGCGACCGGGTGCGCAGGGGTCAACTCATCGCCCTGGTGCGACCGAGCGATCTGCCCGACCAGTTGACGGCTGCCCGCAGTGCCTTTGGCCAGACCAAGGCATCGGCAGCTCTGGCGCACACCAACTACGAGCGGGCGAGCAAGCTGGCTCCCACCGGGGTGGTCAGCCAACAGGAGTTGCAATCGGCCACCGCGGCCCAGGCCTCCGCGGAGTCGGCCCAGGCCGCGGCCCAGGCCCAGATCTCCGGGCTGGCCATCCGGTTGGGGGAGACGCGCATCACCTCGCCCATCGACGGAGCCATCGCGGCACGCCGGCTCGATCCGGGTGCCCTGGTCGGACCACCGGGCGGCGGCGCCATCGTCACCGTGGTCCGCATGGACCGCCTGCGCGTCTTCATCACCCTCAATGAGTACGACGCGGCCGGGGTGAGCCTGGGCAAGGACGCGCATGTGGAGCTGGATGCGCTGCCGGGCCGCACCTTCCCGGGCAAGGTGGTGCGCCTGGCGCCCTCTTTCGATCCGCTGACGCGCACCCTGGAGGCTGAGGTGCAGCTTCCCAATCCGTTGGGTGAGCTACGTCCAGGCATGTATGGCCGCGGCTCGATCGTGCTGGAGATACACCCCAAGAAGCCCGTGGTGTCGGTCGACGCGGTTCAGATATCGTCGGACAAGAAGTACGTCTTCGTCTTGCATGACACCAAAGTCGAGCGTCGGATAATCGAAACCGGCGCTGATGTGGACATGGGCGATGCGCTCGAGATTCGTTCGGGCCTGCAGGCGGGCGAGGAGGTTGTGATCGCGGGCGCGGACGGGCTGTCGGACGGCACCACGGTCCGCGTGGCTCGCGACATCAATCCCTACACGGGCGAGAAAGACACCGCGGCCGCCCCACCCAAGTCTGCGCAGGCGAAACCCGGCCGGCAGCCTGGCAAGCCCAACTAGTTCGGATCGGGGTTTTTCAGCACACCATGTGGCTCACACGTCTCGCTCTCCGCAATCCGGTTCTCATCCTGATGCTGTCGCTCATGCTCATCGTGCTGGGCGTGGTGTCGCTGAACCGGCTGTCGGTGGACCTCTTCCCTGACATCACCATCCCGGTCATCCGCATCGCCAC
>PMZX01000120.1 GCA_003170035.1 Myxococcales bacterium | reverse complement strand
GGTCCTGCAGCCTGCGGTCGCCCAGGCCCCGGTTCGGAGTATCGCGCAGACCGGAACAAGACGCGGTACACTGGTGGCGCATCATGCGCATATCTATCGACAGGGTACCGCGAGGAAGGTCAACGCGATGGCCAGCGCCGGCAGGGTGGGTGCTGGCTGCGTTGCTGCTGGCAACCGCTGGGCCGGTCTGGGCCGAGGACCCCAAGCAAGAGGCGAAGGCGCGCTACACCACGGGACAGAGCCACTACAACCTGAACGAGT
The DNA here is from genome assembly GCA_003170035.1 of Myxococcales bacterium. Lineage (GTDB taxonomy): Bacteria > Myxococcota_A > Polyangia > Fen-1088 > Fen-1088 > Fen-1137. The sequence goes on along the minus strand of PMZX01000120.1, from coordinate 3,506 downwards.
TCAAAGAGGCTCTGCAGGATTTCAAGGAAGCCTACCGCCTCTTCCCCGATCCGGTCTTCCTGTTCAACGTCGCCCAGTGCGAGCGGCAGCTCGGCAACCTGGAGGAAGCGATCCAGTTCTACCGCAGCTACCTGCGCAACAAGCCCAAGGCGCCCAATCGCCAGGAGGTTCTGCGGCGGATCGACGAGATGCAGGCAGTGATCGATGCCAAGAAGCTGGCCTCGGAAAAGCCGCCCCTGACCCTGGTGCCGCCAGCCACCGGTGACGAGCCACGGTTGCCCGCGCCTTTGCCGTCTGCGCAACCGACGCCGACGCCGGTCGTGCCTGCCGCGCCAGCGCCGACTTCCCCGACACCGGGGGCCGCGCCGGTCGTGCCAGCTTTGCCCATGCCGGCGCCGGCTCTGACGACAGCGGCCGGGGCCAGCGTCGACACGCAGGAGGGTGCCGGCACTACGCGCACCGACCTTGCCGGCGAAACTTCGTCGCCAGTCCCAGCAGCCTCGCCTCCGATCTACCAGCGTTGGTGGTTCTGGACGGCCGCAGCGGTGGTGGTGGCTGGCGTCGGGGTCGGCGTATACGTCGTCCTGTCACGCGGTGGAAATGGAGCACCCAGCTCCAAGCTGGGCACGCAGCCGGTTTTCTAGGATTCGGGATTCTTTCCCTTGCCAAGGCTTCCCATGAACACGCTTCGATTTCTTTACTGCCTGGTGTGGTTGTTCGGTTCTCTCGCGGCTGCGGCGTGCAGTCGATCATCAGGAACCTACGTGGTGCTCAATTTCGACGGCGCCGTCTCCACCCGAGCGCCCATTCACAGCATTGCGCTGGACCTGGACATGAGCGGCCAGAGGGCCCCCATCGTCTTCACTGCGCCGGGTGGCGGCGACATCAAGTTTCCCACGGATGCCGTCTTGCAGATCCAACATGGCTCGGGGGATCTCACAGTGACAGCAACCGCCACGTCGGTTGACGGAACGGTGCTTGGTACTGGCAAGGGTTCGGGCGCGGTGGTGGCGGGCCAGACCATACACATCGCCGTGCTCTTTGGCGGCGCAGCGGGCGACGCCGGCGCAGACAGCGGAACCGACGGTCGAACAGATTCATCAGGTGACACGACTGCAGATGCGCCCGCCGATCGAGCAGGGCAGGATGCGAAGACCGACGTTGAGAACGCCCCGGACGGCCAGGGCGGCAACGGCGGTGCTGGTGGTGGCGCCGACGGCAGCGGCGCAGTCGACGGAGCGGCTGGCAGTGGCGGGGCAGGGGGAGTAGGGGGAGTGGGCGGAGGAACCGGTGGCGGTGCGGACGCAGGCGGGGCAGGGGGCGGGACTCAGGACGCCGGTCCCGACGCTCCCATCGGAGGCACGGGTGGTGGGACCGGGGTAGTAAAGATCGTCAGCGAGCCGTCGCTGCTGCCTTTCGTCGACCAGCCCGTGGGCAGCAAGAGCGCACCGCTGTCGACCATCATTCGGAACCTCGGCAACGTACCGGCGCCGGCACTGGCAGTGAAGGTGCCCCCGATGACGTCATCGTTTGCGATTCAGAACGACCTCTGCTCCGGCAAGGTCCTGGCGCCCAACGATACTTGCACGTTGTCGGTGATTTTCTATCCCACCGCACTGGGTCCCGTCTCAGCTGTGCTGTCCGTGACTGCGGGATCTGTCGGTGGCACAGACATCAACTTGACCGGCACGGGCGTTGTCAAACCCTTGGCCGCGCTGACCCTGCAGCCATCCCAGGGAGCGATGGGTGTGGTCGATGTTGGCAGCAACGGCAACGTGACATTCACCGTGACCAACACGGGCACATCCGCCAGCGCTTCGTTGCTCGTCAGCAACACGGGCGGCCCTGTTTTCCAGATTGCCGGCGACCAGTGCAGCAACCGGACGCTGGCCGCCAATGCGTCGTGCGTCTTCGTGGTGATGTTCGCACCCGCCGCTGTCGGTCCAGCCAGCGGCAGTGTGACAGTGGCCTCGTCCGACGGCTCGCCGCCTCTGACCGCGACCCTGACCGGAACCGGTCGTGACTACGTCACCCTGACGGTCAGACTCGCCGGCAACGGAGGCGGAACGGTGACCGCCGTCGGCCTGACCTGCCTCCAGCCGGCGCTGTGTACGGGCCAATACCCGCGCACTGACCCGACCAACCCGCCCAGCGTCGTCTTGACAGCCAAGCCTGACCCGAACTCGATGTTCGGGGGCTGGACCAGCGCCGGCGCATGCGCGGCCGGGAACCCGTGTACGGTTGTGCTGGCCTCGTCAATGACCGTGACCGCGACGTTCAACGCCGTCCCGGTCACACCACTCACGGTCCAGATAGGGCTCAACGCTTTTGGGTTGGCCGGCCACACCGGCAGCCTCCACTCGACCGACAACATTCTCTCTTGTTCTGGCTCATGCGCCCCTGTCCCCTATCCAGCTGCGGGGACTGTCACGTTGAACGCGACGGCAGGCCCCGGTTCCACGTTCGTCGGCTGGACAGACGGGCCTTGCCGGGGCACATCTTCTCAGTGTACGTTCGCGGCCACCAGCGATATGGTCGTGTCAGCCACGTTCGGCCCCCAGGCCTACATGTTCGTGACGTCGACCAGCGTGGTGCCGGGCAAGCTGGCCGGATTGGCTGGAGCGGACGCCCAGTGTATGAATCGTGCGACCGTGGCCGGCCTGCCGGGAACCTACCGGGCCTGGCTGTCGAGCAGCACGGTGGCCGCCAACTCCAGAGTCGGCAACGGAGGCTGGGTGCGCGTCGACGGTCGGCCCTTCGCGCGCAATATCGCGAAGTTGGGCGTGCTTGGGAACCAGGTGGTGTACTACCCGCCGCGGATCGACGAGTTGGGCAACGACATTGGGCCGGGCCATGTCATGGTCGCCACCGGCGGCAACCAGGACGGGACGACCTTTGGCGTTCAATGTGCCGACTACGCATCCACCAGCGGAGATCTCTACGTGGGCGACGCCATCGCGGGCAGCGGTTACTGGGCCTACAACCAGCTCAATCCGAACGGTTGTTCGTCGGCTTTCCGGCTGTACTGCTTCCGCACCGATCTGACGGGCGACATCAAGCCAGCGCCGCTGCCGGGGCGCCACGTGTTCGTGACCGCGGCCGGATGGTCGCCGTCTGGCAACATCACGAACGCGGACGCCTTTTGTCGGGCAGACGCGACCGCGGCCGGCCTAGCCAACGCCAGCACGTTCGTGGCCCTGCTCGCCACCAGCACGGCATGGGCGGCCTCCCGCCTGACCACAGGCGGCACAGCTTGGAAGCGGGTGGACGACGTCTTCGTCTTCAACAGCCCGAGCGATTTCGGCGCGAGCAAGCTGCTGGCACCCTTCGGCCTGGTAGCGGACGGCAGCCTGTACAGCAACTTCGCCTTCTGGTCAGGGGCCAGCGGCCCCGGCATGGTCAGCTCGGGTGATGTCTCGTGCCAGGATTGGAGCACATCGGCCACCACGGCCCACGGCCTGTACGGCAACGCGATTCTCTCCGGTGGTCCCGACTGGTTTTCCAGC
>PMZX01000426.1 GCA_003170035.1 Myxococcales bacterium | reverse complement strand
TACACCATCGTCATCGTGACCCACAACATGCAGCAGGCCGCGCGGGTTGCGGCCGAGACGGCCTTCATGCTGCTCGGCGAGCTTGTCGAGTTCGGTCCGACGCTGCGTGTATTCGAGAATCCGAAGGACCAACGCACCGAGGACTACGTGTCGGGGCGGTACGGATGAAAGACGCAAACTATTGCTGGAAGGATGAGCCATGTCCAGACACCTGCAGCAGGAAATCGAGAAGCTCCAGACCAAGCTGCTAGAGCTGGTGGCGACCGCGAAGGACGCCGTCGAGAAGGCGGTAGAGTCCGTCGATGATCGCGATGCCAAGCTCGCACAGGCCGTCGTCGACGGCGACGTGGAGATCGACCGCGCCGAAGTGAACCTGGAGGAGGACTGCCTGAAGATCCTCGCGCTCTACCAGCCGGTCGCGACCGATCTCAGGCTCATCGTGAGCGTGATGAAGATCAACAACGACATCGAGCGCATCGGCGACCTCGCGGTGAACATCGCCGAGCGCACGCTCTTCCTGTGCACCAAGCCGCCGGTCGAGGCGCCGTCGGACCTCGCGGATATGCGGGCCAAGGCGCTCGCGATGCTGACGGGCAGCCTGGATTCGCTCGTGCGGCGGGACACGAAACGCGCCCGCGAGGTGCGCGCTGGAGACGATGAGGTGGACGAGCTCAATCGCCAGGTCTTCAGGGAGTTCTCGGCCGCGGTCCGGAAAAACCCCGACCACGTCGAGTGCCTCTTGAGCTATCTCTCGGTCGGCCGGCACCTCGAGCGCATCGCCGACTACGCCACCAACATCGCCGAGGACGTCATCTATCTGATGGAGGGGGAGATCGTGCGGCACAAGCCGACCCTGCCGGGAGGGTGAAGGGCAGGGGCGGTAACCACATCGTCTCGTCTTGGTCGGGACGGAAGGCCGGAACCTGGGGTCGAAAACCACTTCTGCTGATCGCGTTCGGCGTACTTCCGATTCGTGGCGTGCTCTACACACTCACTTCCAACACGGAATTGCTCGTGGCCATCCAGGTTCTGGACGGCATTGGGGCCGGAATCTTCGGCGTTGTATCGGTGCTGGTGATCGCCGATCTGACCCGCGGCACTGGCCGCTTCAATCTCACCCTGGGAGCCATCACCACGGCCGTCGGTATCGGGGCATCTTTGAGCCAAGTCATCGCCGGTGGTATTGTTCACCGCGTGGGCTCTCACGCCGGGTTTCTCTTCCTCGCGGCGGTGGCGTCGGCAGCCTTCGCCATTCTCTACTTCTTCATGCCCGAGACGCGCAACATACGATTGGCAAGAGAGTGACAGGCACAGCGCGCGTCGTTGTCACTCTGACCCTTTTCGCGACCATGCTCGCCCTCGTCATCGTGCGCCCGCGCCGATGGAGCGAGGCTTGGTGGACGATGCTTGGGGCAGCGGCGATGCTGGTCCTTGGCCTCGTGTCACCACGCCAAGCGATCGGCGCGACGCTTGCCGGGAAGAACGCGCTTCTCTTTCTTCTCTCGCTGCTTGCGCTATCCCTTCTTGTCGGCAAGAGCGGCTTCTTCGATTGGGCCGCGCTTCGATGCGCGCACATCGCGAAAGGCAACGCGCGCTCGCTGTATCGGAACGCCTTCGTGCTCGGCGCGATCATAACGGCGATACTGTCCCTCGACACTACGGCGGTCATTCTCACGCCCGTCATGCTGGCCCTGGTGAGGAGGCTCAAGCTTCCAGCGGCACCCTACATCGTACTGTGCGCGTTGGTTGCGAACGTTGGCTCGCTGCTGCTTCCGATCAGCAATCTCACAAACATTCTCTTCGCGGATACCTTTCACCTGACGTTCGCAGCGTTCGCGGCAAGAATGGTCGCGCCGCAAATCGTCGCGCTGGCCACCACATACGCTTTGCTACGTTGGCAATTTCGGCGCCAGATTGCCGAGCGCTTCGACGGCGAGTCACTTCCGGAGCCGGCGAGCGTGGTGCCCAATCGCGCCTACTTCCTAGTCTGCGTGACCGTCCTCGTCGTCGTACTCATTGGCTACTTCATCGCGCCACTCGTGGGGCTTGAGCCTTACGCGATCGCCTTCGCGGGCAGCGGTGTGCTCGCGCTCGCCGGTGCAATCAGCGGACGCGTGCGCATTCGAGCGGTGAGCGAGCTCTCGTGGAGCGTGTTCCCTTTCGTTGTCGGGCTGTTCGTCGCCGTACAGGGGCTTGAGAGTCTCGGCATCATCGGCGTTTCGTCGGGGTGGCTTGCGCACCTGAGACCGGATTCGCCCGAGAAACTTTTCGCTGCGGCGGGTGCTACGGCCTTCGCCTCGAATGTCATGAACAACCTTCCGGCGGCGTTGATCGCGCGAAGCGTGCTCTTGGCTTCGCATGCCGATACGGGGACGGTCCTCGCCGCGCTGGTCGGCACCGACGTGGGGCCCATCATCACTCCCTTCGGCTCACTCGCAACCATGCTGGTCGTCGCGCTCGCGCGGCGTGAGGGCCAAGAAGTGCGCACCGGGCGGCTCTTGATTTTCGGCCTGTGGGCGGCGCCGGTGATCGTGGTCGCGACGACGTTCACCCTGGCCCTCGCACTTTCGCTGGCTCGATGACAGCCGGCAGGCTAGACGATATGTAGGCGACGAAACAGCAGGACCTTGATCAGGTCCAGTAGGAAACCAAAGGCAACGGCCGCCCCAAAGAGAATAGCCACTACGGCCGTGGGCAGAGGATGCATCAGGATGCCTCGTGTGGCCAGCGTTGCAATGATAAGGAGGTCGGTGGCTGATGCGACCATCAGCCAGGTACTCGGACGCGAGCTCCAGAGATGGCGGCGCTCGCGCACGACGTAGAGAATGGCCTGCCCGGCGAAAATCAGCGTCACAATGGACAGCGTCTGCAACGTCTCAATGCCAAACCCCAAGGCATATTTTCCGATGGCCAGAACGCCCGTGCAAAAGGCGAGATCGCAGAAACCGAGAAAGATGCCCCCTGCAGTGATGCTTCCCACGTGCCAGACGTTGGGTGCCGGAGACGCACGCACATTGTCTGTCGTGGCGAGCATGGAGAGAAAGTCGCCTGTGATCATCGAGATCACCAGTAGCAGCGGGGTGAGGACGGGGTGCCCGGTCATGAGAATCCCAGCCAGCAGAAAGAGCGCTCCCACAAATTTGTGCGTCACGGATTTCAGAATGTAGGTCAGGATACGCTGGAAGATGATGCGCCCTTCCTTCACCGACGCGACGATACCGCCCAGCCCCGCCTCGGTCAGAACGATGCCCGCGGCGGACTTGGCCACATCCGTTGCCGTCGAGACCGCGATGCCCATCTGCGCCTGGCGCAACGCCGGGGCATCGTTAGCCCCGTCACCGCACATCCCAACGGTGTGGCCGCTCTTCTGAAATCTTTGCACCAGGTGATACTTGTCTTCGGGAAGAACGCCGGCAAAGACCCCGAATGTCTCCGGACCTACCCCGTCGGGAATCGTACCAGACGGACAGACCGCCCCGTCCAGGCCCACCGCATGGGCGACGACGGCGGCAGTCGCCGGCGCGTCGCCCGTGACCATGATGGTACGCACACCCAATGCACGGAGCTGCGTGATGAGTCCCGCGGAATCGGCTCGTGGCGGATCGCTCAATGCAATGAAGCCGGCCAGTTGCATGGCCTGCTCGGTGCCCGCGGCAACGGCAAGCACGCGGTATCCTTTCTTCTCAAGTGCGTCGGCGACGTCTGACGCACTTGGGGTAACCTGCGCGAGGTGCTTGACCACACTGAAGGCTCCTTTGATGATCCGCCATGCGGTACCCTCCGCAGACGTTACCGACGCCCCAGACATCTTGGTTTCCGGATTGAACGGGACAAACCGAATGAGTTTCGGCAGACCAACTGCGCTCTGGCCCGCGGCAGCCGAGCGAATCGCCGCATCCACCGAATCCTGCCCGCCGTCCGAACTGGCCAAGGCAGCCAGCCCAAGAACCTGGGCCTCGCCGAAAGCGTCCATGGCCCTGACCACCGTCACGCTCAACTCGTTCTGCGTCAGCGTGCCTGTCTTGTCGACACACAGGATATCCATGGTCGCGGCCTCGTCCACAGCCGAGAGACGGGTGGGAAGCACGCCGACCTTGGCCAACGCCTTTGCGCCAATGGCGGCAGCGAGGGTGAATGTCACGGGTAGCGCGACCGGGATGGATGAAAGCACCGCCGTGAGGACCAAGGGGACCATCTCCCGCAGTGGCATCGAGTGGACCAAGGCATAGGACACCAGTAGCGCAATGACGCCGCTATTGAACAGGGCGATATTGCGCACGATGCGAAAGACGACCTTCTGCTGAGTACTCACAACATGGGCACTGCGGATCAGTTCAGCGGTTTGTCCAAACTTGGTTCGAGTTCCCGTCGCCGTGACAGTCGCAACCGCTTCGCCCCGCCGCACCAGCGCTCCCGCGTAGGTCTGTAGACCCGGGACGGCATCGATAGGCACCGACTCGCCCGTAAGCATGGACTGATCGATCAAAACGGAGCCCTCCAGAACCTGCACGTCAGCCGGTACGACTCCACCGAGCGACAACTTCACAATGTCCCCGACCACGAGATTGGCCGCGGGAATACTGCTCCAGGTCCCATCCCGACGAGCGGAAGCCGTCAGCGCGAGCCGAGACTTGAGGGTGTTCAGTGTGGCCTGGGCATGGCCTTCTTGAAGGAAACTGAGAGCGGCGTTGAATATCAGAAGGACCGAAATTACCAATGCCTCAACGTCTTCATGGAGGCCGAGCTCGATTACGATGACGACTTCAAGCATCCAGGGAACTGGCGCCCAGAACTTTCCCAATGCACTGCGGATAGGATGGACTGAAGTGTCGGGTATGGAGTTCGGACCGAACTGCTGGAGGCGGCTGCCGGCTTCATTGCTAGACAGCCCGGATG
>PMZX01000524.1 GCA_003170035.1 Myxococcales bacterium | reverse complement strand
TCCTTGCCAGCAGCCCGGCGAAGGCGCGGCGAAGCCGTGGGGGCAGGTGGCAGGGTGGGCAGGTCCGAGTGCCCGAAGGGCCTTGTCGGCCGGATGCTGAGGAACATCACAATCGGCGCTCCTGTCGACGTGCAACCGAAACTTGTCTCATCTTCTTTGAAGTGGAGCCATATAGGGGTCTAGTTCACCGGGAGTATTCAGCTCTGCCCGTCCTTGAGTCGATAGAGAACCTGCCCGGCCTCCTCCACGACCAGTGTGTCTTCATCCTCTTTCCAGCGCGCGATGTCGATCGCGTTCACATCGCGCCAGGCGAGGTTGATCGCGTCGCATTTCGCCTTGGGAATGCTGGTGGCCAGGCTCACGGTGATACGAGGATACTCGACGCCGTTCTCGAATTTGCCGATGCCCTTGACGTTGGTCGAGTGCGCCAGGATCAGCTTCGATTCCGCGGCAAAGCGCTCCCACTGCTTCACGAAGTAGTCGAGCACGTGGTAGCCGATGCGCTCGATCTGCTTGCCGTGCATGAACGACACGGCCTTGACGTGCGGCCCATGGATGACCAACTCGCCGCCCTCGGCCACGATCGGCTCCAGCTTGTACATGGCCTTGCCCGCGACCCACACCTCCTCATAGATGGAAGGAGTCAGGCCGAGCACGCGCCGGACAGGCTTGTCCAGGTACTTGATGTGCAACTGGGCTGAATAGTCGGCGGCGCGCGACCAGGATTCTTCGGGCTCCCCGGCGAACAGGCAGGCAAGCTGATGATGGTCGTCGACCACAAAGGCGAAACAGGTCCGCGGCGTAGACAGGAATCTGACAGCGCGATTGATGACCCGGCGGGTGGGCGTGTCCTTGACCCCGTTGACCACCGGGTTGGTGATCACTGCGGCCAGCCAGTGGAACTTCTCCACCACGTCGAGCCCCGCAATGCCCGGAAAAAAGTACTTGTTGCCGCCGGCAAAACCCATGGCTTCGTGGGGCACGACAGGTGACACGATGAGAATGTGGTCGTACTCGGTGGCCTTGCGGTTGATGGTGACCGGGATGTCGCGGGAAAACAGCCCATTGGTGAGCTGCGCGACCTCTTCACCCGGCAGCGTGCCCAGCGAGATCAGCTCGTCCCGCTTGTGGTGCTCGTGGTTGAACAGGCGCACCTTCGGATACTTCTGCGCGTGTTCCGAGGGTGTCAGTCCGATATGCCGGTAGAGGCGATCCGGCTCCATGGACGCGTGGGTGCCGGTGGCCACCATGTAGTCCAGCACGCTGACGCGGGATTGCAGCAGATCGCTCAACACATGAAAGAAGAGGTCGATGGGCGCGTGCCGCGTGTGATCGGGGATGAGCACGAGCACGCGCTTCCCGTCGAGCGGAAGGTCGGTCAGCGCCGCCTCGCAGATGTCCTTCACATCTTTCGGGGTGAGCCTCTTGTCCATCGAACCATGACCGAAAAGCGTCTTCATGTCTCGGCTCTCCTAGCATAGCAACATTGCCAGGCCTACGTCGTCCAGTGCGTGTGGAACTTCCCTTCCTTGTCGACGCGCTGGTAGGTGTGCGCGCCAAAGTAGTCGCGCTGGGCCTGCAGTAGATTCGCCGGAAGAACCGCCGAACGGTAGCCGTCGTAGTAGGCCAGCGCACTCATGAAGGCGGGAATTGCGATCCCGTTCTCCGCCGCCAGGGAGACCACCTTGCGCCAGTCTTGCTGGTAGGACGCNNATGATGCACCCGGCACGCCACAGGGAGGAGATGACGCCGAATTGCAGGTCCCAGTGGTGCTCCAGGTCAGCCGCGCGCAGAAGCTGGAAGCCCTGCGCATAGGAGCAGATCTTCGAGCTGAACAGCGCCTTCCTTATCATCTCGATGAAGCCGGCCTTGTCGCCGCTGAACTTCGGCGTCGGTCCCGAAAGCACGGACGAGGCTGCCACGCGTTCCTTCTTGACCGCGCTGAGGGTGCGGGCAAACACGGCGTCGGCGATCGTGGGGGCCGGGGCACCCAGGTCCAGGGCCACCTGGCTGGTCCACTTGCCGGTGCCCTTCTGCTCGGCGGTGTCCAGGATGATCTGCACCATGGGCTTGCCGGTCTCCGGATCCTTCGTGGCCAGGATCTCGGAGGTGATGCCCACCAGGTAGCTGCTCAGCTCTCCCTTGTTCCATTCGGCAAACACGCGACTCATCTCGTCCGCCGACATACCCAGCAGCCTCTCCATGATGAAGTAGGCCTCGCAGATCATCTGCATGTCGCCGTATTCGATCCCGTTGTGCACCATTTTGACGAAGTGGCCCGCGCCGCCGCTGCCGATCCACTCGCAGCAGGGAGCGCCATCCTCGGCCTTGGCCGCGATGGCTTGCAGGATCGGCTTGACCAGGGGCCAGGCTTCCGGGTTGCCGCCGGGCATGATGGACGGCCCGTGCAAGGCGCCCTCCTCGCCACCGCTGACTCCGGTGCCGATGTAATAGATTCCGGTGCCCTGCAACTCCTTGATTCGCCGATCGGTGTCGGAAAAGAAGGTATTGCCGCCATCGATCATGAGATCGCCTGCCTTGAGGTGGGGGCGCAGATCGGCGATCACGGCGTCGACCGGCTTGCCGGCCGGAACCATGATCAGCACCCGTCGTGGCGTGTCCAGGTTCGCGGCGAACTCGGCCACCGTCCGCGCTGCCACCACTTGCTTGCCCTTGGTTCTGGCGACGAAGTTGTCGACCTTCTTGGGGTCGAGATCGAAGCCGACCACCGAGAACCCGCGGCTTTCGATGTTGAGAGCGAGGTTTTCCCCCATCACGCCCAGCCCCACGATGCCGAAACTTTGCTTTGCCATGATCGCTCCTTCAGTCAATGAGATGGTGCCAGCCGCAATCTACACACCACTGTAGGCCGAAAATCCCCCATCAATCGGCAACACGATTCCGGTCACAAACTTCGATGCCGGCGACAGCAGCCACAGCACGGCGCCCACCAGGTCCTCGGGCGTGCCGAATCTCGCCATCGGCGTGTGGTCCATGATCTTGTGGCCGCGAGCGGTGAGCGCCCCGGTTTCCTTATCGGTGAGCAGGAAGCGGTTCTGCTCGGTGAGGAAGAATCCAGGAGCGATGGCGTTCACCCGAATGTTGGGCGAGTACTCCTGGGCCAGGTGCACGGCCAGCCACTGGGTGAAGTTGCTCACCGCAGCCTTGGCCGCGGAATAGGCCGGAATCCTGGTGAGCGGCCGGAATGCGTTCATCGAAGATACGTTGAGAATCACGCCTTCCTTTTGCCTCACCATGCAACGACCGAAGGCCTGGCTGGGCAAGATCGTGCCTTGCAGGTTCAGGCTGGAGACGAACTGGATGGCTTCGGCCGGTATGTCGAAGAAGGATTGCTCGGGGTTGGTGGTGGCCTTGGGGTTGTTCCCACCGGCGCCATTGATCAAACCGTCGATCTTGCCGTATTCCGCGATGACCTTGTCAGCCGCCTGCTGAACCGCCGCCTTGTCGAGCACATCGATGAAGGCGGCCTTGTGGGATCCTTTGGTGCCTTTCAGCGTGGCGAGCACCTTCTCAGCGAAACCCACATCCCGATCCAGCACGACCACGTTGGCATTGCAGCCTGCCAAGCCCCGGGCCATCTCACCGCACAAGACTCCGCCGCCACCTGTGATCGCGATCGTCTTTCCGGAAAAGTCGTAGGCGCTGATGAAGCTTTTGGGGTCCATTGTGGCTCCTGTTCACGGGTCTGTGGGAGGGCACGCGCAAGCGCCCAGGCTGACGGAAACCCTATCGCCGCTCCGGCGCAGGCGCCAGGAGGAATTCGCTCGTCGGCCTGTCACGTCAGCCGGCGGTTCCGAGGAAGAGCGGCTCGATATGTCGCTTGAGGATGTTCTCCGAGACGTGGGATTCGATGCTGCTGCGATTGGACCCGAGCAGGGCCAGGTATTGCGACCGCTTCTCGGCTGCAAGCTTGAAGCTGATGTGCACCATCTGGCGGAAGTGGATGTTGAAGCGCTTGCAAGCCTGGTTGTGCTCGAGTGTCTCCACGTATTCCTGGGCGCTGAAGGAATCCACCTGGTCGGGCGTGGGGAGCGCCTTGCGGTCGATGGCAATGACCGTGAGATAGGGCTTGGCCATCTCGTCGTAGCGGCCGCAGGCATCGCGGTACAGCGCCTTCACGAAGGCCAGACCTTCTCCCCCTGCCGCGGCAAGCCCGATGACTTCTTCCAGCCAGGTCGTCCCCGCGGTTTTCAGATGAATGCCCGCGTCAGCCTCCTCGATCGCCCGGTGGACGATCGGATACAGGGAGAACTTGTCGCTGCCCGAGTGAATGCTCAGCTTGAGCGAGGCGGGCAGCCCGAAGGTCTGCTTGGCAAACGCCAGGACCGCGAGATCCTCCTCAAATTCTCGGGTGAACTGCTTGATGTCGCCCACGTAGTCGATCCCTTTGAGGAACTCGCCGGTGAACTTGGGCGCCACGGTCGCGACCGGAATCTGCTCGCGAGCCAAGGCCGCCAGGATGAAGAACAGCTCGGCGGGCGTCTGCGGGCTGTTGGCTTCGTCGAAGGACACCTCGGTGACGAAAGTGCCTTCACCCTTTTTCTCGGCAATGTGCCGGTAAACCCGGCCCGCCTCTTCGACGGCAAAAAGGTACTTCGACGCGATCTGGTTCAGGGCCGCCGGACTGACCGTCACCGGTTCGGCAATACCCGGAATGCGCAGCGCACCCGAGAAGCGCTGCATGTCCGCGGTGTACTTGGCTATCGATGAATCCGCCGCCGACTTGCCGATCGAGTCCGCCACATCGATGGTGAAGAAGTCACTCGCCGCGAGAAACTTGTCGACCGTGGCCAGGCCGATGTGATCCGCGTCGACGAAGTAGGGGCCGGTCCACTGGCAAGCCTTGACTGCAGCATCGGCCTCGGCGCGCACGTCCTCAGGTCGGGTCCCGATCAAGGAGTGCTCGCGGTTCGACTTGTTCCAGACCGGCGTGATGGTGACGCCGCGATCCCTGGCAGCCAGGAAGGCGCGCAACTGAGCCGCCCCTTCCAAACCAAAGCGATCACCAATACCTACGGAGTACTTCGAGATACTTGTCGTCATGGGCATATAGGGGAGCNNTGCCTACTTGCATCTCAGTGTCACCAGTCCTTTGCCCGCACCTGCTACCGCCCGTAGCCCATCGTGCACGCACTGACACGGGTCCGCCGTGTAGCTGTAGCCGAGCGCCTCCGGGTAGGTCGCGGTCGTAGTCCAGTCAGTTGCGTTGACTGTGCCGGTGCTGCCCGCGTCCCAGGTGATGCCGAACTTGTTGCCGGCCGCCACGTCGGCTGCGGTTGCGAGGTTGTTGTTGCGCAGGTCCCAGTAGCCGATGGCCGAGCTATCGCGCGCAGTCACCGGATTGAGCACAGTCTCGAAGTAGTTGGCCTCAATCAGCGAGTACCCACCCATGCGGACGTTGATGCCGGAAACCACGACCTTATAGAGATAGTTGTTGAGCATGTGCGAGTAGCCGTGGCGCTGCAGCGGCGTGCGCGAGCCAACGTTCTCGAACAGGTTGTGGTGGAAGGTCACGTGCCGGACAGCAGAGTCGTCGTCAGTGTAGCCGTTCAGAGAGACCTTGTGATGGTCGTGCATGTAGTTGTACGAGATGGTGACGTTGTCGGCTCCCTTCTTGATGTCGATCATGCCATCGAAAGCCGTGTCACCCGCGCCCGGGCAGTCCGCCATCGAGCTGAACAGCTCGTTGTGATCGATCCAGATGTCGGTCGGAATACCGCCACTCATGCCTTCCAATGAAATCATGTCGGAATCGCCGCCACCCGGCGTCAGTCCGATGGTCATGTTGCGAATTATGATGTTGCTGGAAGACGAGGCGATGTGGATGCCGAAATTGGCGGCAGAGCCATCCGCGCCCACAATAGTAATGTTACTCTTGTTCTTGATTTCCAGNNGAGCACCAGGCCGCCGGTTCCAGAGTAGCCGTCGATAGCTGCCTGCGCGGCCGCCATGTCGGCGACATTGACAGCGGTAGCGTTGCCACCGCCGGTCGTGCCCCTGCCATAGCCGAGTGGGCTGGTTTCCGGGGTGCCGGTGCCTGCCGCAGAACCGGCGGCTCCCCCGTTTCCGCCGCCACCAGTGCCGGAACCACCCGCGCCGGAGCCACCCATCGCAGTGCTGCCGCCCGCCGCCGTCGTCCCAGCCGTGGTCTTGGTGCCCCCGGCCGCGCCCCCGCTAGTCGTGCTCCCGCCTGTCGTCCGTCCAGCTGCGCCCCCGCTGGCCGTGCCCCCGCCTGCGGTCCCGCCGGCTGCGCCCCCACCGGCCGTGTTTCCTCCTGTGGTCCCCCCACCGACCGTCGTGCCACCCACTCCGGTAGCGCCTCCAGTGGTTCGGGTTCCGCCGGTGGCCTGGGTTCCGCCGGTGGCCTGGGTCCCGCCTGTCACCTTGGTCCCGCCGGTCACCGCCGCGCCACCCGTTCCAGCAGCGCCGCCGGCCGCCTGGGTGCCGCCGGTCGATGTGGAGCCTGCACCTGAGATCGCGCCGCCAGCGGTGGTCAACCCACCGGCAGTGCCCCCATCGGAGAGAGTTCCGCCAATCGGCTTCGTCCCGCCTGAAGAGGCACTGCCACCCACTCCCACGATACCGCCCATTCCCGCGATCCCTCCGGATCCCACAACACCGCCGGTCTGCAGCGCAGATGTGCCCGCTGCCCCGCCTGCCACCGTTGGAGCATCAGCATTGCCGTTGGAGGCATCGGGGTGGCTCGCGGGCGCGCCTGATCCGCTGCTGCAGTGACACACGAGAAGCCAGCACAGGCACGGGAGAAGCTTGAGGATCTTGAACATTGGAACTCCTGGCCTTCTCGTCGGTAGATGTTGAGTCTACTTGACCTCCCAGTTGGTGCCCGATGCAGGCGTTTCTTTCGCCCACCAAGATCGTCGGAGGCAGAGCCTGACCTGTCAGGAGAAGAGAGCCTGCTCAACGCAGTGGACCATCTCGCTGGCCGAAGAAGTCCCGGAAACCGGGCACTAAACATAGGTGACGCCCAGCATGCACGCGACCACCGATTCGTGCAGCGTGTCTCGCGCTCACTGACGACAGGAGAATGACGATGAAGCGCAGCCTTGTTTCTGGATTTGGATTGGGCGTCTTGCTCACGCTCGGCCTGGTAACTCAAGGCTGCAGCAACGACTCTGGAAACGGCGGCGCCGGGGGCAAGGGCGGTACGACGGCCGGCAGCAGCACGACCACGCCGGCGGGTGGGACGGCCAGCCCTTCAGGCGGGACGACTCCAGTAGGCGGCACGGCCGCGGCGACAGGCGGGACCAAGGCTGCGTCCACGGCCACTCCATCGGGCGGGACCACTCCAGCCAGCACGACCGCGCCGTCGGGCGGGACCACGGCTGCATCCACGGCCACGATGACTCCATCGGGCGGCACGACTTCGGCAGGCGGGACGACCAGGGCGTCGGGCGGGACGTCGTCCGCGACCGCGGGCACGACGGTCGGGACAGGTGGCACTACCAGCTCGACGAGCGCGACAGGTGGGTCGACGAGTGCGCCGGGCGGGACGACTGTTCCGACGGGCGGCAGCACCGCCAGGACCGGCGGGACGACCAGCGCAACAGGCGGATCGGCAAACGTCGGTGGATCGACGTCCACGGCGGGCGGCGCGAGGACCGCGGGTTCGACGACTGCGGGCGGTTCGACTGCCACGGGTGGGGCGACCCGGACGGGTGGGAGCACGGCCGCAGGAGGATCCCCGGCAGGTGGAGCAACCAGTTCCGGTGGTTGCGACATCTGGGTGGCGTCCGATGGAAACGATTCAAATCCTGGTACGCAGGCCTCGCCGGTCGCGACGCTCGCGCACGGCTATGATCTCTTGTGTCCGCCCGGCACCGGCGTCGCCAACGGCGCGGTCTGTGCGGGCAGCCTTTCAACCATGTGCGTGAAGGCGGGAACCTACCAACTCACAACCAGATTCCAGACCAAGAAGACCAGGATGGGGACGGCGTCCAGAATCATCACGATTCAGGCTGACCCGGCCGCGACAAGCAAACCCTTGCTCGATTTCTCAACCCAGCCCCAGGTCAAGACCTGCGATCCGGGCGGAACCATGAGCAAGAGCACCATCGTGAATGCCGACGGCACCCTGGGAGCCGATCAAACCAATCATGGTGGCGTCGATCTGTCGGCCGATTACTACGTATTCAAGGGTTTCGAGGTCAAGAATGCCAATGGATGGGGCATCAGCGTGCAGGGCCAGCACATCGTCGTTCAGGACTGCGACGTCCACAACAACGGGGACTGTGGAATCAGCATTCGCGCTGGCTCGGGCTACACCAACAGCGGCATGAACAACACGATTCTCAACTGCGACTCGCACCAGAACGCCGACACACCTTGCAATGGCGCCAATGCGGACGGTTTCTGCGCCAAGGAGAATTCAGCCACGGCCGGATCCGGGAACGTCTTTGACGGCTGCCGATCTTGGGACAATGCCGACGACGGATTTGACCTCTATGGCTGGACGTCGCCGGTCACAGTGAAGAATTCCTGGGCGTTCAACATGGGGAACTCGACGGCAGGATCGGGCAGCAATGGCAATGGTTTCAAGATGGGTGGCAACAAGGTATC
>PMZX01000139.1:4674-8179 GCA_003170035.1 Myxococcales bacterium | reverse complement strand
CCCACCGCCGAGGAGACCGGGCTGATCCGGCCGCTCGGAATGTGGATTCTGCGCGAAGCGTGCCGCCAGATGCGGGACTGGCATGACAAGTTCCACTACCAGCCGCCGCTCGGCATTGCGGTGAATCTTTCGACGCGCCAGCTTGCCGATCCCGATCTACCGGAACAGGTGCGCCGCGTGCTCGACGAGACCGGGTTGGCCCCGAGCAGCCTGACCCTGGAGATCACCGAGAGCGCGTTGATGCAAAGCCTACAAGCCGGCGCGGCGGTGCTGCAGGAACTGCACGAGATGGACGTGCACTTGGATGTGGACGACTTCGGCACTGGCTATTCTTCACTGGCCTATCTGCAATCGTTCCCGGTGCAGACCCTGAAGGTCGACCGATCATTCGTCTGCTGTATGCATGCCGGCGCCCAGCAAGCCGAGATCGTACGCGCCATCGTCGGGCTGGCCCACAACCTGGGCATGGACGTGACCGCCGAGGGNNGTCGAGACGCCGCAGCAGATCGAGTCGCTGCGCGCCCTCAAGTGCCGGCGCGCCCAGGGCTACTACTTCTCCCGCCCGATGCCAGCACAAGACGCCGAACGCCTCGTCGTGGAAGGCCCGCCGGCTTTCTGGGACGAACGTTCAGCCAGCGGGAGCGTCCGCACAGAATAGCCGCTCTGCTCCCTACCAACCATCGATGACGCCCGCGTCCGGGATCGACGAGGTGAGCGGTACGGTGTCGATGCCACGCGCGCCTAATTCGGCCAACTGGAAGCGCACCCGGGCCAACGGCAGCTTGGCACTGGCGGTGTCCACCTCGATACTGTACTCGGTGTAGCCCTGGCCACTGATGCGGCTGGGTTCATCGGCATAGAGATTGTTGTCCGCCAGGAATCTCTCCACCGCGGCCGAGCATGACACCGGCACGTTGAAGAGCAGCAGGACTTTGTTTTCGGCGTTGGTCGCGCCGTAGAGATTGAGCAGGAACATGCGCAGTAACTCGTACTTCTCCGGCTGTTCGCGAATCCGGGGATTGGCCCAGATCGAGGTCCCCGATTCCATCACCTCGTCAATGATATGCAGGCCGTAGTTCTTGATTGCGCTGCCACTCTGGGTGATCTCGAGCCCCAGATCGGCCCCGCCGTTGCGCACCTTGGCCTCAGTCTTGCCCCAGGTCTCGAAAATGAGTACGCCGCTGTCGATCTTGGGCGGCGTGCTGTACTTCTGCACCGAGAAGCGCTGGAAGCGATCCAGAAGGCCCGCGTCCTTGAGCCGTGCCTGGATCCATTCGAGGGCCAGATACGGCATCTCCGCCACCGCGGTAATGAGCGGCTTGCGCCGCGCCAGCTCAGTCAAGAAACCCCGCACGCCGTCGTATTCCTTGTCCGGCCGAATGATCCCCACCAGGCGAACGCTCCCGCGCTTGAGCGACATGACCCGACGGATCTCCACTTCTTTTCCGTACTCGTAGTGCAGCTCGAGCACGCGCTCGCGGATCCAGTCGTCGCCTGCAATGGCCACGTCCAGCTCGCCGATCGCGAGCTGGGTGGCGAATTCCTGCGGCCGGCCGTCCCAGCCGTACAGGTAGTTGACCGTGGTGAACCGGCTGGGCCCACCCGTCTCGTAGCCAGCGATCTTGAAGCCGGCTTGCTCGAGCAGCTTGATGAGATTGCCGCCCCGGTTGGGATCCGCCAGCGAGCCTGCCGGCATACCGATTTTCAGAACTGTGTCGCTCATTTTGGAAGGCCCCTATCCTGCCGGCAAACCTGTCCCCTGTCACGCTCGGCGACAAGCCTCTGGCATTCGGAGCAGCGAGCACGTCTCGTGTAGGGGCGAGACGCGCCTGACCTGAAACTACTCCGAATCCCAAAAGATCCCCATGCTAGGCTGCCCCCATGCGCGCGATGGTCCGAGGCTCGGCGCTGGCGTTGATCCCTTTCCTGACGCCGGCCCTTGCTCTGGCGGGGGACGATCCCTTGCTGCGGTTCTTTCCCACCGCAGTGCAGGTGCCTGGGCTGAAGGCGACGGGCGATGCGCGCCACTGCGGCGGCGGCGAGGAGCTGACCGCGATCTACGACGGCGGCTACCAGCGCTACGTGGAGGCGGGAGTGACCGGCGCGAGCCAGCGTTTCTTCCGGCTGCAGGGCGGGACCGTGGAAGTGACCTTGCACCAGATGAAAGACCAGGCCGCTGCCCAGAAGTTTTTGGCTTCGCTGTGTAACGACATCAAGGCGCCGGTGCAAAGTCTGCCGCTCGGAAGCCTGTGCCTCAGCGAGGGCCAGGACTCCGCGTATGGTTATCTGGTGCTGGGCAAGCTGCTGGCCATGGCTTCATTTGATCGGAGCGATCCTAAGACGACGCGGGCCATCCTGCGGGCCGTCGCGGAACGAGCCGCCGGCGCGAGGCGCCTGCGGTAGCTAGGGCCGCCAGCCGGGCGGAATCAGGCGGCGATTGGCCGCATACTCTCTCATCGAGAACTCGCCCCAGATCGGCGCGAAATAGATGGCCACGACCAGCGCCAACGCGACGAAGACCAACACCGTCTTCGGCCGCTTGCGCTCCGAGAAGGCCAGCAGGCCCCCCAGGGTGAGCAGGGCGAAGGCATAGGCCGGCAGATAGTAGTGGGTGAACGAGTACTTGTTCCGGAGAATGGTCCAGGGCGCAATCATCGCAGCCCATCCCAGAAGCGTGAGCAGGATCGGCTTGCCCACCGGCTTGCCCACCAGGAACTCCTTCATTCTTGCCAGACGAGCGCGAAGGTCTCCGCCCCCGCCGGTGCCGCGCGCGACGAACTGGATGAACGACCAGAGCAGGAACAGGTCCACAGCAATCCACAGAACCGGGTTGCCGACCGAGGAAGAGTAGAACTTGTGCAGCCCGTGCGTGCTGAACTTGACCACGACCGGCTTGTAAAAAATGAGCCAGGCGTACCAGGAGGAGTTGAGCGGATTGGAGTCGCGGTTCATCTCGACGTGTTTCTTGACCAGCCCCCTGACCAGTTGCCAAAGCGACGCCAGATTGGTGGGCTCGCCCGACAGCCGAAGCGCCAGGACCCAGACCGCGGTCTGCACCACGGGAACCACCGCGAAGAGGAGCACCGACCACAATGGCACGCGGCCGACCAGAAGCATGGTCNNTCACCGCCGCGAGCATGCACCAGAGCAGCAGGCTGGTGAGGATTCCGTCCATGAGCCCCACGCGGGAATACGAGATGAAAAACCCGTCAGCCGCGACGAAAGCCGCTGCCATCAGCCCGGCCCGCGCCGTCCGGAAGTAGGCTTTGCCCAGCCAGTACGCCAGCACCACCGACAGGATGCCGAAACACACCGCTGGAAAACGCCATCCCGCCGAGTTGTATCCGAACAGCAGGATCCCCACCGACATGAACATCTTGAACAGCGGCGGATGATCGTTCGTGTCCTTCATGCCCAGCAGGTAGTTGTGGGCGTTCGGGACGAAGAAGGGCTCGTCAAAGGTGAAGTTGGTGGGGAACCAGACTGCGCGGATGCGAAGAAAGAC
>PMZX01000139.1:1434-4667 GCA_003170035.1 Myxococcales bacterium | reverse complement strand
CGTCATTGCGGAATCACGCAATCCGTGAGAATCCCGACCGGCAGGGTCTGCTTGGCCGCATCGAACTTGTCAGTCGGTGACCAGCGCAGCGACACCGACTTGAGCACGCCCACGACGTTGTAGTTGCACATGACGGTGAATCGTTCGTTCGGCAACTGCCCGCGCATGCCGGGGGAATCCCAGAGCCCTGCTGCAAGCAAAACGTCGTTCTTCACGTTGCAATAGGGGCGCAGCAGGTGAGCGTCGTCCGGCGGAGCAGGCACGCGCGGCTGGGAGTTGGCCAGGTACGCGCAGTTCAACCCCTCCACCGTAATGTTCGACGCGCAGGCCAGCTTGTTGGCGTCTTCACGAACCAGGGTCAACTCGATGAGCTGCTTGGTACCTTTGTGCAAGCCCTGCTCCGTCTGCGCGGCACTCTTGTCGTATTTCATCCAGGCGAAGATGATCCACACGCCGAACCCGATCACGAACAGAGCGAGAAGCGCACGAAGCGAAACGTCAACCTCGTTGGGCACGTAGCGCACGACCTGCACCGTCTCACGCTCCACAGCGGGTGCCGGGGCGGCCTCCGAAGCCGGAGCCGGTTCCGAGGCCGGCGCCGGGGCCGGTTCCGAAGCCGGAGCCGAGGCCGGTTCCGAAGCCGGAGCCGGAGCGGTCGGCGTGGCCGTGGCCGGGACCGGGGCCGGGACCGGTTGCGGAGCCAAAGCGGTCGGCGTGGCCGTGGTCGGGACCGTGGCCGGAGCCGGGACCGGGGCTGGCGGCCGGAGCCAGGCGGGGGTCGCAGCAGCGACCGCCCGGACCGAGCCGGAACCTGATGACGCCACCGGTGCCGGGATCGGTGCCGAGCCGGTCGCCGCAACTGGCGCCCGGACCGAGCCGGAACCTGGGGACGCCACCGGTGCCGGGACGGGCGCCGAACCTGTTGCCGGGACGGGCGCTCGAACCGCGCCGGAGCCCGGGGATGGTACTCTCGCCGGGACCGGAGCCGAGCCCGCGGCCGCAACGGGCGCTCGAACCGCGCCGGAGCCCGGGGATGGTAGTCTCGCCGGGACCGGAGCCGGGCCGGCGGCCGCGACAGGCGATCGGAGCGCGCCAGAACCCGGAGGAGGCGCAATCGGCGGAACTGGCGCTCGGACCGCGCCAGAAACAGAAGAAGGCGCCGGGCCTGGAGCCGGGACAGGCGGCAAGCCCTTGGCCGGGGCTGGCGACGGGACCGGAGCAGAAGAAGGCTGGTCTTTGCGAGGTGGTCCCCCGCTGTGGTCCGAAGAACTCATGACGGCAGATTGTTCGATCCAACCCCGTCCGTCAACCTGATCCAATCAAACCAGTGACGGAGCGCACACAGCCGCGTTGCGCCCCAAACTCGGTGTTCTCTCCTCTCCCCTCCGCGTACTCAGCGGAGGGTGGCATTCCAGACCGACGCCACTGCAATGCTCCGCTGTTTCACCACCGCGCCAATTTGGCCAGCCCGAGCGCGTGCTCGGGCCACCAGGCACCGGCGCGCGGGCCGTGGTTGCATGTGCCATCCGATTCGCCCGGCGGCTTGACCCAGAAGAACGCGTCCACCAGTGGATCGCCGGTGTTGGTGGTGGGCGGGGTGCCAAGCGCACGGCCGTCAGGGTTGCACCAGGCCGCTTCGCCCGCGGCGTCTTGCGGCGGTCCATTGCCATTCCGGCCGGTGTCGATGATGAAGTGTTTGCCCCCGAGGCGGGCCGAAATCTCGTGGCCGTAGAGAACCAAATCCCCGGTAGCGCGATAGTTCGAGGTGTTGAGCGCAAACCCTGTGGCGTCGGCGANNTGGACCGCGTAGCAGATCATGTCCAGGCGTGCCCGCTGGTCAGCCGGTGTCAGGCACCTGTCCATCAGGCCCAGCGCGTCCGGCTCCAACACCACCACGGCGCGCATCGAGCCGATGCCTTTCTTGGCGCGGTCGATCCACGTCTTGTAGTGCTCGGGCCCGATAGCGCCGCCCCTGGAGTACTGCCCGCAGTCACGGTTGGGAACGTTGTACAGCACGAACACCGGCAGCGCGTCCGAACGGGCGTGGCGGCGCACGTAGATTTCCAGGTCGTAGTCGACGCGGCCGTTCCAGTCGCCGAACCAGGCAGCCGACGGCTGTGAAGCGAGCTTGTCCATGGCCGCGGCATCCGCAGGCCGTGAACTGCGCCACACCTCGGCCTGTCGCCGGGCATTGGACATGGGTTCAACCATGAAGCAGGCCCCGGCAAACGGGTTCTCTCCCTTGTGCCGGGCCGAGGTCACCGACTGGCACGACGAGCCCGCCGCGCCAGAGGCCGGAATGGTCTTCGCTTTGGGGGGCAGAACGCAGGTGGCGCCGGCCAGAAAGACAAACGCCGCTTTCATCGTCCATGACTTCATGACGATGAAACTAGCAGGTCACACTGGGCTGGCTACGCCAGCGAAGCCGGGAGCTTGGCGAGCGCCGCCGCGCTATCGGTCTCCGCCTCGGCAAAGAATTCGGCGCGGCCCTGCGACGAAACACCCACGCCCATGTTGTAGCCCTCTTCGCCGTGCAAGTGGATGTCGAGCCCCTCGTGTTCTTGTTCGGCGCCGACTCGCAAACCGACGACCGCGTCGACCAGCTTGAGCAGCACGAACGTGCCCACCACCGCGTAGCCGATGCCAACACCCACGGCGAGTAGTTGCTTGCCAAAGAAGGCTGCGTTGCCGGTCAAAAGACCGTCTGCGCCCGCCGGATTCCACACGCGCAGAGCGAACACACCCAGCAGGATGGTGCCGACTGCGCCACCTACCCCGTGAACGCCAAAGGCGTCCAGCGTGTCGTCGTATCCGAGCTTGCCCTTGAGCATGACACCGCCGTAGCACGCTAGACCCGCGGCAGCGCCGATGGCCAGCGCACCCATCGGCCCGACAAAGCCCGAGGCCGGAGTCACCGTGGCCAAGCCTGCGATGAAGCCCGAGGCAAAGCCCAAGGCCGACGCCTTGCCATAACGAAGCAGGTCCACCCCCAGCCACACCATGCCACCCATGGCCGCGGCCAGTTGCGAGTTGACCAGAGCCAGTGCCGCCACCCCCGAGGCAGCCAGCGCGCTGCCGCCGTTGAAACCGAACCAGCCAAACCAGAGCAGACCCGCGCCCAGGAGAACCATGGTCAGGTTGTGGGGCAGGATGCGCTCGCGCGGGTAGCCCAGCCGCTTGCCCAGTACCAGGGCAAAAACCAGGGCCGAGAAGCCCGAGCTGACATGCACCAC
>PMZX01000139.1:0-1369 GCA_003170035.1 Myxococcales bacterium | reverse complement strand
AACATCATCTGATAGGCCATGAACACCAGGTGCGGGATCGTCATGCCCGGCCGCGGCTCCAGGCCTACACCGCGCAGGAACGCGAACGACAGGCCGCCGATGACGCCGCCCTGGTCAGGCCCGAAAGCCAGCGAGTAGCCGAACGCCACCCACTGCAACGTGATGAGGCCCATGGCCACGAAGCTGTGCATGTAGGTCGACAGCACGTTCTTGGGCCGCACCAGTCCGCCATAGAAAAGGGCCAGCCCAGGCACCATCAGAAGCACGAGGGCAGTTGAAACCAGGAGCCATGCGGTATCGCCGGAATTCATGTCCGCCAGGTTGCCTATGGCAGAATTCCAAGAAAAGTCCTTGTTGCGCTGGCAAGAGAGAATTTGCCCTGCCGAGACGCCAGCGAAACCGAGACGTGTCAGGGAATATACGCGGTGGAAACAAATCGGGCGGCGCGCGTTAGCAAGGTTCGCGGCCCCTGACTTGACATCCTATGGCGCCAACCGTTGGAGAAAGGCGCGCGGGGTGACGATGCGGATGCCCTGATAGTCACCGATAGCAAGCAAATCGTGATCGCCGGTGACGATGTATTCAGCGCATCCTTCCACGGCGGCGGCAAGGATCGCATCGTCGTCCGGATCTCGTGACACACCAGCGACCGTGCGCCTGCTGACCGAGACCATCGTGGACAGGATCCCGAGCATGGCCACGCGCAGGTCGAGATCATCATCGTCGAGCCTGATACGCCTTCTGACCTTTGGATAGCGAAGAGCGCGGGCCACTTCGTCAAGGATGGGTGTAGAAAGCACGAGTTCGAACCCATCGCGCTGAATCAGCCTGGCGAGAAGCCGGCCGGGCGGGCTCCTGGGCTGGATGAATGCGCTCACGAAGATGTTGGTGTCGAATACGACGCGGACCATCTCCGGCTCTTCCTACTTCTTGGCGGGAGATTTGCGCTTCGCCGCGTGACGCGCCCAGTTCTGCGCCTCGCCCGCCAGCGCCGCCGCACCGGATTCCGTGAGCGAACTGGCCTGCTGGCGTTCGAGGAGATCGCGCAGCCCTTGCCGGGCAAGCCTGGTGAGTTGTTCCAGCCGCTCGACAGAAACCAGGGCGGCCATGGGCTTTCCCTTGCGCTCAATTATGAACTCGTCCCGGCGCAAGGAGACCCGGTCGAGCATTTCGCCGATTCGCTGGCGGATGTGAGCCGTGGAGACATTCTCGGTCATGTTGCACCAACTATAGCAACTATTATGGTTGCTAGGGATGGCAGGGGCAAAACCGTAACCGGGGGCTCGGGTTGGTCGTGTTGACCGCCGCGACGCACCAGGCGTACACTGAGCCCGATGCGGGGTAGCTCCTTGGCTCGGCAGCAGCGGTT
>PMZX01000339.1:1068-3241 GCA_003170035.1 Myxococcales bacterium | reverse complement strand
AGAAGGGGACACGGTTCGAGCCGCCGGCGGATGGTGCTGGTGAGCATCCGCTGATTCCGGGTAGCGGGTGGAACCCGATCTGGAATATGGAGCTGCCCTATCAACCGATGGACCACGGATGTACCGGTGGCACGTGGACTACGACGGTCGGGCCGAACGAAGATCTGCCCATGAATTGCATCTCATGGTACGAGGCATTTGCGTTTTGTATTTGGGACGGTGGCCGCCTGCCCACCGAGGCAGAATGGAACTACGCTGCGGCAGGGGGCAGCGAGCAGCGCAAATACCCCTGGGGATCTCCAGAGCCAGATGCTAGCCGGGCGGTTTTCGGCTGCGTTGCCGATGCTGGTCAGGACTGCGCGCCCACCGCATTTCTCCCGGCTGGCTCGAAGCCAGATGGCAATGGAAAGTACGGTCACGCGGACCTCGCCGGTAGCGTGTGGGAGTGGGTCTTCGATCAGTATGGGGACTATCCGGTTCCCTGTAGCGACTGCGCCGCCATGTCCTCGGACAAGATCCCCCATCCGGCGATCCGAGGTGGTTCCTACGAAAGCTCCGCCTACGAGCTCCGAACTGCTGCGGAGCGTTCGGACCGATGGGCATTTAGCACGACTACTGATCTGGGGTTTCGCTGTGCGAGAGCCGCTCCGTAGGTGGGCTTGATCCGCTTTCGAGGACTGGTTGAAGCGACCATGGCGAGCTCGGCGCGGATGCGATGGGAACTCGCTGAGGACTGGACTTACTGTGGGTGGATCTGGAAGGCACGGCGCTCGCGCCAGCGCAGGCACCTGGTTCCGCGCCTGACGGGCTTCCTGGTGAAGCACCGGGCGAACGTGCGCCACGGTTTCGTGCCCGAGGATTACGTGCGGCACCTCGAATACAAGGGCCAGGAAGTGGTTCTTGCGAGCGAGACCAAGGGCTACCGCTTCGAGCTGATAGGCACCTTCATGGGCACCCGTTTTCGTATTTTCCGATGGTACCACTCGTCCGAGCGATCTTTGAGAGAGCGGCGCTGTTACAATGGTGAGTCATGAGGTTCCGGGAGTGTTCGTTGTTGCCTTGTGCACTTGCTGGCCTGGCTTGCGCAGGAAATCCTGTCGCTGGTCGCGCATCCGCGGAAAAGGCCGCGCTGGCGGTCGAGGATGAACCTCTGCCGGTGGAAACCGCCGACCCGGTCGGCGCTGGCGAAGCGCCGCGGCCCCGCATTCGCATCGACAGCGCCAGCCTCGGTGCGAATTGCGGGCAGCCCGAAGGCAACGAGACCGCCAACCTGGCCAAACGCTGCGACGGGCGCCGGCGTTGCAACAAGCGCGTGATGCTCAAGACCATGAGCAGGACGTTCGGGAACGGACGCAGCATCCCGTGCGTGCCGGAATACCTGGCGAAATGGACTTGCGGTGAGGATTCGCTGCAACAGAGCCTGCGATCGATTCCATCCGAGGAAGCCAACTCGCGCCTTCGCCTGGGCTGCGGTCCCGAGGATCCGTTCCCCGTCCGGGGAACATCCCCGCCGGTTACCGACGTGTTTGCGATGAGTGCAGCCGGGGACACCGTGCGCGGGCGAGTGGTCAGGCCCACGGGCGTTCCCATCGCTCGCCGCAGGGTCTTTCTTGGCGGGACCAGCGTGCTCACCGACGCCGACGGTGGTTTCGTCTTTCACGGTGTTCCGGAATCCTATGACGTTCGCGTCATCGATTGGTATGGCTGGGCGCCCGCCTCGGTCTATCTCGGGTTGACTCGGAGAAACCCGGTGTTGGTTGTCCGTGAGACTGCCCCGTCGGCAGCGGCATGGCGATACCACGCGTCCATCACCGATGCCGTTTCCACCACGATGGCCGCGCACGAAGGCACGTGGGGCAAGCGGGTCGTCCAGTTTCTCTCACCGAGGGGATGGCCGTGGAATCGGGGAGATCGATACCGGGAGCTGGAAGTCGACTGGCGCGGTGGCAACGCGCTGACCGGCACGTTCGTCACCCTCGTTGGGTACGGCTCCAAGGACGATCCCTGGGCCAGCGCCTACCTCGCCACCTCGCCATTGTCCTTGGCTGACGGCGATGCGGTCGCCGCAAGCCCGAGGCTGCACAAGATCGGCTCGGGGCGAATCGCGGGCAAGGCGCGCCTGCGCGGCCCGCTTTGGCCAAGCTCAAGCGGAGAGACGTTGAGGTTCAGCTAC
>PMZX01000339.1:0-994 GCA_003170035.1 Myxococcales bacterium | reverse complement strand
CCCCGGCGCCCGTGCTGAGGCATGGCGCCGAGGTGGACGAGGACACCATGGTGGCCTGGACGGGTGAAGGCCGGGTCTTCGAGCTCAGGTTGGGGCCGAGCCACTCGGCCAATATCCGTGTCTACACAGCCAGGCAATCATTCTCGTGGTCCGATTTCGTAGCATTGGGCTTCGACTGGTCCGAATTCCTACGCGTGGGCTTCGGCTTTGGCAAGTCTCGTGAGACGGAGCCGGTCATCGAGGTCTTCACCGTCTCCGCCCTCTACCCCTATGAATCCATGGATGCCCTCGCCTCGGGCCGCGGCGTGATGGCGACGGGCACGTCCTGGCGAAAAGTGCCGTCCGCGAGGGACAATTTCCCATCCACGAAGGGGCATGTCGCGGTACCTGAATCCGTCGTTTCGCGCCTGCGCGCGGTCAAAGCGCCACCGTCCGAACCCCTGGATCTGTTTCACTTGCCGGCCTGCACGTCGACTGCCGGCACGATGGCTATCGGGGCCATTCGCCCAGCCATGGTCGAGACCCGGGTGTCGCTGCGCGCGACGCTCACCTGGGAAGACGGCTGGGGTTGCACGCTCATGGGGTGCCAGTGCTGCAACTCCTGCAGCACCGAATGGATCATCACGGATCCGAAGGTGAAGGGAAGCGGGATGCTCATTCAACGCAACGGCGGGCCGCTCAGTATTGGCGCAAACGAGTGCAAGATACCGACCCCCCCGCACATCGAGGTGATTGCAACGGGAAGGCTCATTCGCAGCCTCGGCGAGAGCGGGCCGGCGCAGTCCCATCCCTTCTTCCTCGACGAATTCAGCCTCTGCGCGGTGAAACCAGAAGCAGGGTTAACCCATCGCTGCAAATCCATGATGGCTTTCGCCGACGCGCCTGGTGGATGCGCGGACATCCCTCGGCCATTCTGAATCGGTAGGCGGGACAGCTACCGAATAGAGAGTGAAGGGCCTAGAAAACAAGGGATCGGCGAAAATGGGTGCCCCCA
>PMZX01000381.1 GCA_003170035.1 Myxococcales bacterium | reverse complement strand
GGTGAGACCCACGATGGCCCGGATGCGGCGGCGTCGTGTCTCGTTGCGGGCAACGCCCAGGGTGATGCCGATGATGAAGCCGGGCAGGGCAGCCGGCTCGCGCAGTTCATCGAGACGTTTGAAGACGCGCAGGAAGGCTTCCTGGCAGACGTCGGGGTGGTCGGGGCCCGGTCCAAAGAACCGCCTGACCAATCGCTGCACCATGGAGGCGTATTTCTCCCAGATGGCCCGGCACGCTCGTCGGTCACCCCCGCGCGCCGCAACCACCAAAGGCGCATCGCCGTCGACCGGATCACCGGGCGCAGGCTGGGGTGGGAAGGGAGACCGCACCATGGAAAGACCGACCGCTTGCATGCCATCCTCTCGAAGATACGCTCTCAGTGCAAGGTCAGTGGCGAGATGCTGAGGTCAATGGCCATTGGGGCATGATTTCGACGTCGTTGGTTGATCGTGTTCCCCGTGATCTCAAATCGCGTTCGGTGAGAGTGCAGCGCACAATCCGTCATGAGGCCGCTGCGCTCTTCGTCGGTCCTTGCCGGGCTGGGCCACCCCGAGCAGATGCTGACCGGTTCGCGCCACCTTGAGCAATCGGCTGAACACCGTCCGCCTTGTGACCCCCAAGGTTTCGGCGATCTCGACCTTTGACAGGCCATCCACGTAGTACATGACCGCCACGGTCGCGCTCGCCTCGCCACAGCGGTCCAGCACGGCTGCCGCGAATTCACGGTCCGCATGCTGCCTCTCCACGGATCCCGACGACACGGTCCGCACCCGCAGCGACGCTGCAGCGCGGGTGTGGACCTTGAGCTTGCGGAGCTGGTTCAGACAGACGTTGGTCGACACACGGTACAGGTAGCGACGGGCATCGTCGTCATTGAGAAAGCGCGGCCCGCGCATGAGCACGCGCACGAAGGTTTCCTGGGTCGCGTCGCGAGCCGCCGCATGTGACTGCAACATCCGCCGACAGTGGCCGTAGATCGCCGGCGCGTACTTCCGATACAACGTGGCCAAGGCCGTCTCGCTGTCGCCACTCGCGCAGGCGAAGTCCGATTGCGCCGTGTCGCGAAGCGCCCGAGCATCTTCCGGCATGGTGTAGAGGACTTGGTTGGCCACGCTTGCTTGAGCCTCCATGTAGACGAAGAGTCCCTAATCCCTGTGCGCGGGCCAGATTTCGCGTGCGCTAGACCGGCCAGTGCCGCACTGTGCGTGTGGCGCGGAGGTTGAAAAGGCCCGCTCGCCGCGGCAGTCTGTGCTCGTGGGCCGCCCTGCTACCCCGACCTGTTCAAGCCTGAGCCGCGCAGGAAGGCCCGCGACTCATAGCCTACTGAGAGTGCACTCATGAACACAATCACCAGTTCCGTCGGCACCGGTTCGCGTAGGCCTCTGGCCGCGCTGTACGCACTCGCACCGCTGATCCTGATGGGCTGCATCGCGCGTACTCCCCTGCGCTCGCCTTCAGGAAGTTCCTCGGAGCCTTGGGACGAGGTGGACACCGGCGGACAGGCGGGCGATGTGGTTGGCACTGCAGGCTCAGGCGGCGGGAACGTCGCGGGCGCGACAGCCCAAGGCGGAGCCGTGGGCACAGGCGGGATCCCCGGGACTGCGGGCAGCCCTGGTCCGGGTGGGACATCGGGAGGCCCCGGCGGTGGCACGCGGGACGCCGGTGGATCGCCCTCGACCGCTGGTACCTCCAGTGGCGGCGGGGTTTCGGCCGTGGGTGGCATCACGACCAGCGGAGGGCGCATCGCAACCGGCGGGACAATCTCGACGGTTGCGGGTTCAACGGCGATCAGGGGCGGCTCATCGGGCGGTGGAGTGACAGGCACCGGAAATGCGACGGCGACCGGTGGCAGCGCACGCACTGGTGGCAGTGTGTCCAGCGGCGGCAGGTCGGCCACTGGTGGCAGCGTGTCCAGCGGCGGGACACCAGCCGCGGTTCCCCCGACCATTCAACCGGACGGCTACGCGACCATCAAGACGGGCACTGTCGTCATGGCCGGCCATGTCTCTTCCTACATGAGTGGCTCGGGATCTTCGCTCTCGTTGACCTACACATC
The DNA here is from genome assembly GCA_003170035.1 of Myxococcales bacterium. Taxonomy (GTDB): domain Bacteria; phylum Myxococcota_A; class Polyangia; order Fen-1088; family Fen-1088; genus Fen-1137. The sequence goes on along the minus strand of PMZX01000381.1, from coordinate 16,557 downwards.
GAATTCCTTCTGCGCATCAGGCACGGTTGCGGCGGACCCTACCTACAGTTCCTGGGCCGGGGCAGGTTTCAATGTCAACCAGGCTCAGTCGGGTGCGAGTGGCTCTTCGGGTTCGCTGGTGCTCACGGGCAGCACAGTGACTGTGAGTTACGTGAACCGTGCTGGTTCGACCCTCGAATTCCAGATGTATGACGGCAGCAACTACTGGTGTGCCTATCTGCCGGCGGCAAGCAGCCCCACCACGACCACGATCCCATTCTCGAAGCTCAACACGCAGTGCTGGAATGGCTTGGGGAGCTCGTTTACCTCTGGCACTCCCATCACGGCGGTTCAATTGATGGTGCCCTGCAGTGCAACCGTCCCGGTGCCTTTCGACTTCTGCTTTCTGGGCCTGACGGTCCAGTAGACGAGACCCGGGCAGGCCGAAGGGATGCGGCGCTGGTACAGGCGGCCGCGTCCTGTTGAGAGGATTGCCTCGGGTTGCCGCGGATGGCACAATGCCTTTGCTATGGCCGCAATGGCGCGTCGGTATCCGGGGTTTCTTGTTTGTTCACCGTCGTGCATGAAGGTGCTGAGCTTGCTGGTCGCAGCCGCAGGTTGCGGCAGATCCTCGCCGGGTCACGGTGCCCTGGTCGCTGGCCAATCGGGCCACGCCGGGGTCACGTCCGCAGCACAGTCCTCATCGGGCGGAAACCAGCAGATCACGTCTGCTGGCCACGGGGGTGTCGACGCAGGGGCGACTTCATCCGGCGGCGCAGGGGGCGTTCAACCATCGGGCGTTGGTGGCAGTTCGAGCAATGGCGGTGCCACGATCATTGATAGTGGTGGCACGGCAGGAGTGATCGTGGGCGGCACGAGTTCCGTGGGATCCGGCGGTGCGACCGGCGGCACTGTCGGGTCGGGGGGTGCGGGCGGCGTAGCCTCGGTCGCCGGCGGCACGACCGGCGGCACTGTTTGGACCGGCGGCACGACTGGCGGAGGAAGCGGCGGCGTTGCACGTGGTGGGAATGGCGGCATGGCTGGAACCGGAAGCGGCGGCGCTGCAATCGGCGGAGGAGGCAGCGGCACTGCAGGCGGAGGAAGCGGCGGGACTACGCGCGGAGGAAGCGGCGGGACTACGCGCGGAGGAAGCGGCGGGACCGCAGGCGGTGGCGGGATGGGCGGCTCGAGCATCGCCGTGCCAGGCGACGCGGGCACTGGCCTATCGGCCTACTGCAGCGGGGATCTCAACAAGCTCAGCTATCTTGGTCAGGACCTGTCACCCCCAGCCACGAACTGCCCCTCCTGGATCGCCATGGACTGTTGCGACGGTTTCGGGGTGAATCTGCACACGCTCGCCCAGCTTGGATTCGATCTCGACTTGGATATCACCGTCCAGGTCGGAAACGTCCCGCCGGGTCAGTATTCCATTGGTTCGGCGATGGGCTCGTTTCGCAGCGTCACTGTACGCAAGTATGGCGCACTCTCGACGACGTCCCCGCCGGTTCCCATGGTCGGAACCCTGACGACTTCCGGGAGTTTCTATGGTCCGGCGGCCTGGGATGTTGGCTTGTGCCTCGAAACCAGCGACGCGTCGACTCGGGTCTACATACCGCACGTGACCATGATTCCCTTCAGCCTGCAGAAGCGGTTCCAGATCTTCCGCTTGGCGGACCAGTCAATCACACCGACGCAAGCACAAGCCAAGGGTCTCGATTCTCTCGTGCTGGCAGATTTCCCTCTGCTCGACCTGGGCGCGATCTACTACGTCGAACAGTCCACAGGCAATATCGGAACCGCCTATGGCTCTACCATCGGCGCGGCTCTGCGCGGTCCACCGTCGAGCGTGCCCTTGAGCGGTAGCCCATTCGTCGCAAAAGTCGATGACGTACCCATCTATCTCGGTACGTTCTTCCGCCTGGTCTCCTCGATGATGTCAGTGGGCCCAGTCATCATAGTCGACAAGATCACCGACGACCTCGTCCCGATTTCGGCTCCCATGCAGTCCGGCAATGATCCGCGGTTCGACCCACGCATCGTGGCGGCGCTTTCGGAAACTGGAAAACTCGTGCCCTAGCACCGCGGGCCCTCGCAATCAGGTGATCTGCAACGCGACGCTCTCGGGTAAGCTGTAGCTCGACACAGTGAGAGGACCCACTCAATGCGAATGACAACGCTTGGCCGGCTGATTGGCCCCGTTGCGGTTGCACTGCTCGCTGCCTGCTCGAGCTCCGGCAACTCTGGGCAGCCCACAGGTACTGGTGGAAGCGGCGGCGTATTTGGCCCGCCCGCCTCGGGCGGTTCCAGCTCGGTGACTGGCAACACCGGCGGCTCAAGCGCGGTGGCCGGGAATACGGGTGGCTCAAGCTCGGTGACTGGCAACACCGGTGGCTCAAGCTCCTTGCCTGGCGGCGGTTCGAGCTCGATGACGGGCGGCGCGGGCGGTTCCAGCTCGGTGGGTGGCGGCAGTTCGAGTTCGCTGGGCGGCAATACCGGTGGTTCAAGCTCGGCGCCCCGCGGGGGTTCCAGTTCAGTGGCTGGCAATACCGGTGGTTCGAGTTCAGCTGCTGGGAACACCGGCGGTTCGAGTTCCGTGGCGGGCGGCGCGGGCGGTTCAAGCTCGGCGCCCCGCGGTGGTTCGAGTTCAGCTGCCGGCAACACCGGCGGTTCGAGCCCAGTGGGGGGCAACACGGGTGGTTCAAGCTCGGCGCCCCGCGGGGGTTCAGGTTCAGTGGCTGGCAACACCGGCGGTTCGAGCTCGGCGCCTGGCGGCACCGGTGGTTCCGCGGGTGCCGTCGGAGGTACCGGCGGATCGAGCGGTGGTCTGTCGACCGGCGGCGGCGGTACATCTGCTGGCGGCAGAGCTGGCAGCGCTGGTGGCAGTGGGGGAACAGCCAGCACCGGCGCGCTTGCGCCTCCGGTTCGCGACACTGCGTCCCAGGTCCCCATCTCGAGTGCCCCCGGATATACAGTGGAGGGCAACTACGCCTACGGGCCTCTGACCGCGCAACGTCTCGACATCATCTATCCGACCGGCGGCGGCCCCAAGGGCACCCAAGTGCTGCCCATGGTGATCATGTTCCACGGCGGAGCCTGGATTCACTCGTACACCAACAACTACGGATCCGGGAAGGACCACATGTCGACGTTCTTCAACCGCTTCCTGGCGCACGGATTCATGGTGTGCAACGCCGAGTACCGGGTCAACGACGGCACCCCCGATGGTGCGGTGGCCCCCGCCGCCGTGCAGGACGCGCTGCTGGCCGCCAAGTGGTGCTGGGACTACATGGACTACTTCCACGGCGACAGGGCTCGCTATGTGGTGACCGGCGCTTCCGCCGGCGGGCACCTGGCACTGATGGTCGGCATGACCAGCGCCGATGCAGGGCTTGGGCCGACGTGTCCCACTGATTTCAAGATCGCGGGCATCGTGGACGGATACGGGCCCGCCGACATCGAGGCCGAACTCAATGCCGTGGCCGCGGGATGGATTCCGGCAAGCCTGCCGAATCGCGCCGCAGTGGCCAAGCAGGTCAACCCGATGACCTATGTCCGCAAGGACGTGCCGCCGCTCATCGTGGTGCAAGGAGCGAACGACACTACCGCGCCCGTCGCTGACAGCCGCCGCTTGGTCGCCAACCTGACGGCGGCTGGCGCGGATGCCTCCATGCATGAGGTGGCTGGAGCAGGCCATGGATTCACCACCCCCTCCACCGCCTGGCCCGATGCGGAAGCGGCCATGTTCGGCTGGCTCACAGCCAGGAGCATTGGCAAGTAGCTCGGCGCGATCGGGACAAACGGCCTGCCATTGTAGACGCCGCTTTTTCGGCTAATATCCCTACCGTGGTTCCAAGTGATCGCTGGCCTGACCCCAAAGCGCCCCCGCCGGGCCTTGGGCCCCCCGTGTTCATGGGGCCCCTCATGTTGCCCGAAACCCCGCGCAAGCGACGGTGGGTCTGGCTGCCGGTGTGCATGTTGCTGGGGTTCGCGGGCGGTGTGGCAGCCGGTCCCACGCTGACCAGCCATGCGCTGATGCTGGTCGGACGTGCGTCCGCGAGCCTCGGGATGTCCATTCCGAAGTTCGGGCAGGTGGTCAAGCCGATCGCGCCCACGCCGACGCCAGCGCCTGCTGGGCCCTCGATCGAGCCCCTGCCCGCGTCGCCGCCCGAAGAGGCACCTATCGGCGAAGGGCGAGCCGAGGCGCCGGCTGCGGCCGCAGAACCGGTCGCACCGCGGGCTGCAAGACCCACCCAGCCCGAGAAACCAGCAGCAGCCGTAGCGTCGCCTGCGGCGCGTGCCGAGGCCGCTGCAGCGCCAGGCCACTCACCTCACGTGAAGAGCGAAGCAAAGACCCCGTCTGGCAAGGCTGCACCCGCAAGAACAGCCGCCAGCCCGCAACCCGCGGCTTCACCGCCTGGCGGCTTCCAAGATCCTTTCGCCGAGGGAGGCGGGGCCGCGAGGGAGCCCAAGGCCGCTGCCCCTAGCCGCAAGGCCAAGCCGTCCCTAGACGAGTTCGCGCCCACGGCCAAGAGTGAGCCCGCACCCAAGCCCGCGGCTTCTGGTTCGAACGATCCGCTCGCCAATCTGATGGCGGAGGTGGTCACGGACAGCAAGGGCAAGGACAAGCACCGCGATGGCAAGGGCCTGGACGCAATGTTGAAGGACGTGCAAAAGAGCAAGCCCGAGCCGGCCGCGAAGAGCGAAGCCCCAGCGGCGCCTCCACCACTGTCGCAGGCCGACATCACCAGGGTCATGGCCGGTGTCAAGACACGCAGCAAGGACTGCGCGCGGCAGCTCGGTCAAAAAGGCATCGCAGAACTGAAGCTCGTCGTGAGCAAAGATGGCAACGTCACCGACGCGAAGGTCGGCGGGAAACTGGCGAACACGCCGCTCGGCGCGTGCATCGAGAAGGCCGCGCGTGCGGCTTCGTTCCCACGTTCCGCAGGCCTGCGCTTCGACTACGGCATCGACGTTCGCTAGTGCCGCTTGCCAGAAGTGACGGAAGGGTTCAAACCGATGCGCACGACAACGAGGAACACCACAACAAGAGGCGAGGCGGCACTAGCTTCGATTTACGGAGGGGAGAGCCCCTCCCCCCGTCGGGCAAAGCCCGCCGGGTCCCCCCTTCCCCCCCTCGGCCTTACGGCCTCGCGGCTCGCGCTTTGCGCTCGCGTGCTGCCCGAGGGGACGCTGGGCATCCCTTCTAGGACTTCTGGCGGGCAGCACTAGCCAGAATTGCGCGGCCCTTGCCACCACAGGCGCGTGGTGTGACCATGTAACGATGCGCTCTCTCTCAAAGCATTCTGATGGGCTGGTCCTGACGTGCGTGCTTGCGTCGTTCGCGAGCGCGGCGCGCGGCGCCACCATCGAAGTCACTCCCACAGATTCGTTCGCCAAGATCGAAGCGGCCAAGCCCGGCGATGAGGTGCTCATCGATCCAGGCACGTACAAGTTCCGTGTCTACTTGCAAACCAAGGCGACGGCCGCTCAGCCGATCGTCATTCACGCCAAGGATCCGACGAACCCGCCGGTCTGGGACCTCAACGGGACCACCGTCGAGACCGCTCCCGGCAGTTACACCGCGGGCGATCGCGGCCGTGGGTGCTGGCAGTTCAGCGGTGCCGAGAACATCCAGGTTTCCGACATCGTCATCACCGGCTGCCACACTGCTAGCTTCAACTCGGCGGGGGTCCGCTACTACGAGACGTCCAAGGGCATCAAGCTGAGCAACGTGGTCTTCCGCGACAACGACAACGGTCTCACCGGCGGCAGTCAGGACAGCGAGATCACCGTCGAGTACTGCGAGTTCGACAGGAACGGCAACTTGAACGCCTCGACCAGCGCGCCCTCGCACAACATCTACATTTACGGAGGCACCTTCACCCTTCGCTACTCGTACGCGCACGATCCCATCCAGGGGCAGAATTTTCACATTCGCGCCCACGATGCCGTGATCGAATACAACTGGTTCTCGCGTGCCAAGTCGTATCAGGGCGACCTGATGACCGACGACGACAACGGCGGTACCGCAGCGGCCACGCAGAACATGACCTTGCGCGGGAACGTGATCGTACAGGGCAGCACGCAGTCGAACACGTCGCAGATCGTGGCGGTGTACAACGACGCCGGCGCAGCCAACCTCACCCTGAACGTCAAGCTCCTCTACAACACGTTTGTTGGCACCACCGGGGGCCGCGCGGCGCTGGTGCACCTGTCCAACGCGGACGCGACCACCATGAGCGCCGAACTCGACAACAACATCGTGTTCGGCACCAGCAAGCCCACCCTGGTCGAAGACACCGCACATGGAAAGGTCACCGGTCAGAACAACTGGCTGATGACCGGCGCCGATGCGACCGGGCTGACCGGCTCGGTGATGGGCGCTGACCCCAAGTTCACCAACGCCGCGCAGAACGATTACACCCTGGCAGCCGGCAGCACCGCGATCGGGGCAGCGCTCACATCGATCGCAGGCCTGCCTGATCACGAGTACTACAAGGACGAAACTGTCACGCGCGCGTACCGTGTGCGTGCGAGCGCAAAAGACATCGGCGCGTTTGAATCGACCACGCAAGGGCCGGGTATCGGTCCGGCGGGTGGAGGCGGCACCGCGGGAACCGGCGGCAGCACTGGTGGGACGACGGGCGCGACGAGCACCACGGCGACGGGAGGCGCGACGGGTGGGGCGACAGGCGGCCGCGCAGCGACGACGGGAGGCGCGACAGGCGGTCGCGCAGGGACGAGTGGCGGCGCGGCGGGTGGCCGGCCAGCTACAACGGGCGGCGTCGTGACGAGCGGTGGCGCGGGGGGAACGGGTGGCGCCGTGACGAGCGGTGGCGCGGGGGGAGCAGGCGGCATCGCGACGGGCAGTGCAGGGGGAGCCGGCGGTACGGCGACAAGCACGCCATCGGCATCAGGAGGCGCGACAACGACAGGCGGAACGATCGCCGGGACCGGGACGACCGCGAGCCCGACGGGTGGCACTACCGGCAGCGCCAGAACGACCGACACCACGAGCGCCACGCCCGCCGGCGGGAAGTCCGGCTGCGGCTGTCGGCTGGGCGGGGTCGACCATCGCGCCACCCGCTGGGGCACGATGCTGGCACTCGCTTTCGTGGTGGCCAGCCGGCTGCGGCGCCGTGGCGATCGTCGCCGTCGGTCACCATGATCATCCAAGTTGCCTGAGTCGCACCCGTAGTTGGCGACGCGGTTGTGGTTCCGTTCATCGAGGACGCAGCCCCTGGCTCCAAACTATTCGTATAGCTCCGCGGTGCCGGAAGGGTCTCCGCCGGCGATGAGCACCTTCCCGTTGCACAACAAGGTTGCCGTGTGGCCAGACCTTGCCACGCTCATGCTGCTGGTTGGCGCGAACGCTCCGGGGCTTGGATCGTATAGCGCAGCACTCGCGAGATCGCCGCCCAACCCGCTGCCGTTGTTGCCGCCAGCGACGAGTACCATTCCGCCAGGCAACAGGGTCGCCGTTTGCAAGACTCCTTGCACAGTCCCGTTGTCGGTGGCGACAAACGCCCCGACAGTAGGGTCGTACAGCTCGGCGCTGAAATACCCGCCTCCCACGACGTCACCGGCGACGAGCACCTCACCGTCCAGTAACGACGTCGCTGTGTGGTAGGACCTTGGCACCGTCATGGTCCCGGTAGCTTCAAACGTCCCAGCGGTTGGGTCGTAGAGTTCCGCGCTCGCGACGTGGCGCTCGACGAACGCGGCGCCCTGCTTGTCAGATACGCGCGTTCCGCCGGCGACGAGCACCTTCCCGTCGCCCAACAACGTCGCCGTGTGGTAGGACCTTGACACGGTCATAGCGCCGGTTGCTGTGAACTTCCCGGCGCTTGGGTCGTATAGCTCCGCGCTTGCGAGTGGATAGAGACCACCGCCGCCGGCGATGAGCACTTTCCCGTTGCCCAACAAAGTTGCTGTCTGGCTGTACCTTGACGCGGTCATGGCGCCGGTTGCTGCGAACTTTCCGGCGCCTGGGTCGTAGAGCTCCGCGCTCGCTGGCGCGCCGAGGATACCGCCACCGGCGATCAGCACCATTCCGCTGGACAACAACGTCGCTGTGTGAAAATCCCTCGCCACGGTCATGCTGGCGGTGGCCGTGAATGTCCCGGCGTTTGGGTCGTATAGTTCCGCACTCGCGAGAGCGCTGCCGGTGGGACTGTCGCCACCGGCAACGAGGACCTTTCCATTGGGCAACAAGGTGGCGGTGTGGGCCTTTCTGGGTACGGTCATCCTACCCGTNNCCGTAGTTCGCCCGGCATGCGAATGCACCGATCAGCATCAAGGCTAGCGACGGAAGCTTGTATTGTGCCATGTTGGACTCCTTCGTTTAGCTGTCAGTGGCCCGGCCATGGGCGAACCTAACCGCCCTTTATCAATGACTGGCCCGCACCTTCCAGCCACTGCCGCGCCCACGCCGCATGGCCTCCATTGGGGAAGCGTCCGAGATAGCGCTGCAGATCCTCGGCGGCGCCCGTGCCATCCCCGCGCTTGGCCCGGCACGCGCCACGGCCGTAGAGCGCTCGCTCGACCAGCGCCGCATCCAGGCTGCGTGCGAGCACGGCACTGTAATCCTCCTCGGCGCGAGCGCAGTCTGACCGGGCACGCAGCTCGCCGCGGATCACCTGCAGCTCGGTCTCGCGGCGATGGGTGTCGAGCGGCAAGGTATCGAGCGCCTTCTGTTCGGAGAGGCTGGGTTGGAGCACGGCACTCTTTCTGTGGCCCCAGCCCATGCCAACCTTACCGGCCAGTTTCCACGCGGCCGAGAGCCAGGCCGATGCTGGCCAGCCCCAGAAGCTGCGGGATTTCCTCTGCGCTCCCGCTGGGCTGGCTGTAAACCGTCTGGCCACGCGCCCAGCACAGACTGCCCAGGTCAAGCCAGGCGGCAAGCCGGCGCGTCAACCACCACGACAGCCGTGCGCCCGCGGTCGCGGCAGGCGAGAAGGTGAGGATCGACAGATTCTGAGAAAAGCCCACGCCGTCGACTGCCAGCCAACCCAGCCCAAGGCCGCCGTGCAGATCCAGCACCAGGGTACCGCGGGCGAACCGCCAGTCGAGCTCCGCGGCGCCCATCCAGCGCTGCCAGCGCGCCTGGCCCATCCCGAGATCGAGCGTGCGTGCTGCCTCGCCCGCAGCGAAGAGGCGTAGCCCAGGCCCCGCGCCACGCGGAATCAGGATCAGCGCCAGCGTACCCCCGGCAGCCGGTGAGCCGGCCAGCGACAGCGAGGCGCCCACAGCCACGTCATAGGCCAGGGAAGGGGAAGACGCCGGCGCTGGCATCCCCACGGCAGGCGAGGGCAATAGCTCTGCGTGCGGCCGCGTGAAGTCGGGGTGACCATCGCTTTCCCAGCTGCCGATCACTGCCGCGGCCAGCGCGGCGAGATCAGAGCAAGATCCGTTTCCGTCCAGGACGCGCTCGGCGATCACGGCGGCTTTTGCATCGACCAGTTGGATTCGCAGCTTGCCGTCGCGCCTTTCCACCCGCGCCAGGTCCGGCAGCGCCGCATCGGATGCCGCCGGTAACAGGAGCGCGAGAGCCCTTTCTACTTCTGCGCTCGACGGACAAGCCTCGCTCTCCACCCGCACTGGCAGCGCCGCCAACAGCAACGCACCGGCGAGAGCAGCGGGAGACATGCCGTCAGTATATGTCAACCCGCAATCTAGGGTCCGGTCGTCGCGTTCTCGCTAGGTTGCGTGCCGGTCGGCGGGCTCTGGTTCGCGCCGCCCTGGTCAGAGCCCGAGTCTTGGGCGCAGCGAAAGCCAAGGAACTGGGCATTGCTGTCTGGAACGAGGCGAAAGCGGTTGGTCGTCCGCTCGGTGCGCGCGTCGCCGCCGCCCCAGCTTCCGCCGCGCAGGACGTACTTCTTCTCGGCGTGACTGCCGTCGTAGCGTGCAAATTCGGATGCCGTCCATTCCCAGACATTGCCCGCCAGATCGAGGACGCCGTGCTTCGATGCGCCGGCGGGGAAACTGCCCACCGGAGATGTCTCGGGCCAACCATCGCTCGTCTGATACAGGGGTTCCCAGCGCAGAAACCGTTTGGCCGCGAGGTTGTCGGAGCATTCCTTTCCGCAGGCGTTGAGCCTGCTCTGATCGGGCTTTTCGTTACCCCAGGGGTAGGTTCTGCCTTCTGATCCACCGCGGGCCGCGTATTCCCATTCTTCCTCGGTAGGCAGACGCTTGTGCGCCCAAGAGCAGAAGGCGCTGGCTTGCTGGAAGTTGACACAGTTGATCGGGTGGAGGAGGCGCTTCTCCGGATGCTTCCAGTTGCAGAAGGCGTGGTAGTTGCCGGGTTGGTTGCGGTAGGCGTCCGGCTCTCTGCACGCGCCGGCGCGCACGCACTCGGCATACGCCTGGACGGTCACCTCGGTCCTGTCGAGGCGAAAGCTCTTCACGGTCACGGAGTGGACGGGCTTCTCACTGTCGTTTGCCTCGGGACTCTCGCTTCCCATCGCAAATGTGCCACCGGAAATCTCGACCATGTTGCCCAGGATCCAGGCGGGCGGCTTGGTTGAGCCAGGCTGGGGCGTCCCGTCCATTGCCAGCATTGCGGCCAGTGCAAGGCCGAGAAAAACGCGGGAAATCATCAAGGACGTCCGGCCCACGGCTCTCGGCTCGGCTTGGATTGGCCGGTGACGGTCCGACACGTGTTCATCGCGTAATGATCCAACAACGAGTTTCAGGAAGCAACCGGCTGGGTTCCCCAAAAGCTCTGCAGTCGAGCGTGACCCGTGCCCTCGGGTGTGGCAACTTGCGGGCATGCCGGCCCCGACCAGCCCCCGCAAGCAATCGCTCATGCCTTCCACGCCCCTGCGCCGCCTGCTGCGCGCGCACGGCCATGCCCTGTCGGCGGTCGTGCAGATCGGCAAGGCCGGAATTAACCCGGCGGTCATCGCTCAGGTTGCGCGGGCGCTCTTCGACCACGAGCTCATCAAGGTCAAGCTGGCGCGCGAATGTCCGGAGACGCGTTTCGAGGTGGCCGAGCGCCTGGGTGAAGGCCCGGGCGTCAACGTGGTGCAGATCTTGGGGCGCACGATCCTGCTCTACAAGCGCCATCCCAAGCAGCCGCGTTTTGAAGGCCTGGCGTCGTGAAGTTTCGCCTCTTGGGTAGGGGCGACCTGCGGTCGCCCCTTCGGCGGACACACCTGGACTGCTGCTAGTCAACGCCCGATGGCCGAGCGAAGGTGCAGGCCGCCAAAGGTCCCGGCGGAAGAGGTGGCACCGTCGAGCCCGATCGCCAGGCGCGGGGTGAAAAACATCTCGACTCCTGCGCCCGGACTGACATCGAAGAGATCCAGGCGCGCCCCGGGGAATGTGTACGCCCCGACGAAGATGCGCACCAGCACATCATCCGGGTGTTCGATTCGCTGTCCCCGCGCGACCGCGAACGACGCCCCGAAGTGGCCGGACTGGTAGCCCAAGAAGGACATGCGGTCCAGGTAGCCCACGTCGAGGCCGAACCGGGTGAATCCGGCGCGCAAGTGGAATCCAGGGGAAAAGGCGGGGTCCTTGCCGGGCGCGAGACCACCCACCAGCCCAAGGCCGGCTGCGAAATTGGGGTGTTCGTATTCGGCCCATGTCTGGGCGTAGTAGGAGTTCCGGCTGCCGTCCGGGGAACCGCTGGTGTTCAACGGATCATCCGAGGTGACCGTGGTCCTCTCTGTCTCGCCGGCCACGCCGGCGCGACCTCCAATCCAGAAGACACTGTGCTCGGTGGCAGGGATCTCGCGTTCCACTTCGCCCCAGCCGCCAATGGCCTTGCGGTCATGCACCGTGGTCGTGGTGTAGATGGTATTGTTCCCTGAACAACCCTCCGAGTCCGACGAACTCGTGTTCTGTACAGTTCTNNCGGCCGGGGAAGGAGGAAGCCCTAGGAGATCTTCGCGTTGCTTGATTGTTCCCGGTGGCGTGTCCTGGTTTCCCACTCGGATGACCACGCCCCGTCTATGGTCAACGTCGTAAAGCCAGCTCCGCTTGGTTCTGCTCGTGCGCATGCCCAGTGTCGCTTGTGCCGAGTCTTCCCCATCGCCCACCTCAGCATAGGCGCCGGTTTCCAGGCGAAGGCCGAGCGCCAGCAAGAACAGAGTTGCAAACCCGTATCCAGCCCAAGATCGGACACGCAGGCTCAGGGCAAACGAGCGGGGCAGGGCCAGTGCGGGGACGCACAAGGCCAGCGCTGCCAGCAGGGCCCGGTGAAGGAAAAGCGTCTGCGCAGAGTTACTGAGCCAGCCGACCAGACACAGGCCGAGATACGCCAGCCAGAGTGTCAACGGGTGCGGTTCGGTCGCGTAGTCAGCGGCTTGCCTGGCCGGGGCCAAGCAAGCGGCGCGCGCCCGCCGTTCGAGCAGCAGCCCCAACAGCAGCGCGCCGGACCCGCACCCCAGCAACACCCACTGAAACAGATTGAGCCCGTGCCATTGGCCCAGCACGGACCACCACACGTTGATCATGGCCCGTTTGCCGTCGATGAAACCGCGCAAGGCCAGATCGAAGCCCGCGGTGAAAGCGAGCACTGCGCCCTCGGAGCGTAGCCGCCGGGCCAGCAGCAAGCCGATGGGTAGCCAAAGCAAGAGCCCGGCGCTCTCGTAGAGTGGATACGGGTGAACGCCCAGGGTGTGGGTTGCGTTCGGCGCCAGCAGGCCCAATGCCTGGTGAAGGAAGTAGGCGGAGCTGGGGGAGTCGTAGTGCACGGCCCACGGCAGGTCGGTCAGGGTTCCGAAACAGCAGCCGTTGAGCCAGCAGCCCCACCGACCGACGGCGATCAGGCCGGCCACCCCCAAGGCAAGAGCGGCTATCGGCGGGCGGCGCAGCCCCAACGCTTTCTGGGCGACGAACCAGAGCGCGATTCCGCCCGCAGCGGCGCCCAGCACACTGGGCAGAAACGCCGTCCCCAGCGACAGCCCAGCCACGAAGGCCCCGGTCGCCAGTGCAGAAGAGCGCCACGGCCAGCCGCGCCCCCTTCCTGACCAATACAGAATCGCCACCAGGACCAGAAACGGCGCCTGGCCCACCAGGGTCCACGTCCGGACGTCCCAGAAGGCGAGATGGAGGTGGTGAATCGGCATGGCCTAGCGCCCCGAAGTCAGCGTGGGATTCATTGTAGACTGACCTAGCAAGAGCAGGACCAAATGTGCGGGGACGCTTTTGGCTGCTCCGGGGCTGTGTTGTCGCGGGCGAGGGCCAGGCTGGCGGTGGAGTGTCAACAGCGTCTGTGAGGTTTTCACCTGACGACTGAGAGGCCGCCGGAGCATCTGTCAGTTTGACGCCCAGCAGGGGGATGGGCGCGCGCCCGCGGTTTGAGCAGGACGAACCGTCGGTTTTCGTGTGCAGCTTCCGCGGCTCGCGGGTATGGTTCCGGGTTCCGGCAAATAGAGTAGAACAAGCCGGTCAGGGTGGAAGCGATCTTNNCGCGTCTAGACATGGAACGTTCGCCTCACACGGGAAATCAGAGCTCGGGCTTGCGCCTGGGGGTGGGGGATGATCCCTTGTCTCTGGGGGTCCCGCAGGAGTCGAAGGAGCTCGATCCGATCGACGATTTCCTCCGCTCCGTCGAGATCGAAGAGCTGGTTTCCAGCGACGATTCCCGCCATCTCGAGGCCGAGTGCATTCGCGAGGAGCGCTGGGAGGATCTGGCGGCTCTCCTGCTCGATCGCTCGGCAGAGGTCTTGGAGGCGGCCGAGCGCAGCCGCTGCCTGATGAGGGCGGCGCAGGTCTACGAGACCAACCTGGGGGATACCGACAGCGCCTTCGTGGTCATGCTGGCTGCTTTCCAGGAAAGCCCGGCGACCTTGGACCTGGCTACCGACCTGGCCCGTATGGCCACGGTTCACAACCGCTGGCACGACCTGCTGGCGGAATGCGAGAAGCAGCTGCCCGAGATCACCCTCCCGGCCAAGCGCGCCGAAATATTGGTGGCCATGGCGGGCTGGTACCAGAAGGATCTGGGGGATGCGGCGGCGGCCGAGAAGGCCCTTGAGGGCGCCATGGCGGCCAATCCCTCCAACCCGCAGGCCTTGCGTGCCCTGGTCGAGCTTCACGGTCAGCGGGGCAACTGGCTGCGCGCCGCTGCCTATCTGACCTGTTCGTCGGGCAACGCATCGGACCCAGCGGACGGGATCGAGCTGGCCCTGGAGGCCGCCGAGATCTATCGCGAACGCCTGCATGACCTGGACGCCGCCATCGAGCAATACACCCGGGTTCTCGAACGATCGCCCGGTCATGTTCGGGCGACATCCGCGCTGGCGGAACTGGCCTGGGTTCGCAAGGACTGGACCGTCGCCTTGCCCCTGTTCGAGAACATGGCCGGTTCAGCTACCCACGCGCTCGACGCATCCGCTCGGCTCTGGCAGAAAGTGGCCTGGTCGGCGCAGATGTTGGGCGACATGGAGCGAGCGCGAGCCGCCTACCGGCGTTCGTATGCGGCGCTACCCACCTATCTGCCGACGCTGCAATCGTGGTTGCAGCTCGCCCGCACCCAGGGGTGGTGGCAGGACGTGTGCCAGACCGTGCCACGTCTGCTGTCCCAGATGGCCGCTCGCCTGACCGTTTCCGAACGCGCGGATCTGCTGTTCGCTCTCGGCAAGGCTCATCTCGCACTCCGCAACGCGGAGGCTGCGGCCGAGGCCTTCATGAAGGCGCTGGAAGTTGCGCCCGACCTCGCGGTGGCGCGTGAGGCACTGGCCGAGACGAACGCCCGGATCGAAGGTCGCGGTCCGGAGAATGCGGCGGCGCTCATCGAGCAGGTTCGCCGGCTCCTGCAAGGCAACGTCTCTTCCGACCAGCGCTTCGAGTATCTCTGCCAGATCGGTCGTCTGCAGCGCGAGGAACTGCAGGACAACCATGGCGCTCTGGAAACCTTCCTGCAGGCCTTCCAGTTGCGGCCAGACGATCCGGACCTTCTGCACGAACTGGTGGAGATCCACACATTCAATGGCCACTGGTCGCGGGTCGTGCAGGCGCTCGAACGGCTGGTGCGCGTGTCCACTGGCGCGGACAAGGCCCGCTATCTGGTGGCGACGGCCAACATTCTCAACTACGAGCTCGAGTCGCCTCTCGAAGCCGTCGATCTGTACAACCAGGCGCTGGACGAGAATCCGGACGATCGCCGCAGTTTCGAGCGCATTCAGCGCATCTTGTCCGCGCGGCAGGATTGGCGCGGCCTGGCCCGGGCCTACCGCCGCATGATTCGGCGATTGGGGGCGAATCCTTCGCCGGACAAGCGGCCTTTCCTTGTGGGTTTGTGGCGAGGGTTGGCCGACCTTTGCTGGCGAACCCTGCGCGACATCCCCGCTGCGGCGGCCGCGTACGAGGTGTGCGTGTCGCTGGCTCCGGAGGACGTGCAACACCACGAGGCCCTAGCCAAGGCCTACGAGGCCCAGGGCCCGGGCATGTTCAGACAGGCGGTGAAAACGCGCGAGCATCTGCTGGACATGTCGACGAATGCCGACCAGGCGGCCAAGCACATCCGGGCCCTGGCCAACCTGTACCGCGGGCAGCGCAGGTATGATCGCGTGTTCTGCGCGTGCGGGGGACTCAGCGTCCTGATGAAGGCCGATGTCCGCGAGCGCACCTACTACGAGAACAACGCCCTGCCAAGCGTCCCGGTGGCGACCAGCATATTGACCGAAGCGCAGTGGCAAGGCTCGCTTTCGTCCCAGCGCGAGGACCGTCGCATCTCTCAGTTGCTGGCCGCGGTCAGCGCCGGGGTGCTGGTGACGCGGGCGCAGTCGGCAGCGTCGTATGGGCTGGATTCCCGCCACCGTCGCAATCCGACCGAACAGAGATCCCTGCTCGGGCGCATTCTGGTCTACGTGAGTCGTTTCATCGGTGTGCCCTTGCCCCCGGTGTACNNGTCGGCCGGACGGATCGCGAACTGGCCTTCTTCCTCACCAAGCGGCTGGTGGGACTGCGCGCGGATCGCTGTCTGCTCTGGCCGCGCCTGGTCTCCACCAAGGGCGAACTGCGCGCCATCCTGGGCGCCGCGATTCAGTTGGTGAGGCCGCGCTACGAATTGCCCGGGACCGATCGTGCGGCGGTCCGCCAGTATTTCGCGTATCTGCACCGTGTGTTGCCGGCCACCCAGATGGCACCCATCGCATCCGCGGTCGAGTCGTTGCTGGCAGGCAACGGCCGTATCGATCTGGACGGTTGGATCGCGGCCGGTGAGGAGACTGCCAATCGCGCCGGGCTTCTCGCCTGCGGTGACGTGATGGCGGCTGCCCGGGAAATCGTCAAGGAGGCACGCGTGCGCCGGTCGCGTCCCGAGGATGCAATCCTGGCCCTGGTCCGCTGGGGCTGCTCCTCGGAGTATTTCGACCTTCGTACCCAGCTTGGCCTGGCTCTGGTCTCGGAAGAAGACAAGACGCCGGTCGTGGCGCGCACCTACCGGACTTTCTAGTTCGTTCCGACTCGTCCCGCGTCGGCAGGACGCGGACCCGAGGTGGTCAGACTGCGCATGCCTCTGAGGATGCCAGCCTTGACCTGAATTGCCACGAAGTTCGATGGAAACGACGGTCAGCGATCGCCCATGCCACTCCGGTTCTTCCGCCGGGCACGGTGACGGCG
>PMZX01000261.1 GCA_003170035.1 Myxococcales bacterium | reverse complement strand
TACACGGTCAGCTTGTAGTCGCTGCGCGCCGGGGCGTTTACCTGCCAGCTTGCACTGTAGTGGACCTTGCCCGCCTCGGCCAACACCGTGTCCACCGTGCCCACCCAGTTCCCGTCCCCGTCGATCAGCCACAGATTGAACGCGCCCTCCGACACCGCGCTTGAGACGTCCCACGTCAGGTCGTGGGTGCTGCCGTTCACCCAGCTCTCGGTGCCGTTGGGCGACGTCACCGTAAGGCTCGATGTGCTCCTGCTGGTGACGGCAAAGTCGTTATCGCTGATGTCGCTTGCCGTCCAGCCGCCCCAGACGTTGACGTCGGGCCGGTAGTCCACAGTGAGCTTGTAGCCGCTGCGGACGGGGACGTTCACCTGCCAGCTAGCGCTGTACTGGGTCTTCCCGGCCTCGGCCAACACCGTCGCACCCCCCGTGTCTAGCCAGTTGCCGTCTCCGTCGATGATCCACATGTTGAAGGCGCCCGTGGAGACAGGGCTCGAGATGTCCCAGGTGAGGTCGTGGGTGCTGCCGGAGACCCAGCTCTCGGAGCCATTGGGCGACGTCACCGTAAGGCTGAGCGGGACGGCACTTTGCGGGAGTGCGAGGCTCGACCTCAGATTTGCATGTGGGCTCGTAGTCCTGAGAACGACGCCACCTTGGTTGGCTGCCGGTTGACAACCCAACACCAAGGCCGCAAGGGAAAAGCCAAAAGTACTGACGAAATAGGGGCGCAAACCTTTTCTCTGATCCATCGTCGTTCCTCCCTCGATTGTTAGCGCCATGCGACTTGAGCCGCCGCAGAGCTAGGCTTAACATGTCAATATCGCACGACGTGCAAATCGGTGTCAACCTGTTTTTGGGGGAATTGATTCTCTGCGGACGCGGGTTGTGGCCCAGTGCGGCACAGAGCCCCTCCCTTCAAACCGTCGCCCTCTCCTCGAGTGTCCGGCAAGCCCCCAGATCCTCAGATTGCCGATGCCTGAGATGAAGCGCGAGCGCCGTGCCGCCGGCCAGATAGGCCCTCCAGTGCTGAGCCGGTCCAACGCATGCGCGAAGCACTTCCCGCTGACGGGCAGGAAGTGCCTCCCAATGAAGGCTCATCGGTTCTCCCAGATCAAGGCGGCTGAATTCGCGGACTGCCATCGTCTCGCCGTCCCCGCATCGATCCACGGTTGCATCTGTTCCACGGTCAGTCCTTTTCCGCGCCGATTCTTGATCCAGCGCCGAATTCCATCCACACCGAACCGCCTATGAAGCCAGTTGCGCTGCTCGGTCGTCCCGTAGGTCAGCGTGTGCAACATGAGCAGGTCCAAGGACTCTGGGAGCCTGAGATCCTCAAAGCGGTAGGACCAGAAGAGCGGGCGCACCAGTTCGGGAAGCCTGCCTTCCCATCGTGCCGCTGCTGCCTGCTTGCCGATTTCTCGACGGCGTGCTGGAGACAGCTTCGACGCTCGAATCAAACCGCCCTTCCTGCCCCCAAGCATGCCAAGGGCAACCGCGTGAGGGTTCTTCATTGGCTCTAGTATACCATACACGCCTAAGCATAACGACGACGCGTTACTCAGGTCGTGTTCTCGGACCCCTCACCCGTCGCGCTTCGCGCGCCGCGGTGCTACGCGGGGCGAGGGGGTGGACTACTTGGGCTTCCGCCGGCCGGCCGCTTAACGCCTATGCCCCCTACCCCACACCCGGCCACACGACTTTCTACCAGTTATCTGGTAGTTGGTCTTGACTTTCTTCCAGGATACTGGAAATTGGCCATGTGGAGCGGAACCTCGAGCATCTGCTGTTGCAGGATCACTTTCGCCAGCGCCGCATGGCCTTTGTCGTCGGTCCTCGGCAGGTTGGCAAGACGACTCTGGGGCAGGCTCTACTGAAAGTCCGGCACTCGACGGACCTGTACCGCAACTGGGACGACCCGGCCTGGCGCGCCGCATTTGCCCGCGAACCTTTTGCTTTTGTAGACCAGTACCGGGCCGGCGAAGCGGGCCAGAGGCCGTTGGTCGTGCTCGACGAGATTCACCGCTACCCGCGCTGGAAACGCTTTCTCAAGGGCCTGTGGGACACGCGCAAAGATCGGGTGGACGTGCTCGTTACCGGCAGTGGCCGCTTGGATGTCTACCAGCGCGGCGGCGACAGCCTGCTCGGCCGCTATCACCAGTACCGGATGCATCCGTTGTCGGTTGGTGAACTGCTGGATCCCAAGAGCCCTTCGCCGGACTACGAGCTTGATGACACTCTGGAACGCCTGGCCGGCGTGGCTGGGCGGCCAGAACGCGTCGGGCGCGAGGCGTTCGAATCTCTCCTCCGTTACGGCGGGTTTCCTGAACCCTTCCTGGACCAAAGCGACCGACGTCTGCGGCTGTGGCACCGCGAGCGCAAGGATCTTCTGGTGCGTGAAGATCTGCGCGACCTGTCGCGCATTCAGCTCATCTCCCACGTCGAGCAGCTCGTGGAACTGCTCGACGAGCGGTGCGGGGGACCCTTGTCTTTCAATTCGCTGCGCGAGGACCTGCAGGTCGCGACGGATTCCGTGCGCCTGTGGGTGAGCTACCTCGAACGACTCTACTACATCTACTTGCTACGACCGTTTGCCGGCCGGCTGGCTCGAACCCTGCGCCGCGAGCCCAAGGTGTTCCTGTGGGACTGGTCAGCCGTGTCCCAGCCCGGCGCGCGTTTGGAGAACCTGATCGCCAGCCACTTGCTGAAATGGTGCCAGTTCACCCAGGATTGGGGCCACCCGCGGTTGGATCTCCATTTCGTGCGTGACAAGGAAGGGCGTGAGGTGGATTTCCTGGTCAACCGTGAGGGGAAACCGTGGCTGTTGCTAGAGGTCAAGTCGAGCAGAACCAACCCCGGCGCCGCCATCCATTACTTCGCCAGCCGGTTGGGCGTGCGGCACAAGTTCCTGGTGGTGGGAGAGCCCATCGAGGCAGGTACCGCCGGCGACGTGCGCGTGTTGGATGCATCCGCGTTCCTGGCCGCGCTGCCGGTTTGATCTCTCGGCGACCGATGTGGCGGGCACGCCGAGGCGCTTCCAGAAGTCGATCCGCGAGGTGAGCTGGCTGCCCGCTGCGAGGGTAGCGAAGTAGGCGGCGAGGCACGCGGCGAGGAGCAGGCGGTCGCCTTTGCCTTTCACTCCCGGCCCGGACTTGCTCGGTTTCAGCGGCGGCGAAGGTGTCCACGCCTGCTCGGCGGACTCCATCGCCACAAAGGTCCTGGGATTTCACGCGTAGCCGTCGCGTGCTGGGGCGGACCCCTCATCCCAACCTTCTCAGCCCAGGGCACTTCGGGCCCACCACGCCCCACACCTACCCCCGCGGCTTCGCCGCGCCCTCGCCCGGCGGACTGGGGAGAAGGGGTTACAGAACACCAGTCGTGATATGGTTTCCGTCGTGCCAACTGTGCTCCTGGCCGAGGGCTACCGCTTCTTCTTCTTCAGCAATGAAGGCACAGAACCTCCGCACATTCACATCGAGCGCGGTGACGGCTATGCGAAATTCTGGCTGGAGCCAGT
>PMZX01000162.1:4334-14489 GCA_003170035.1 Myxococcales bacterium | reverse complement strand
TTGCGCAGCACCAGCGGGTCCATCTGTCCGCGTGCCACACCGTCGGCAAGCGGTTTCGTGCGCGGCACCACCGCTTCGACGTGGATGGCCACCTCCGCTTGCGATCCTGCCCATGCTTTCGGCGGCTGGGTGTCGACCAGGGGCTGCAGCCATTCGATCGCAACGCCCGCGGCGGACGCACTTGCTCGGACCGTCGCGCCCCTGTACTCGCCCACCACCTGGGCGCGGGATACTTGGCCGCGGGGCAAGGTCAACGCGCTCACGAAACCTGTCCCCGGAGCCACGCCAGCGGCCAATTCCCGGTGCCCGTGGGTGCGAACGCTGAACAGGTCTCCACCCTGCGCCAGCGCGGCCAGAGAGGATCGCGCCACCCCACGCAGATCCTCGGCCGCCAGCACGCGCACCGCTCCCCCGAGCCGTCCTGCGAGCTTGTCCAATCGCTCCACCGCGTCGGTTGGAACCGGGTCGTCGGCTGCCGGACGCACCAGCAGGACGAGCACGCGCAGCCGATCGCCGGCAACGACAGAAGCAAGGGCATCTGCGAGCCTCTCTGCTGTCTGCGACTCGGGCAAGGCCCCGTCGCTGACGATGACCAGCAAACGAGACCCCGCGCCCAAAAGCGTCCCGTCACCCTTGGCCCAGTCAGCCACGCGGCGGAGCGCGGCCACCAAGTCGGTCCCGTTCTCCAGCTGGTTTGGATCGGCCGCCGCTTCCAGCGCGTCCAGGGCCTCGCGCGTGGCTGCGCGTGCGATGGGGAAGACCGGCGTGAGGGTCCGGGCAAAGAGGATGGCGTTGAATCGCTGCGCAGGAGGCAGGGCTTCGAGCAGGGCCCGCGCCAGGGCGCGCTGGCTGGACATGCCACCCGAGCCCACGCTGCGGGAGCGATCGATGAGCAGCATGACCTCTCCAGGGGGCTGCTCGGTTGCAGGGGCTTGCGGCCGGCACAGGCCCACCGCCAGTACTTCGGCTGCGCGCGACGCGCCCGACCCACGCCGGCTGGCTCGCGCCACAGCTAGTTGGCCCGGCCACGCAGTCTGCGCGCGCAAGGCGTAGCTCACCTCCCAGGCAGCCCGCACAGGCCCTGTCGCATGGACCACGGGAGCACGCCCATTGGGCCGGATGCGGACCGGCACGCCGACCACGCTCGCCTCGGCCAGCCTGACGTCCGCAGGAAAATCGTCGAACCTGACCGTCACCTGGGCTGCGGACGGGTTCTCTTCCAGGCTGGGGGGCAGGCGCAGCACGAAGCGGCCGTCGGCACAAGCCGCAGGTGCCGTGTAGCGATAGCGCAAGAGCACGCGACCCGGAGCAGCCAGCGGTGCCAGGTGCATGCGGACCCGGGCTGCGTCCTCGGGCGGGACCTGGGCCGGCACGAGGTGATGCGACGACAGCAGGCGGGCATAGTCGGCGCGGGCGGTTGTCTCGGCCGTGGCAGCGATCTTGATGGGGCGGCCGGCAAAACGCGCTCCCCAGTCGACCAAGGCAGCACCCTCGGGCAAATCGAAGTCGACCACCGTGTCGTGTGCCGGGACCTGCTCACTGCCGACGAGTACCTCACGTTCGACTTCGACCAGTGCCACGGGCCCCACAATGCGAATCGAAACGCGATGGGCGAGTTCGGGCGCGGGCGCGCGCTGGGTGAGACCTGTCGCGACGGCCAGCAAGACGGTGGAGAGGGGCACGAGCATCAAGACAAACAGAGAGTCTACCGATCCGGCCCGCGCCTGGCCATCCCAGCAAGCTTTTGCTTGCAAGCCGCTCCCCTGCCACTATACGGGGACGATGACTTCGCCCCGAGCACCCATCGTGGAAGTGTCCCCGTCAGAGCCTGCCGAGGCGGTCCTGCAGCAGGTGATCGGCATCCTTTCGGCAGGCGGCGTGATTGCATTTCCCACCGACACCCTGTACGGCCTGGGCTGCGCTTTTGGCCAGAAACAAGCGATCGAACGCATCCAGCGCATGCGCGGTCTCGATCTCGCAACTCGGCCGCTGACCTTCNNTGGTCAACCGCATCTTTCCCGGGCCCTACTGCGCCGAGTTGCTGGCCCACCCGAGCGTACCCTCGCCCTTCGTGCAGGGCGAGCGCCGGACGATTGGGGTCCGCATCCCGCAGAGCGCCCTGTGCGAAAAGCTGACCTGGCGGCTGGGACGGCCCCTGCTCACCGCCACGGCCAAGTCGCGCGACGGCCACGTCCTGACTACCGCGGCCGAGATCCGNNCCGCCCTCGACGGTGGTGAGCCTGGCCGACGACTGGGTGACTGTGCTGCGCGAAGGGCTGGGCCCGGCGAATCGCCTGGTTGGGTAGAAACTACTTCAGCTTCGCCGCAGCGGCGCGCGCTTGCTTGATGAAGGCGCGCACCTTGCGAGTGTCCTTGATACCCCGAGCCGACTCGACTCCCGACGACACGTCTACGCCGTCCGGCCGGGTCGCGGCAATCGCCGCGGCCACGTTGCCCGGAGTCAGGCCGCCGGCGATCAGGAATGGCCGCCGCGCACCCGCTGCCACGACCTCCCACGGCGCCCGTTGCCCGCTGCCGCCGTAGCCCTCGGCGTAGGCATCATAGAGGAAAAGCCCAGCCTGCCAGCCCGGCGCTTCCTTGAGCGCCGCCTCGTCGCGAACCCGGATGGCGCGGATCACCTGTTCTGGCCGTAGCCAGTTCCAGCTCGCCGCGATCTCGTCACCGTGCAGCTGTACCCGGTCGAGTTTCAGCTCATCCACCGTCTCGGTGACCACCAGAGGATGGGCATTGACAAACACACCCACGCTGAGCACGCCCGTCGGAATCGCTGCGACGATCTCGCGCGCCTGATCGTCCTCCACGAACCGTTTCGACCCACGCCAGAAATTGATGCCGATCAGATCGGCGCCGGCGGCGACTGCCTGTTCGGCGTCCACCGGGCGCGTGACGCCGCAGATCTTGACCAGAAAACTCATGCACCACCCAGAAGTCTGCGCAACCCCGCGCCGGGGTCAGGCTCGCGCATCAGGGCTTCCCCCACCAGGATCGCGTCTACCCCTACCGCCTGCATCCGCTTCGCATCATCGGCCGTGCGGATGCCCGACTCCGCGACCAGCAGGCGATCCGACGGAACGAGCGGTCGCATGGTGGCGGCCAAGGTCATGTCCATCTCAAAGGTNNAAGGTCGCGGTGGTTGACCCCGATCACGCGCGCGTCGGCCGCGAGCGCGCGCTCCACCTCAGCCCGATCGTGGGTCTCCACCAGCGCCTGCATACCCAAACGTCTGACCTCCGCGAGCAGCCTGACCAGCTCATCCTGGCGCAAGGCAGACACGATGAGCAGAAGCGCATCTGCTCCTGCCGCACGCGCCTCGGCCACCTGGTACGGGTCGACAACGAAGTCCTTGCGCAGGACCGGGATATCCACTGCGGCGCGTGCCCGGCGCAGATCATCGAGCGAGCCGCCGAAGAACGGAGCGTCGGTCAGCACCGAGATGGCGGCAGCGCCAGCCGCTTGGTAGGCGCTGGCCACCACGGCCGGATCGGCGTTCCGATTGATCCAGCCCCTGGACGGCGAGCGGCGCTTGAACTCCGCGATGCACGCCGGTCCTGGCCTGGCGGCAAGGGCCGCGCGGAAATCCCGGACCGGCGGTGCCAGGGCAAGCTGCTCCTCCAGCCTGGCTAGCGGCAATCGACCTTGGGCCGCGGCCACCCCCTGTCGCGTCTGCACGAGAATCTCGTCGAGGATCATTCTTTCTTCTGCACAGGCGACAGGCGGCGCAAGCGATCCACCACGGCGCGTGCCTGGCCGCTGTCTAGCGCCTCGGCCGCCTGGCGAGCGCCGGCCCGCAGATCGGACGCCGCACCCACCACATAGAGACCCGCAGCCGCTTCCATGAGCGCGGCCACCCGAATCGCGCCGGGCGTGCCGGCCAGCGCGGCCTGCAGAAGGTGCGCGTTGGTCGCCGCGTCTCCCCCGGCCAGGCCCGCGGGATCCTGCTCGGCTAGGTCGAAATCTGCCGGCCGGATTTCATAGCAACGGACCTTCCCGTCGCGCAGTTCCGCAACCTGGGTTGGGCCCGAGGTGGCGATCTCGTCGAGCCCGCCCGCGCCGTGCACCACCATCGCGCTGTACGAGCCCAGCTGTGCATGCGCGCGCGCCATGAACTCACAGCGCTCGGCTGCAAACACGCCATTCATGTGGTAGCGCGCACCGGCCGGGTTGGTGAGCGGCCCCAAGAGATTGAACAGGGTGCGAAANNCCGGAACGCGACGAGAGCGCCCGGTTGCCGTGCTTGGCCACGTTGACCCCGCAGGCAGCCACTATGAAGGACGCCAGGGTCGAGATGTTGACCGTGCCCGAGCCGTCGCCGCCGGTGCCGCAGGTGTCGAGCAAGGCAGGCCCCTCTGCCGGCAGGCGCAGCATGCGTTGGCGCATGGCCAGGGCCGCGCCCACCACCTCGTCCACTGTCTCGCCCTTCATGCGCAGGGCGGTGAGCAGGCCTGCCGCCTGGGCCTGGGTGGCCTCGCCGTCCATGATACAGCCCACGACCGCGCTCATGTCGGCCGACGACAGGCTGCGCCCCGACACCACTTGAGCCAGAGCCTCGCGAATGCCCAGCCCGGGCGTCGCAGCCGGGCCGGTCATGCCGGCCTCGGGCGCAAGAAGTTGCGCAGGAGATCCTTGCCCACCTTGGTCAGGAACGACTCGGGGTGAAACTGCACCCCTTCCACCGGCATGCTCTTGTGGCGCAAGCCCATGACTTCATCGTCCCAAGTCTTGGCCGTGATCTCCAGACAGTCAGGCAAGCTGGATCGTTCGACGACGAGCGAGTGGTAGCGCGTGGCTTCGAAGGGGTTGGGCAGGCCGGCGAAAAGGCCTTTGTCGTCATGGAAGACGCGCGAGGTTCTGCCGTGCACCACTTCCTTGGCGCGGATGACCTTGCCTCCGAAGGCCTGGCCGATGGCCTGGTGGCCCAGGCACACGCCTAGGATGGGAATCTTGCCGGCCAGCCGGCGGACCACGTCGAGCGAGATCCCGGCCTCGTTCGGCGTACATGGACCAGGAGAAATAATTATATATTCCGGACAGATGTGTTCAATCTCTTCAACTGAAACTTCATCGTTGCGCACGACCCTGACTTGTTGCCCTAGCTCGCCCAGGTACTGCACCAGGTTGTAGGTGAAGGAGTCGTAGTTGTCGATGACCAGCACCATGACTAGCGCCCCCCGTTGCCAGCCGACTGCCGGGCCAGCTCGATTGCGCCCATCACCGCGCGCGCCTTGTTCACGCACTCCTCATGCTCGGCCTCAGGCCGGCTGGCGGCCACGATGCCCGCCCCGGCTTGCACGTGCATGGTATCGCCCCTGGTGACCAGGGTCCGGATCGCGATCGCGAGGTCCATGTTGCCGGTGTAGGAAAGGTAGCCGACCGCACCGCCGTAGACCCCGCGCCGGGACGGCTCCAACTCGTCGATGATCTCCATGGCGCGAATCTTGGGTGCACCCGAGAGCGTACCGGCAGGAAAGGCCGCGCGCACTACGTCTTTAGCGGACAGACCGTCTACCAGGGTGCCGCTCACGTTGGAAACCAGGTGCATGACATGGGAGTAGCGTTCCACCACCATGACGTCGTCGAGTCGGACGCTGCCGGGCGCTGCCACCCGGCCCACGTCGTTGCGGCCGAGGTCGATCAGCATGACGTGTTCGGCCAGTTCCTTGGGATCCGCGCGCAGTTCCTTTTCCAGGGCTTCGTCTTCCTCGACGCTGCGGCCGCGGCGGCGCGTGCCTGCCAAAGGCCGGACATCCACCCGGCGCCCGTCCAGACGCACCAGCACCTCGGGTGAGGCACCGGTCACGACAGCCTCGGGGAATTCCAGGTGGAACATGTAAGGCGAGGGATTGGTGACGCGCATGATGCGGTAGACGTCGAACGGGTCCACCTCGCCGCGGGCCACGTCGAAGCGCTGCGAGAGCACCACCTGAAACGCGTCGCCAGCCTTGATGTATTCCTGTATGCGGCGGACGGCAGCCTGGTAGTCCTCCTGGCTGGTGCGAGCCACCGGCTGCAGCCCCGATCCGGCCCCCGCCCCACTCAGGAGATCGAGCGGCGTCAGGGCGCGGGCAGGTTTGGCGAGCCGGTCGAAGATCTCCTCCACCTTGCGACAGGCCTCGTCGTAGGCGCGGTTTGGATCGACGCCCGCCACATCCACCGAGGCCACCACCTTGATCGTGCCGCGCAGGTTGTCGAAAACCACCACGGTGTCGGTCAGGGCGAAGCACAGGTCGGGAAGTCCGAGTTCATCCGGCGCATGTTCTGGCAGGCGTTCGAAGCGCCGGACGGCATCGTAGCCCAGCCAGCCCACGGCTCCGCCAAAGAAGCGCGGCAGCCCGGGCGGGACCGCGGGCGGAAAGCTGGCCAGGGTGCGGCTGACGTAGTCGAGCGGGTTTGCTTCGCTGACACGTTCTTCCACGACAAAGCCATCGCCGTCGGGTCGCAAACGTTCGACCTCCATGCCCCGAGCCCGAATCACGGTGCGCGGCCGCACGCCGGCGAAGCTGTAGGCGGCCCACTTCTCGCCGCCCACTACGCTTTCGAGGAGGAACGAGTACGGCCCTCGCCCCAGCTTGGCGAAGACCGAAACCGGCGTGTCCGCGTCGGCCAGCCATTCGCGATACACGAAGCAAAGGCGGCCCTGCCGAGCAAGGTCGAGGAAGCGAGCGCGGTCGGGAACAAAGGCGGCCATGGTGCAGCGCCCGGAGACTAGCACTACTTCGCAGGTACCTCGACGCGGATCTCGCCCTGCTCCAGGGGATCTACCTGGCGTAGACTGTTGGCCATCTGGTCGTAGTCAGCCGGCAAGACGCGCGCCAGCGGGAGCTGCCAGCGCCGTCGCAAGAGCAGGCGCACAGCGCCGGGCACGCCGGCCCCGGCCGCGCCGACTTGGACCTGACGCTCCTCGGAGAAGAGCGCCGGGCCGGCTGTGACACTGCCGCTTGCGCCCACGTCGATCACCCGGGCCCCCGCGGGCAACTCGATGTTGGCCTCCAGCCAGAGCGGCACGTCGTAGCCGAGTTGCAAGGGCGTCCGCCGCTGCGACTCGGTGAAGAACCGACGCCCCGGTTGCGACAGGAAAAAGGGGGGACGCAGCCGGAGAATGTTGCCCGTGCGTGTGGCCATGCGCGGATTGCTCAGGGTGTAGCGGACAAGTCTCTGTCCCGCCGGACCCTCCTGCACAGAAAGCTCGTCNNCGCAGCTTGATTCGATCCTGGCCCGCCCGCTCCACGACCTCGCTCCACTCCAGCGAAGGCCAGCCGCTAAGATCTTCCGTCACGGTTGCAGCTGCGCTGCCGTCGGCGGCCAGGCGCATCTTCACCACCACGTGGCGTCCGTCCGTCACCGCACCGCGGGCGATGGCCAGTGCATCGTCACCCAGCGTAAAGCCAGGTGCGCCCGCCAACCCCGGCGGCAGATAGCCGAACGGGGCGCTCCGCGTGCGGGGATCGAAAAACCGCGCCGCCCCATCCGAGCCGGGCAGGCGCACCAGCGCTTCGCTGAAGTCATCCATCTCCTGCGACGCCACCGGCGCGGCCGCCGGTGCGCGGGTGAGCGGACGCACCAACATCAATTCGGCCTTCAGGCCCAAAGCACGCGCCAGCGCCAGCACCACGGCAGCGCGGTTGCCTTGCCCGCGATCGAGCGACACCGAGGCCGGCTCGAATAGGCTGGCCTCGGGCTCGATGTGCTGGTTCACCCAGCGGGTGATGGCTTCGGGGATGCTCCTCCGCGCGCCGCCGGCCTCCTTCCTGATCTGCGCAGCCACCCGTCGCAGCTCAGGTGATACGCGCGACACGCCGTACAGGCGATCGGCCAAGAAACGCGACCAGCGCGCAAAATCGACACCGCTCGACACGCGCACCGAGGGAACCCAGTCCTCTGCCACAAAGGACGAGCGCTCGGGAAAGAGTTGCGCCATCTGCCGCGCGATGAATCGCACGACTCGGGTACCGTCAGGGCCGGCGCTTGCAGAGGGCTCCGGCGCCCCGGCCCGCCGATCCTGGTCCACGGCCATCTCGGTCGGTACGACCAGCAAATACTCGCTGCGATCCAGGGGCGCGTCGAACGACTGGAAGTAGAAGCGCTCGCCCAAGAACCCCGGCGCGAACGCTTCGGCCGGCGACTTGAATTCCAGGGTCTCCCACTCGACGAAATCCCCCACCGCCACATCGGAGGCCGAAACCGTGGGCTTGCCGGCGATCTCCTGGGCCTCGCGGATGGTCCCGTCAGCCTTGCGGGTGCGCAAGGCTAGCACCTCGGCACCGGACGGCACGGAAACCTCACCCGCCCATTCGATGCCTTCCTTGCTCAATACCTGAGTGATGGTGTGGGTGAGGCTTGCCCGTCCTCCATCAGGGAAGATCCGCTCGACCGTGCGATCCAACACCACCACCGCGGAGGCCTGATAGCGATGGCCGGACGCCAGGAAGTCCCGAATCACCTGACCGCCATCCAGCCGAAAATCGTCGAGTGGCAGGAACAGCCCGGCGATGCGAGCCGCCTGCCGGACGGTGCTGCTTGCGAGAAAACGTTGGAGCGTCTCTGCCAGAACGGCCTTTGATCTTGCCGCGTCCCCGGCGGCCAGCAGGGCATCGACCAGGCGCAGGCGCAGATTGGCGTCCCGTGGAGACCAGTCGACCAGAGCCTGCAACTCCACCGCGGCGCCGGCCCCATCACCCCGCGCCAGCAACAACCCCGCCAATTCGGAGCGAACCCGGGCTGGCTCCGCGCTGGTGGGCAGGGCACGACGCAGGGCCGCTTCCGCTGCGGTTGCGTCGCCGCGCTGTCGATACCAGAGCACAGGAGCCTCGGACTGGGCATCACAGCCAAGCAGCAGGCTGGCCAGGCGCTTCTGCTCACCGACCATGGCCCGCTCCTCAGCATGACGAAGCCCGCTTTCGAGGACCGCGCACGCCCCCTGCCCTTGCCCCGCATGCGCCAGAGCGGCTGCCATGGCCGCGTCGGCGTCGCGTTCGAGCCCGCGAACGCGCAGGGCATCCGCCAATTGCAGCGCTGCTGGCCACCAGCCGGCTGCCGCGCTCCGCGCCCGCTGGGCATCCTCGGCTGCCTCGCGCGGCCGATCGTTGTCGAGTTCCAGTCGGGCCAGGTCCAACCAAGCCCGCGCCAAGTGCGGGTCCACGGCCACGGCGCGCAGATAGAGCCCGCGCGCTCGGTCGCGGTTCATGGTCTCGGGCCGCGTGGGATCGGTTTCCGACATACGCGCCGCCGCGGACAGCCCGAGCGCAAAGCGGGGATGCATGGCGAGGGCAGCCGCATGCACCAGCTCCTGGTCCACTTCCCCGGCCATGTGCGCAGACAGCGCCGCCGCGAGATCGAAAACCGCCTCTTCCAGCACAGAACGGTGCGGTCCGATCTCCGGGTCGACGCTCTTCCGACTGGAAGCCCGTGCGAGCAGCAAGCCCACATCGATGCCCCCGCCATAGCTACCCAGGCGCAGTTCCACCTGATGCCGGCCCTGGCCCAGCGCCAGCGGCAGCGCGGACCAGCGCGAACCAAGCGCTTCAGGCGAGTCGCCGTGGTGATGCCAGGGGCCTCCATCCACGCGCAACAGGGCGGGCCCTGCGTAGTCGAGCACGACCTGATAGTGACCGGCAGGCACGTCGATCGCGGAGTACAGGACACGTGCGCCGGGCAGCGCGTCCGTGCTCGGCGTCGTGAACCGACACCCTGAGCGGGCCAGCGCTCGAACCGGCTTGGCTGAACGCATCTGGTTGGACGAAAGATCGAGATACGGCAAGCGGCCGGCCACGCCGGCAAGACGCAGCTCGGTCAGGCACCCGGAGCGACGAGCCAGCCTCTCCAGCAAGTCCGCGTCGGCCCGTCGCCGGGCGATTTCGGCGAAGAGTGACGCCAGCAGGTATTGCGCGCGCCACGGAAGGCGGTCGGGCGACAGGNNGCCGAAACCAGCAGACCGTCGCGCACATCGCCGCTCTGTGCCGCGGTTTCGATCAAATCGAGCGTGTGCGCCACGGCCGCTTCAGCATCCCCTCGCTCGCAGGCCAGGCTACCCGCGCCGAACAGGGCCAAGGTTCGGGGCTCGCCCTTCGCGCCTGCGCCGAGCACGCGGCTGAAAGCCGCCGCCGCCTCGTCGGATTTCCCGTCGAGCAGTGCTTGCCA
>PMZX01000162.1:0-4284 GCA_003170035.1 Myxococcales bacterium | reverse complement strand
GCGGCCACGGCCACGACCTCCTGGGGCGGTCGCGGGATTGTCCTCATCGCGCGTCCTCCCCTGCGATCACGATCGGCTCGCCCAGCAGATTGTCCACGTCACGCAGAAAAGCGCGAAAGTCCGCATACTCGCTGGCGGCAATCCGGTCGCGTTCCACTGACAGCAACGAACGCACCTTGAGGGCGCGACCGTCGGACGACACGTGCACCTCCAGGTCGAAGCTGCCAAAAGCGCATTTGAACTTGCGCGCAGTCGGCGTGCGCAGCAGGCGGAACCCGTCCGGCAAGCGGTAGTCGAGTTCCTCCTCATGCTGCCAGGGAAACCCGAGAACCAATGGCCACCGTCGCACGCCCAGGCGGGCGTAGGTCTGGGTCAGGTCGGTTTCACGCGCGCTCGATGGCAGATGGAACTCGCCGC
Source organism: Myxococcales bacterium (assembly GCA_003170035.1). GTDB lineage: Bacteria > Myxococcota_A > Polyangia > Fen-1088 > Fen-1088 > Fen-1137. Next base: position 3,867 of record PMZX01000162.1, on the reverse strand, counting down.
GCTGGTTGGGTTGGGCCAGGCGGGGGACAAAGGCCCGGGCCCGCACCACAACCGGCTGGTTGCGATCCTGCACGCCGGCCATCTCCACCGCCTGCAGCCGCGCACCCGCCTGACGGCTGTTCCACACCTTGGCGTAGCGCTCGCGCCTCTCGCCCGGTGTCTGGTAGTGCGCGCGCCACTCCTGTGCCGCCTGGCCCTTGATGGTGACCCGCTCGTCGACCCACGCGCTCCCGTCGCTGGCCAGCGCAACCTCCCAGACACGCAGGGCGCGGTTGGCCGAGGCGGGCAGCACCGGGGTACGCGCCAGCGTGGTTCCGCCCCAGCCCACGCGCAAGACCATCACCCCCTGGTCCTGGCTGGGCAACTCGTCGAGTCCGGCAAACTCGGCCGTGGCGTCGAGATAGAGGTCGAGGCGCGGAACGTAGGTGATGGCGTGGTCGAAGACCGCCAGCGAAGCCGGCTCGCTGTCCAGCAGGCCGGCCCGGCGCGATCGCAGCAAGACCAACTCGGACTCGATGCCCTGTTCGCGCAGCAAGGCCACCAGCAACAAGGCCTTGTCCTTGCAGTCGCCAAACCGACGCAACAACACCTGGCTCGTGGGATAGGGCTTGTACCCGTGAATGCCGAACTCCAGCCCCACGTAGCGCATCTGCTCGGTCACGAACCGGTGCAACGCCCGGACCTTGTCCGCGTCGCTGTGCAGCCCGGCGGTAGCCTGGGCCGCCACCTGCTTGAGTGTCTGGTCACTCTGCACCTGATCCTTGGCCAAGCTCCAGTACCACCGGCCCACCTCCTGCCAACTCTGATAAGTGCTGATGTGTAAGTAGGGCGCAACCTCGGTGAGTCCGGGCATGGCCGGCTCGATGTCGACCCGTGCCACGTCGGCGGCCGCCCAGCGGTAGACCACCTCATCCCCCTGGCGCTCCACCTGCCGCACAAGTCCGAGCAGGCGCGGCTGGTTGAAGAAGAACGACCGCTGCGCCGGCGCGATGAGTGTGTAGTCCCATGCTTTCTTGGGAAAGAGGTCAGCGATGATGGCAAGGTCGCCAAAGTAGTCGGCCATGTCGTTTTGGTAGGCGACATCCGTCACGGTGTACTGCACTTCGATCACGTCGCCGGCCCGCAGGTTCTCGAAGGTCACCACTTCGGCACGAGCGTCGTAGTACAGGCCGTACCAGGGTTCGGAAAGGTCGCGGTCGTCACGCCCGCTCGCCTGGAAAGCCTCGACCTCTCCCCCGGGGCTGCGGCGAAAGATGCGCGCCTCGCGAATCTCCACTTCCTGCTCGCCGGGCACATAGCGCACCAGCACCTCCTGGTTGTCGCGGGCCGCACGGTCGGTGCGCAAGTGAACGATGCGCTGGACGAACCTGTCGGCCAGACCGTTCGGGTGCACCCGCGTGACGTGGCGGTCGAGCAGAATCACGGCCGGATCGCAGTCCCCTGCCACCGGAGGCGAGAGCAACGCCGGCCCGCTCACGGTTGCGCCGTGGGCGGCAAACGTGCGTGCCAGATCCTCAACACCGGCCGGCCGGCGTATCCCGTCAGGGGATGCGGCCAACGATTCGGCGTAGCGGCGCAGCGCCGGCTGCTGCGGTCGCAGGCGTAGCGCTCGGCGCAGGCTGGACGCCGCCTCCTGGGAGCGTCCGGTTCGCGCCAGCAGGCGACCCAGCTCTTCGTGCAGACGAGGCTCGTCGAGCAAGCGCAGCAAGGCCGTGCGCAGCACCTCCTCGGCCTCTCTGCCCCGTCCCGCTCCTTCGAGCACATGGGCCTGCTCGATCGCCAGATAGTGCAGGTCAGGCCGCCAGGCCGCCGCCTCACCGTAAAGCTGGGCAGCCTGGCTTTCGTCCCCGCGACGGCGCGCGGCCCCGGCCAACTCTCGCAGCAATTCCGCGTCGGAACGACGCGTGTTCCACAGGCGCCTCCACTCGGCCTCCGCCTGAGAAAAGCGGTCCAAAGCCTCGAGCGTACGCGCGCGCGCCTCGATCACCGCGGACAGACCTGCAGCGGGGCCGGCAAGCGCCTCGAGGCGCCGCAAGGCCGCAGCGGGCAGGCCCGCTTCCCGTTCTTCGCCCGCCAGATCGAGTTGGACCGGGACCGAGGTCGGGTCGCCCGCTGCAGCTTCACGCCAGCGCTGGAGCGCCGTCTCCGGTCGATGTTGCCGTTGCGCCAGATCGCCAAGCTCGGCCAACACCAGCGCCCGCTCGCCTGGCCCCGGCGCCAGCACCAGGGCTCGCTCCAACGCCTGTCGCGCGTCGTCTTCCTCGCGGGCTACCTGGCTCAGCAGCTCGAGCGCCGCAAAGCGCGTCGCCTGAGAGGCCGGTTCTGCACTCGCCGCCCGGCTGGCCGCCAGTTCGGCGGCCTTGCTCTCGCTGTCCTCGCTGCGCAGAAGATCCAGGATGCGCGCAAAATCAAGCCAGCGCAGCGCCGCCTCGGCCCCCGGGGCCCGCTCGGCACGCCGGCGCATGATCTCCTTGAGATCGCGCACGGTGGGTGGATGTACCGGCGGCGCGGACGCGACCACGCCGCCTGCAGGCGCCTCTGCGTTTGCCGTCACCCCGGGCAGCGCGCCCCCGTCGGGATCCGTCACGCGCAAGAACATCTGCCAGGCGCCGGTGGTGATGACCGTCTTCACCAGCAGCACGCTCTCGCCACCCGGAATCCACAGTGCGGCCGTATCCTGATCCAGCGCAGCCGGCCGCACCACATCCCGACTCATCACCAGGCGACCGTTTAGCCAGGCCTTGACCGGTCCCGGCGAGCCCAGCCGCAGCGCCGCCCAGCGCCCCTGATCGCTGTGCACATACGCGAGCGCATACGCGACGGCATCGTTGTCCGGACGCAGAAGTGCGCCGAGGATGACCGCCCCCTGCCGAGACACCTCGGCCGGTGTCCGGCGCCAGCAGACTTGCCGCGCCTTGCCCGGATGGCACTGGCTTCCGCGCGGATCGGGCAAGGACAGCTCGGCGGGGTAGATGCGATCCAGTCCACTACGCCCCTGGGCATCGAACGGTCCCAGCACCCACAGGTCGCGCAGCAAGCCCAGCCCGCGCCGGCGCGCATCGGCCCGCTCGCGCTGGCCGGCGCGGTCTTCTTCCAGGGAAAGGAAGTACGACGCTTGCGCGGCCACCAGAGGATCCGCGCTCACGGCATCCTTTCCCTCGACAAAGTCGCGCAGCACGGCCGCCAGCCGTCCTGGGCTGAGCATCGCCTCCATGCGCACCAGCGCGGCCAAGGGTGCTGCCGCATCCGGCGCCGCCCTGCGCGCCAGCAGAGCCGTGCGCGCGCCCTCGCATCGAGCTTGGTAGGCGTCGCCGCGCGCCCTGCGCTCCGCCAGCAGAGTCAGCCCGGCGACCAGGACCGCCAGGGCGCAGGCCGATCGCCAGACGAATGTCATCTTCATCACGACCCTGCGCTGCCCTAACCCGCGAAGTAGTGCCCGATGGCCTCGCGCAGAGCCAGGCGAGCGCGGTGCAGGCGGGTCTTGACCGCGGGAAGCGACAGCTCAAGCAGTTCGGCCGTCTCCTCGGTAGACAGTCCTTCCACGTCGCGCACCAGGAAGACCGTGCGCAACCCATCAGGCAGGGCGTCTACCGCCGCCTGGATGTGGCGCCGCAGCTCCTCGGACTGAAGCTGCTCGTCCGGCCGTTGCGACCAATCCTCCGACGAGCCATGCACGGAGTCTCCCGCCGCCTTGCTCAGGATGCCGGGTTCGACGTCGTCCAGCATGACCTCGGGATGCCGGTTGCGTGCGCGCAGGAACATGAGCGCCGCATTCACGGTCACGCGATACATCCAGCTACCGAACTGCGCCCGACCCTCGAATCCCGGCAGGTTCCGCCACGCTGACAGAAACACGTCCTGCAGGAT
>PMZX01000227.1 GCA_003170035.1 Myxococcales bacterium | reverse complement strand
CCTTCACGGCATCGTCGGCATGGGACCTGGAATCGCCACTGGTATTGTCCCTATGATGCTGCTTCGGCGTTTGTACCGCGGAAAGCGGGTGAGCCCGGAGAAATCGTCGAAGCCCGGCGCTACCGCGAATATCTCGAATGCCCAAGGTCGTGGTGCTGCCGGGGAGTGGTGGGGAGCGAGGAAGTGAGACAAACCCGTCGGCCGTTGGCGTGCCGACTTCCCCACCCCATACCAAGTGTCACCTATGCTCCCGGTTTGGTGTCACCCATCTTCCCGGTTGCTCATCTATGCAGCCGCGTCACAAGCCTTCTTGAGGGAATTGGTGAACGGCTCTGTCCGGATATGATCCCGATGGAAATTCCCCTGTGCGGTTTCTGCAAGTGCTACGGCAGCCCTTTGGAAGACGGTGTTTGTCTTGTCCGTTTCCCACAGCGTTTCCATGAGTCCTTCCGCATATCGCTGCATATCATGGGAATTGGGACGCGGTGGCTCGTTCCGGTTCAGCAGAATGCGAACCGCAAGGAGCAAATGCCATCGAGCTGGCTTGTACCTGGCGTCTAGAGCCTGACTGCGGAACAAGTACTCAAGGCAGTAGAGCGCGTACGCCGCAGCATAGTAGGGCTCAAGTCGATGATTTGCGCCGAAGATGTCGGTACCCACATTGGCCAGCAATGCGCGATAGGTTCGAGTCGTGCGATGCGGCTCGTCCCGAAACATGGATGCGTAGGCTCGAATCAGATTCCCAGGGGTAACGATACGGGTCTTTTCAACCCCTTGAACGCTGTTGAACTGGCGCGAGCGACGCTCGTAGAAGAGCTTCCTGTTATCGGGGAACGTCTGGAAGTATTGCTCCAGCTTCTTTTGAAAATCAGACAATGCTAGCAGCTGTTCTTCCTTTACCTCTGTTTGACGGTTCGTCGCCTTGATAATGGACCCAATGATCGACTCGTCGCGGGTTGAGATGATCCGCAACGGCACGAAGACAGAGGAATCGAGATGCTCACGTTGATCGTGGAGTACATGACTTGTTTGGCAGCCGTTGACGACCTGGTAGTCCTCCAGGTGGATCTTGTTTCCCGTAGAGCGAAGCGTCTTCGCGATAAGAGTTATGCCGTTGTTCATCAAAGCGAAGCGGGACCGTATGTCAGACGTGGTCAGGGTGTCACGAATTTCTGCATTGACCGTGTTGTAGTCTTGCCAGTCGCGAACATTGTCGTAAAAGATGCTCTTTATTAGTTCCCCGTCCTCATCCTCGATGAGATGGAGAAAGTCCTTGGCTGGCAGGAGTCCCAGATAGGCTTCGTTGACACCTTTGATCTCTGGGATTACCGTTCGCTCGGCAAAGATGAAATCGCGAGAAATCGCATTCTTTGCCTGCTGGTAGAGCTTCTGTAGGGCATTGGCATCAATTGGTATGAACTCGACTTCTCGAAAGAGACGAAGGCGTTCCAGGTCTTCGATGCTGGCCTTGCGCCGCGCCTCCAGAGTGGGGTCGTTTGTCCAGGTTCCCGTGGTCACGTAGTAGAGCCGGCAGGTGGGATTTCCACGCTTGAACCTGCTTGCGCGCGAAAGGACTGCGGACATTACCTCTGCCGCAGCTTTTACCGCTGAGTTTCGCGGCAGCTTGGGAGAGTCTGCGAAAAAGTCCACAACCCCGAAGGTGAACGTGCCTATCTTTGCGGCATCAAAGCCCGAGGACCGCTCTGCCTGTACGAAGATGAAGCTGGCGTCGAGATAGCCGTTGGCCCCGCTGAGCTCTTCGACAAGTTCGGGGTCCGAAACCAGTGCGCCGTTTACGATAGTCGCGATCGCATCGATGCCGGTGTCTCCACCTGACCCGGTGACAATGTCGCCAGTATCAAATGACTCGCCGACGTGGCGGCCAGCCGTTAGGTAGGCCGCCAGGTGTTCGAACTGGTCCTCGTCAGGAAGATGGGAGAGGCCGCTCTCTCTTGAGAACTCCTCAAGTAACGATTTCGTGATGCGGTCCATGTGTCCTCGACCGGTAGAGTAGCACCTTAAGGGACGGCGGTGCGAACGTTCGCAGGCCCTGCCACCTAGCGGCGCGAATGATTAGGTGCCGCCGAGGCTGAGGTCCATCGAACGGCAAGAATCCCACCCGGATTCCGGACGCCTCGGCTGGCGCTGAACTACTGTAGCTCGGCGAAGACGCTAACTTCGCCGGACACAACTACGGCTTCAGCTTTCCGCGCTTGGAGAGCTGCTCCTTGGCGGTGTTCCCAGCGACATACAATGTCTGAAACAGGAGCTCGACGAGCTTGATGGTGTCTTCAGCGTCGACCTTGTCAACATTCGTGATGGCTATGACCCCACCCTTCACATCAGGTTCGGTATCGTGTGCCCCATGATTTCCAACCCATCGAGCGGCATCACACCAATCCTTCTGAGGGGCGGTGATTAGGTGATTGTCTGCAAGATGCTTGATCTGCTCCCACAGCTTCATGCCCTTGGGCGCCCCGAGTTCTATGGCCGCTGTCTGGAGTGCTCTACGAGCCATGACAACACTTGCATTCCAAGCCGAGACTGCCAGACAAGACTTGGCCTCCTGTAGGTCGCTCTTCATCGGCTCGGGAATGGCATTATCGACCGGACCCGGTTGTGGTGGGGGAAGAATCCAGATCCCGTCCTCAGCGACCAAAATCGGTCTCTGGCACGCGTTGCACTTTCCCATCCACCATCGGACGCCGGCCTGTGAATACATTGGGGGGGATGGGAGGTCCGGAAGCGGCGTGACCTTCATGTCGTATCGAGCCAATTCGTACACACACAAAGGAGCGGGACTAACCGCAGTATGGAGCCCGCAGTGGGGACAGTGGATCGAGACGTGAGATTGAGGCATCGGAGATCTGGAATAGTATCGATGGTTGGCAGCCGATTCAATCGTGTCCCGCAGTTGCCTCGGGATGTATACCGGACGGGTCACAATTCGCATAGAAGGCCCCCTCCCCCCACCCATCCCCCAGTTCCACCGCGGGAAACCCCACCTGGGGGCCACCCACCCCACCCTTCCCCCGCGGTCAACCCTATCACTTCGGGCTGGCCGGGGCCGGAGGCGGCTGGCGTGGTCGGATCCTCAGGG
>PMZX01000243.1 GCA_003170035.1 Myxococcales bacterium | reverse complement strand
AGGGGCGACCTGCCGTCGCCTCTGGTCGCCTCTGGTCGTCTGACGGGGCGACCTCTGGTCGCCCCTGCAAGGCCGTCGGTATTCCGACGGCCGGTACTCGCGCCTCGACGTCGGCCAGTCGACGCTGCCGGGCACACCGCCACTGCTTCCGCCCGCTTGGGGCTGGTCCCGTGGTTGCACTGACTGGGGGCATGGATCTCTCCGAGCGCGAATGCCAACCGTTGCACGTGGATGACGCGGCCGATTTGGCGTCGGAACAACGCCCCGGCAACCAGCGAATCCCGGTCGCCCTTTCGCACGTTCCGCTCGAAGCCGCGCTCGTCTCAGCGCCAGCGCCTGACGCATCAGGGGGCCTTCAGGTCGCGGTCTCGACGGCCGTCGATCCCAGGGAAGCCACGCGCATCCTGCTGGTGGACGATGTCATGCTGAACCTGGAGATCCTGGGAGAAACGCTTCGGCCCCTCGGGCACACTCTGCTTCTGGCCAGTAGCGGACGCCAGTGTCTGGCCATCGCCCGGCAGAACCCGCCGGCGCTCATCCTTCTCGACGTGATGATGCCCGAGATGGATGGCCTGGAGGTCTGCCGGCAGATGAAGGCTGACCCGGCCCTGAAACACGTGCCGATCATCTTCTGCTCCGCGCTGGACGACACCGCTGCGAAGGTACGGGGACTGGATGCAGGGGCGGTGGATTTCATCACCAAGCCCTACGACCCCGCGGAAATCGTGGCCCGGGTGAACACCCATCTCGCGATGGGCCGCCTGCAACGGGGACTCGAAGCGCGCAACAGCGAACTGGAGCGCGCGCTGACCCTAGCCCATGAGCTGCGCCAGGACGCGCTCCGGCGCATGCAGGAGGCGCTGCTCGGTCGTTCGGATGCGGTCGGCAGACTCCGCGCCTCGATCGCCGACGAGGCAAAATCCTCGCTTCCCCTGCTGCTGCTGGCTGAAGCGAGCTGCGGGGACGAAGCAGTGGCCCGTGCGATCCACGATGCGTCCGCGCGCCGCAAGCGCCCCTTCGTGGCGATCGAGTGCGGGCAGATGGTGGAATGCGACCTGGGGGCGGTCTCCCTGGATCAGCCTCGCCTGAACAGCAGAAACAAGCTCGCGCTGGCGGCCGGTGGAACGCTTTTTCTCTCGGGCGTCCAGCACTTGCCCGAGAAGGCCCAGAGCCGACTCCTGCAGATCCTGCTGGCCCAGGAGAACGCGCGCGCGGTCGCGCCGGGTGGACAGGACGACGTGCGTTTCATTGCCTCGGCTGCGTCTACCCCCACAGGCGGCGGCCTGCCCGCCGAGTTCGATCCGCAGTTGGCGCAGAAGCTGACCCGCAGGGTGCTGCGCCTGCCCACCCTGGCCGAGCGCAGCGATGACATCCCGGAACTGGTCAATCTGTTTCTCACGCGCCACACGCGCGCCCTGGGCCGGGTGCTGGAACCGCCGAGCGGGTTGACGCTGTCGCGCCTGCACGCCTATTCGTGGCCCGGCAACCTGCGCGAGTTGGAAGACGTCGTCCGCCGCAGCATCATCTCCAGCCGGGGACCGCTGCTCGACGTGGACCAGGCGCTGCTCAGCGACGGCATCCCGTTCGGAGGCTACCGCCTGCTGCGCAGGCTTGGCGAAGGCGGAATGGGCGAGGTCTGGGAGGCGCGGCACCAGCTACTCGCGCGTCCGGCGGCGGTCAAGCTCATCCGACCCCAGCATGTGGCCAGCAAGAACCACGCGGTGTTGCGACGGCGCTTCGAGTGCGAGGCCAGGGCCACCGCCAACCTGGCGAGCCCGCATACCGTCACCCTGTACGACTTCGGCGTGTCCGATGAGGGGGCCTTCTACTACGTCATGGAGCTGCTGCACGGCATGGACACCCAGCAAGCCGTGGAGGAGTTCGGCCCCATGTCCCCGGCCAGGGTGGCCTCCCTGCTCATGCAAGCCTGCCGCTCGCTGGCCGAGGCGCACGCCAGCAACCTCGTCCACCGCGACATCAAGCCGGCCAATCTCTTCATCTGCAAGCTCGGCCTTGAGGTCGACGTGCTCAAGGTGCTCGATTTCGGCATGGTAAGTGGCGGGAAATCGGTGGAGGACACGCGCCTGAGCGCAGCCGACGAGATCTATGGCACGCCCGAGTGCATCTCGCCCGAAGCCGCGACGGGTGCAGGCAATCTCGACGGGCGCGCTGACGTCTACGGCCTGGGCTGCGTGGCCTACTGGATGCTGACCGGCCAAATCGTATTCGACGCGCCCTCGGGCATGGCCATGCTGATCAAACACATCCAGGAAGCCCCCGTACGTCCCTCGGAGCGTGCGGGCCTCGACATCCCCAGCGAACTCGAAGAGCTGGTGATGCTCTGCCTGGCCAAGCAGCGCGACAACCGTCCTACGGCGCTCGAGCTGCTGGATGGCCTGCAGGCCAGCCGCCTGCACGAGGCATGGGACGATCGCGAGGCCCGGGCGTGGTGGATGGACCACCTTCCCAAGATCATGGAGCCCTGACATGCGCGGACGCGGGAAGGATGAGGCGATGACCACGGCGGAGCAACGGATTGCGGAGCTGGAGCGCGAGAATGGCCTGCTGCGACGTTTTTCCGTGGCCGTGGAGCAGAGCCCGGCGTGCATCGTCGTCACGGATCGGCAGGGCAAGATTGAGTACGTCAATCCCAGGTTCCTGGAGCTGACCGGCTACGGAATCGCGGAGGCTCTGGGACAGAATCCGCGCATCCTCAAGTCGGGAACGACTTCACCGGCCGAATACCAGGAACTGTGGGCCACCATCACCTCGGGACGCACCTGGCACGGCGAATTCTGCAACCGCAAGAAGAACGGGGAGCTGTACTGGGAGTCGGCCGCCATCTCGCCCATCCGCGATGGACAGGGCGACATCACCCATTTCGTCGCGGTCAAGCAGGACATCACCG
>PMZX01000511.1 GCA_003170035.1 Myxococcales bacterium | reverse complement strand
GCAGCGTCTGGCGGGGGCGTGGTGGAGCTACCGCCCGAGCCGCCGGTTGCCCCTGCGTCTACAGTTCCGCCGCTGCCTGCACCTCCGCCGCCTCCGCTGCCGGCGGCGCTGCTGGTGCCACCAGCGGAACCGGCCACGGCAGCGTCGGGGACGGCCGAGCCTCCGAGAGTCCCGGTGCCGCCCGTGCCGCCGCCCGCACCGCCGGCCTGCCCCGCCGTGCCACCGGAGCCGGCAACGCCCGCATCGGTGCTACCCGAACCTCCTCCGGTGCCGCCGGTTCCGCGGTCCAACGGGAGACTGACATCGGCAGAATACGGGACATCAATCGCGCGATCCGCAGACACAGCCGCATCCGTCCCTGAGCCCGCGTCAGCCACGACGCCTCCTGTTGCCCCGCCCGACCCCGCGGCCGACGTTCCGCCCGTAGTCGAGTGTCCACCCGCCCCGCCTATGCCGCCCGCCGCGCTACTGCCTCCCGAGCCAGCGCTCGCGGCATCCGGTCCAACCGCTCCACCGCTGCCCCCGGTCGCGGTATCAGAGGACGCGCGGCCGCCCTGGCCACCAGTGCTCCCCTCCCAGTTTGGCGTGAGGTTCACACAGGCCGCAAACAGGAGGGTTGCGGCGACTGCTGGGGGAGCGGGCGTGAAAGAGCGCATGAAATTTCTCCTACTTCACAATCCACTTCCGTCGGCGATATCCCTGGCCGTTCTACCCATGATGCGTAATCGTACCTCCGCTGGAGCCGCTGTCCACCACAGCCGCGATGCCGCCACCCAGGTATGGGCGGCACAACCATCCGAACCGTCCGACAGCGACCCGCCTGCCGACGGTAAGGCGCCTGTCGCACCCAATCAAGCGCCGGAGGGAGAGATTCGCGGTACAGTCTCGACCGAGGACTGGATGAATCTTCCTCGCGCAGCGCTCTTGCCGAGAGCCATCTTCATCGTCGCAGCGGCGTCGCTCGGCGCTTGCTCATCGTCCTCCAAGCAGGCCGCCCCGAGCGCTTCGGGGGGCTCGACCGCAGACGGGGCGATCCCGGCCGATGTCGCGGCTCTGGTCGACGTGCTTTCGCCTCCCGAATCTGCCAATCCGCTCGACTCGGGAACGCCGAAGCCCTCGTCGGACTCCGCCGCTGCCCGCGCTCAAGACAGCGCGACCGCTCGCAACACGTCGCCCATTTGTAGCGACCTGCCGATCACAGGGGACCTGACTTCGAGCGCGCTGCCGGCGCCGCCCGCAGCGGGAGCCGACGTCTCCTTCCGGACGGACTGGTCCGGCATGCCCAGGGGCGGCGGGTACAACCGCACGCAGATCATGAACCCTTGCCGGATGCAGCCCGACGGCACCCAGACCGCGCACGGAATGCCTGCGGTGCGGGTGGAAGTCCGGCCGGGAGACGACCCGCTCGCGCTCGGCGCCAACTCGGAGCGCGCCGAGGTGCTGATCATGCAGGACGCGTCGGGGCCCATCTACGAGAGCGCGGCAAGCGGCACGCAGTACTACGCCACCAGCTACTACTTCCCCGCGACATGGGACGGGACTTTCCTGCGCGGCAATTCGAACAGCTGGTCCTACGTCATGCAGTTTCACGGCACGGGATCCGGACTTCCCGGCGGGCTGAGCGCCGGGCGGCACACGGCGTCCGGACCCCAGATCTACCAACTGCAGGGCGTGGGCCAGACATACGACCTGTCGAACGGCGGGATCGCGCTGGGTCAGTGGACCGACTTCATTTTCGGGTACACCTGGGCGGCGACCGCGACGGGCCACATCACAGTTTTTCGCAGGGACGAGGGACAGGCGAAGTTCACGCAGGTACTCGACGTTCCGAATGTCGTCACCATGCCGTCCGCGAGCGAGACGTACTACTGGAAGCAGGGCCTGTATCGCGGTGGCGACGTTGCCGGGCGTGCCGATGTCTTCTGGTTCGGGCCGACGGCACGGGCAGCGAGTTTCGCGGCGGTCGAGATGGCCGCTTTCGCGACGAGCAACGGCACCTGATCCTTNNGCGCCATTGGCCGACGGCAAGATCCCCGAGCGTGTAGTCGCCAAATCGCGACCGGTGCAGCCGGCGCACCTCGTGCCCGAAGTGGGCGAACATGCGTTTCACCTGGTGGAAGCGGCCCTCGGTGAGCGCCACCTCGACTTCCGCGCCCCCGCGACACACCAGCCGGGCGGGCGCGCAGGGTTTATGCTCTCCATCCAGAACTAGTGTGCCGCTGGCGAACTCCTGCACCAGGCGCGGCTCCGGTGCGCGGTCCAGGGTGGCTTTGTAGACCTTCTCGACATGGTGCTTCGGCGAGGTCAGTCGATGGACCAGCGCGAGGTCGTCGGTGACGAGCAGCACTCCTGTGGTGTCGCGGTCCAGACGGCCGACGGTTGTGACCACCGGGTTGCGCTGCAGCCAGCGCGACGGCAGCAGATCGTAGACCCGTCGACCCTCGCGCGGATCACGCGAACAGACGCAACCAGCAGGCTTGTGCAAGACCACTAAGATGCCGTCGGGAAACTCCAGCGGCGCGTCGTCAAGCCGGACGCTCGCAGGCGCGGCCCTTGTGCTGGGATCGTCCTGCACTACGCCGGCCACGGTCACGCGCCCGGCTGCGATCAGGCTGCGGGCGTCGCGGCGCGAGCAATAGCCGAGACTTGCAAGAATCTGGTCGAGGCGGCGAAGCGTATCCATGTCCGTTGTCGTTACAAGAACCGCGGTTCTAGCGGAGGGCACCCACCCGCTGAATCGTGGCCCCAAGATGGGCTGGGGCTGATATCATATCGCTCGCAAGGAGTCCCCATGAGGAAGATCAGGTTGAGCATCGGCATTCTCATCGCCGCGGGTCTGTTGGCGGTACCTGTTGCGTTCAGCCATTCCAATGGCCACGAGTCGCGCACGATCGCCGATTGCGAAAAGCTCCCCGGCACGCAGCAGGCGGGCGAGCGTGGTCAGTGCCTGAAGTGCGTCTCCCGTCCGATCAAGCACCACTACCACCCCGACTATCCGAACGGGCAGCGCTGCCGTCCCGACAACGGAAAGCCGTAGTTTTCCACGGTGAGGTGGGCCAGGACCCACGCGAGCGCGTGAACCACGGGCGGCGCTCGACCGAGACGCCAAAGCACAAAGCGTTTAAAGGCACGGCCCGCAGGGCGCGAAGAACTGACACCAGGCGGAGACCATGACTCAAACTTCCCAGCATCGGTGTTGGCTCCGAATTGGCTTGTCACTGGCTGTCGCGGTTGGCGCTATACGGTTTGGGGCAGCGGCGACACATTTTACTACTGGGCACAAGATGCATGGGCCGGGAGCACGGCGGGCCCCGGATGGGGCCTCAACTACAACGACGGCTACACCGGCCACGGCCGACCGAATCTCGTGGTCCGCTGCGTGAGGCAGTGACCTCGCGCTGACCCGGTTGCGTGCGGTTGCGCCTCCGCATGCAAGAACTATCCTGGCAGCGAAAAGAGTCATAGTCTCGCGTACCCGTACTGAGTTCAGCAAAGAGGCCAGACCATGCTCGTAGTCATCAGCGATCTGCACCTGAACGACGACTCGGCTGCGCCCGAGAACATCCACCCCGGCGCCTTCGCGATCTGGATCAAGGACGTGATTGCGCTGGCCCGGCAGAACAAGGCCCGCGAGCTGATCTTCGTCTACCTGGGCGACATGGTGGATCTGCTGCGAACCGAGTATTGGTTCTACCCCGCGCCTGGCGTTCCGCTTGGGGCGCAGGGCCGGGAGGACTTCCCGCTTGCGCATCGACCCTGGGGCATGCACGACATCAATCAGCACCCGGACCAGCTCTCGGAAGCTTGCCGGGCGCGCGCCCTGGCAATTCTGGAACGGATTTCCATTCAAGCCAGCGAGCAACTCGCGTACCTCCGCGGTGATACGGCAGGGATACAGGAGGAACTCGCGGCGCTCGGAATCCCAATCCAGCGCCTTTATCTGCCAGGCAACCACGATCGGCTGTTCTGGGTCGACGCTGCAGTTCGCCAGGAGATCCTCGGGGCTCTGGGCGCGACCATCGTGCCCGGAGAGCGTCCCTGGGAGCTGGCGTTGCCCGAGTACGGCGTATTGGCACGCCACGGGCATGAGTGGGATCCGTGGAACTTCGAGGCGTTCAAGAAAGGCCGCAGGCCGACAGATCTCAAGGCCGCGGACTACAAACTGGTGCCCCTCGGCGATCCGATCACGACCGAGTTGCTGGCGCGCCTGCCGTACGAGGTCTACCGCGCGCTGCCTCCGCCGCTTTCCGACGAGATTCGCGCCCACATCTATGAACAGCTCAGGTACATCGAGGACGTGCAGCCTCTGCACCAGGCGTTGCATTGGGTCCTCATCCAACCAAACCGGTTGGCGGACGGATACGACCCCGCCACCCGCGACGCCATCGTTGCCACCCTGGGCACGGTGGCCAAGCAGGTGCTTGCCAGCTTCATGGAGATTCCGTTCGTCAACGCGTGGCTCAAGGCCCACGACAAGTGGAACATCAGGCTCGACGAGGCCGACAAGATCCAGGACATCTATCGACTATCGAAGGTCTTCGACATCAAGAACGTCTCCCGCGTGCTCGAGATGGCAAAGAAGCTCGGGCTCACGACCGGCGACGACGACGCCTCTCCTGCCGCCAAAGAACTCGGCGATCCTCCACGCGCTCGCTACTGCGTCTACGGCCACACTCACCAGTTCAGACACGTCCCCTTGGGCTGTACCGCGAATGGAGACGGCCTGGTCTACTTGAACTCGGGCACCTGGCGGCCTCGACTGGCGCAGACTCGTGACGAACGCGGCTTCGTCGGATTCAAGGAGATGACCTACCTGGTGTTCTACCGAGCCGACGAGGATCTTTCGTCGCGCCACCGCAAGGGTCTCAGCTACGAGCTATGGAACGGGATCATGCACAAATGATCGCCCCACCCCGGCTGGTCGGCCCTCTGCGCGCTCAGGACCCGCCACCCCCATGATGCCCGAGCTGGTGTTGTACGCTGAATAGAGCAATCAAGTGGCGCCGGAGTCCTATTCGTACAGCTCGGCGCTCGCGAGAGAGATGGTGCCATCGTATCCGCCGGCGATGAGCACCTTCCCGTCTGGCAGCACGGTCGCCGTGTGGGAGTTTCTTGCCACGTTCATGCTGCCACTGGCTGCGAATGTCCCGGCGACCACGTCGTATAGCTCCGCGCTCGCCAGGAAGTGGACGCCATCATATCCGCCAGTGATGAGCACTCCCCCGTCGGACAGCAGCGTTGCCCTGAGCACGGTCCTTGCCATGGACATGCTACCGGTGGCCGTGAAGGTCCCGGCGGCTGGGTCGTATAGCTCCGCGCTCGCCAGACGCGCACCAGACCCATGCCCGGATCCGCCCGCGATGAGCACCTTCCCGTTACCCAACAGCGTCGCTGCGTGATACGCCCTTGCCGCGCTCATGCTGCCGGTGACCGTGAACGTCCCCACCCCCGGATCGTATAGTTCCGCGCTCGGGCCATCAGATCCGCCCGCGATGAGCACCTTCCCGTTGCTCAGCAGCGTCGCCGTGTGAGCAAATCTTGCCACGGTCATGCTGTCAGTGGCTGTGAATACCCGGGCCGCGGGGTCATATAGCTCCGCGCTTGCCAGAGAGTTGGCGCCTTCGTATCCGCCGGCGATGAGCACCTTCCCGTTGCCCAACAGCGTCGCCAGGTGGTCACTCCTGGCCGCAGTCATGCTGCCGGTGGCCGTGAAGGTCCCGGTCGCTGAATCGTACAGTTCCGCACTGGCGAGTTCATCGCCGCCTAAACCGACCCCGCCAGCGACGAGCACTTTTCCGTCGGGCAGCATGGTCGCCGTGTGATACACCCTTTCCGCTGACATGTTGCCAGTGGCCGTGAATGTCCCGGTCGCTGGGTCGTATAGCTCTGCGCTCGCGATCGCAAAGTNNCCAGTTCCAGAATCGCCGCTGTCGTCTGCGGCAGCCGCGTCGGGTGGACTGGTGTCTTCGGCATCGGCCGCGCCTCCATCGTCCTCGGTGGGCGCCGAGCACACGCACGCCGCGAACGTGCCTGCCGACGTGCACGTCTGTGCGCCGCGCTGGCCGTTGGTGCACGCGCACACGACGCTAAGGCCGGGGACACATTTTTCAGTCCCGCCGCCGCAGGCGCCAAGAAATCCCACACAAAGACACGAAAGCACGATGCACAGTCTGGCTAGCATGGGAACCATGGTCGCCCAATTCAGGCTGCGCGGCAACCTCTGCGATATTCANNTGAGAGACTCGCAGGGCCTTCTGTGCGGAAAGGGAAGTTCCCATGTTGCAGACAGAAAACCTTCGCATCGCCGAATTCACCCCTCTGGTCACGCCCCGCCAGCTCGAAACCGAGCTGGCCTCGACCGAGGAGATCCGGCACATGGTCAAGGCCAGCCGCGAGTCCATCCGAGAGATGCTGCACGGGCAGAACGCGCGCCGCCTGATGGTCGTGGTGGGCCCCTGCTCGATTCACGACCAGCAGGCGGCCTTTGACTATGCCGAGCGCCTGCACAGGGTCGCGCAGGCAACCAAGGAACACCTGCTCATCGTCATGCGCACGTATTTCGAAAAGCCGCGCACTGTGACCGGATGGAAGGGCCTCATCAGCGATCCGCAACTCGATGACTCGTGCGATATCTCGGCCGGGCTCACCCTGGCGCGCAAGATCCTGCTTCACATCACCGGACTCGGCTTGCCCTGCGCCACCGAATTTCTCGACACCGTGGTGCCGCACTATCTGAGCGACATGGTCACCTGGGCTGCCATCGGCGCGCGCACCACGGAAAGCCAGATCCACCGCCAGATGGCGAGCGGCCTTTCCATGCCGGTGGGCTTCAAGAACAGCACCGACGGGCTCTTGCAAAACGCACTCAACGCCGTACTTTCCGCTCGTCATCCCCACGCTTTCCTCGGCATCAACGCCGACGGCATCTCGTCGGTGGTGCGGACCACGGGAAATTCCGACGGGCACATCGTTCTCCGCGGCGGCACTTCGGGGACCAACTACCACCCCGCGGACATCGCCGCTGCGGCGGAACTGGTGCAGAAGGAAGACCTCCCGCGCGGTGTGGTGGTGGACTGTTCGCACGACAATTCAGGCAGGGACCACACCCGACAAGGCGTTGTCTTCGCAGAAGTCGTGCGCACGTTTGCCGCCGGGCAGACGGCCATCCTTGGCTTGATGATCGAAAGCAACCTCTTCGCCGGCAAACAAACCTGGATGCAGGGCGCGCCGCTGAAGTATGGCGTCTCCGTCACCGATAGCTGCATCGGATGGGACGAGACCGAGCGCATGCTGATGGAGGCGGCCGACGTCTTGTCGCGAAGCGCGCGGTCTTCCGCAAACGGATGAGGACGNNCGCAGATCGCGCCTACGGGTTCGCTTTGGTCAGCGGCTTGCCACCGCGCTGGTACTTCACTACCGCAGCCTCGTGCTCGGCCAGGGTGGACGAGAACTGGTGCGTACCGTCGTTCTTGGACACGAAATACAGGTAGGGGCTGCCGTCGGGGCGCATGACCGCGGCCAGCGCGGCCCGACCCGGGTTGGCGATGGGGCCAGGGGGCAAGCCTTCATGCGTGTACGTGTTGTACAGGTTGGCCTGGTCGTCGAGCTGGATGCGCCGGATGCGGCCGTCCCATTGCGCACAGGCAGGCGACGCCTTGCCTAGAAACACCGGCGCGACCGTGCAGCCGTAGATGATGGTGGGGTCGGTCTGCAGCAGCTTGGGCCGGTAGTTCGGCTTTAGCAGGCGGTTGATGAACACCTGCGCGATGCGCGGCCGCTCCGCGGGCTGGCCGGTTTCCTTCTCCACGATCGAGGCCAGGGTCACGATGCGTGCATCGTCGAAGCCCAGCTTGTTCTTCAGCATGGCCATTCCGGTCGGATTGGCTGCGCGCAACTCCTCGAAGACCTGGCGGTGGCGCCGGACCAGCGCCACCAGGGCACGCGGCGCAGGCATGTGCGGCCGCAGGCGGTAGGTGTCGGGAAAGAGGTAGCCTTCCAGCGTGCCCGGCAAATCCAGGCTGCGCGCGAAGGCCGGATCGCTGGCCTGGGCCAAAAGCTCGGCCCTGGGCGCGACACCGGCAGCGTCCAGGATGTCGAGCACCTCGAGCACGTTCTTGCCCTCGGGCACGGTGACCACCACCAGCTCGTCGGCCGCGCCGCGAATCATCAGCTCGACCAGCTTGCGCGGCGTGACCGGCGCCTCGATGCGATAGTGGCCGGCCTTGAANNCGGCGGCCAGCAACTCGGACACCTGGCGCGCGGCCGCGCCCTTGGGGATCTCGACCTCGACGGTCCCGCGGGCCGTACCCGTGGCGGTGTCGGGGTAGCGCAAGACTTTTCCGACCACGGCCAGCAAGACCCCTCCACCCACCGCCGTGGTGATGAGGAAAACCAGAAGCGCCCGCCGCATGGGCTCTGTCATCGCGCGATCTCCTGTCGATGTGAATCTAGCCAGCGCTGCAAGATTACCGCGGCGGCCAGCTTGTCCACCACCTGCTTGCGCCGCGCACGCGAAACATCCGCGGCCAGCAGCGGCACTTCCGCCTCCACCGTGCTGAAGCTCTCGTCAATGAGATCGACCGGCACGGCCAGGGCCGCGTGCAGCTTCTCGGCAAAGGTGCGCGCCCGCTGCGCGGCTGGCCCTTCCCGCCCCTCGGGATCGAGCGGCAGGCCGAGAACGATGCGCTCGGCGTCCGCTGCGTCCACCTGCGCGGCGATGGCTGCGATGTCGCGGCTGCCCCCGTGGCGCGCGATGGTGGCGTGCGGCTGGGCAGTCAGGCCCAGGCCGTCGGAAACCGCCACGCCGATGCGACGCGACCCGAGGTCGATGCCGATGACCCTTTTCATTGCGGGCTCGCAGTGTACATCGTCTTTCACGAATCTTGGCGTCGCGGTACAACTGCACCCATGTCCGACCAAGCCAAACCGCCCGTGCAGGGCCAGCAGATCCAAATCGACATCGACGAAGCCACCGCCCAGGGTAACTACACCAACCTGGTCTTCATCAACCACACCGACGCCGAGTTCGTCCTCGACTTCGTGTTCGTCCAGCCCGGTGTGCCGCGCGCCCGGGTCCGCTCGCGCATCATCTCGTCGCCTCGCCACGCCAAGCGGATGCTGCGCGCGCTGGAGGCCAACATCACCCGCTACGAGCAGGTCTTCGGCAAAATCGAGGAAGCCGGGCCCGTGCCGCCCGTCGAGCCCAACCTCATTAGCTAAGAGACCACCCCTTCCAGCGCCGACAGCGTGCCCGCGTTGGCGTCGAGTTCAACCCGGGTTCCGTACGGCAACGCGCGGTTGCGCCGGCCGTGGCCGATGGGCGCGCCCAGGACCACGGGAATGCGCAGGCGACCCAGGCGCTCTCTCAACACCTGACTGGCCGTGCAAGATGTCAGCCCGGATGAAGCGGGCTCGTCGCAGCCGATGAACTCGCCGGCGACAATCCCAGCCGCTGCCTGGAAAACCCCGGCCAGCTCCAGTTGGGTCAGCAAGCGATCGAGCCGGTAGGGACGCTCGCCCACATCCTCGAAAAACAGGATCGCGCCCCGCAGATCAGGCAGATAGGGCGTTCCCAGCATGCGCGAGAAGACCTCGAGGTTGCCGCCCAGCAGGGGCCCCTGCGCGCGGCCGCCGACCAGCGCCTCCAGTCCCGAGCACAACGACCGCGCCTCCGGTTGCTCCAGTGCCGCGAAGAGCGCATCGTGGTCATCCTTGTCCAGGCGCCCGACCTGGGTAACCACCGGCCCATGAATCGAGGCCGCGCCCGCCCGCGCCGCCTGCGCCAGCAGCAGGGTTCCGTCGGAGAATCCCACGATGGGTTTGGCCGCCGAGCGCAGCAGGTCGGGCTCGATGCCAGCCAGGATGCGCAAAAGACCGTAGCCACCACGGGCCATGATGATGGCGCGCGCCTCGGGATTGCGCAGCCCTGCCACTAGTTCGGCCAGGCGAACGTGGTCCGGCCCGGCAGTAAACCCGCTGGCGCGAAACAAGGAAGCCGGGTCGTAGCGAAGCTGGTAGCGGGCCGACAGCACGGCCGCACCCTGAGCGAAATCGTCGGGCGGAACCGGACCCGAGGGCGCAACCACGCAAATCAGGTCACCGGGGCGCAGATGGGGGGGCCGGATCACGGCAGGATCGCCTACCGCCGCCGTTTGGTGCGACGCCGTCCACCCGACCCTTGCACCGGCCGCGCGGGCGGAAGATCGCCCTCGATCGGCGCTGCCGCGTCCCCGGACCCGGGCGACTCGACCGACGCCGCGACAGCACCGGAATCTGCGTCGGGCTGGCCTGCTGCCGCCCGTTTCAATGCGCCGGTGAGACTGGAGCCAACCGCTGCGGGAACCGCCTCGGGAACCACGGCGCTCTCAGGTGAACGATCGGGCGCTGCAAACTCGGGCGGGGCAGCCTCTGCGGCGATGGGCTGTTCCTCTTTCCCGACGGGCGCCTGGTCCGCGGCCAGCGCCGGAACTGGGTCCGGTTCAGCAGCCGATTCCGCGGCGGCGGGAACCTCGGGCTCGATTGCCGCTGGGACCGACCCGCCGGCTGGCACGGGCTCCTCGATCGAAACTGCAACCGGGATCTCGGAAGCCGATTCCGCGGCGGCGGCCGGCGCGGGTACGGCTGCGGCCGGCGCGGGTTCGTCTGAAGCCGACGGAGCGACGGCAGTGGGCGCTGGCTTCGCCGCTGCCGACGGCGTGCTGGCAGGCTTGGCCGCGGGTGGCGGCGGGATCCAGAGGGCCGCACCAGCTTCATCCGACCTTGCTGGGCGCACCTGCATCCCACTGCCTGCCCCATCGGAGGCTTCCACCACACGCAAAACCCGCACGGGAACCAGCGAGTCTGCCGAGCGCAGGTGAAGCAGCGTGCCCACCGGGAACGGATCCTTCATGACGACGAAGAACTCGCCCCCCTCGCCCTCTCTTACTTCCTCGGTGCTAGCTATCACGACGCCTGCGTAACAGATTTCGACCGGCGCTTGCATGACGACGCGAGTCTACAGGGGTGGGCCGCAGGCAAGCAAGCGCCGACTTCTTAGCGTCGACTTCTTAGCGCTACTTGCCCTTCTTCTTGCCGGCCGGCGGAGCGCCACCCATCATCTGGGCTGCATCGAAAGGTTTGGCCCGCTTGGTGATGGTGGGCTTGGCGCCGCCCCCGGTGGCGGTCAGTTCCATGGTTGCGGGCGGGATGGACGGCGGGCTGTCTGCGCCGGTCTTGGGCTCGGGCGTGGTCACGAACTTGACCACGCCAAGCGGCGGAACCTCTTCGCTGACCCAGATGTCGACGGTGCCCGACGGCGGGTGGTCCCGGTAGTGGGCGGTCTTGAATGATCCGGCCGCCACTTTGATAGTCTCCATGCCCACCAGGGTCTTGGCATCGGGCTTCTGGAACTTCTGCGCCGGTGCGTCCGACGGCGCCTGCATCGGATCGCCGTCGCCGATCTGCATGATGATCTCCTTGACCGGTTTGGCCGCGCCGATGGGGTCGGGGTCAAGCACCATCTTCAGCGTGACCTTGCCTCCCATCTGGGCGGTCGGCCCGCCCTGCATCGACATCTCCAGCGTGGTGGAACTGGCGTTGCGAGCCACCAAGGCCCAGCGGGACTTCATCTTGGCCTCGCCGAAACTCATGCTGTACTCGGCCCAGCTACCGACGACAGCCTTCTTCAGATCCACAACCAGAGGCAAGGATTGCGGCGACCCGGTTGGTTGGGCCGCAGCTGCGGTGGGCAGCAGGACCAAGGCAAGGGCGATGAAGCGCTTCATGGAATCTCCTTTTGTGGGCGCCTCCCTGTGCCCTGCCGCGCGTGGCGTGCGGGACTTGTGGGACGGTTCCCGTGCCCTGTCTAGCGCGATTGCCGGCTGAACGCGACAAGGACTTGCGCTTTCCTGTTTCATGCCGATGATGGGGTGCATTTCGTGAAAAGGAGCGATCTCATGCGCAACATCATCACTACCGTTCTGGCGCTCGGCCTTGCCGGCTGCGCGCCCTCGATCAACCCGCAGATGAAGGCTGCCACCGACAGCCTGGCGGGCTCGTTCCAGACGCAAGCCCGCAACCAGGGAGCCCCCGCGGCCTACGACCCCACGCCATGGGCGGTCGGGCAGTGGGTGGTCGAGCGCACGGTGGACGAGAAGGGCAACGTAGCCATCCAGCGTATCAGCGTCGTGGCAGCGGAAGGCGAAGGGATGTGGCTGGAATTCGACCGGCAGGACTACTTCCACCACAACATCACCAAGATCCTCTACAGTCACATGCCGCGCACCGCTGACGAAGCCGCTGACGTGCTGCTGAAGGTGGTGACCAAGACGGACGACAAGCCGCTCCAGACCATTGACTTCGCCTCGACGCCGATGGCTAGCCTGTTCAAGAGCCAGTTCAAGGCAGTGGCTCAGAACGCGGTGGTCTCGTCCGACGTGGCCCAGGCTTCCAAGGAAACCGTCACCGTGCCGGCGGGCACCTTCCAGGGCTGCGCCAAGTTCGCGGTCCAGGTTTCGGCTGCTGGCATGACCCAGAAGTCAACCTCGTGGTATCACCCGGCTGTCCCCATCAACGGCGCCGTGAAGGGCGTGTCCGACGACGGCAAGTGGTCCATCGAGTTGCTCGATTTCGGCACCAGCGGGGCCGCCAGTAAGCTATAGAAACGCCATGGACCTGAGAGGCGCGACCCTTCTGTTGTCGCTCGCCGCAGCGCTGGGCTGTGGCACGTCCGGATCGCAGTCCCAGGCGCAGTCCGGCCGTCCCACGCGCGGTACGCTAGACAAGAAGGTCATCAAGGATGTCATCCGCGAACACCACCGCGAGGTGCGGGCGTGCTACGAGGTGGAGTTGGTGAAGCAACCTGACCTCACCGGCCGCGTGCTCAGCCAGTTCACCATTTCCGCCACCGGCAACGTCGTCGCGGTTGTCCTGCGTGACTCGACCGTAGGCAACCCCGCGATCGAGGAGTGTCTGCGCAGACATCTCTTGACCTGGACATTCCCCAAGCCTCACGGTGGGGGCAATGTCGACGTCGTCTACGCGTTCAACTTCTTCCCTAGTCCGTAGCGCCGCCGGTCAGAGCAACCGAAGACCCCCGCGGGACATACCGTCGGGGCATGCTAGATTTCTACCCATAATCCAACATCCAGGTGGCCCAAGGAAACACTTATGGCACTTCCCCGCATGGCTTTCTTTCACGACCGCGTCCTCCCCTACGCCGAAGCGAAGCTGGGCCTGCTGACCCACGCGTTCAACTACGGCACCGGAGTGTTCGCCGGCATTCGCGGCTACTTCAACCAGGACGAGGGCAAGCTCTTCGTGTTTCGTTTGGCCGACCATGTGCGGCGCTTGCACGAATCGTCCCGCCTGCTGCGCATGAACCTGGCTCTTTCGGAAGAAGCGACCGCTGCGGCCCTGCTCGACTTGCTGCGCGCCGAGGGACTACGCCAGGATTGCTACATCCGCGCGCTGGCTTTCTATTCAGACGAGGTGATCGGCGTGCGCCTGCACGGCCTGACGCCGGTTCTGGCCGCGGTGGCCGTGCCCTTCGGCCTATACATCGACAAGGCCGAGGGTGCGCACTGCACGGTCTCGTCCTGGCGTCGGCCCGACGACAACGTGATCCCGCCGCGCGGAAAAATCACAGGGAGCTACATCAACAGCGCCCTGGCCAAGAGCGACGCCGAGTTGTCCGGCTTCGACGAGGCCATTCTGCTCAACCGCGACGGACATGTCAGCGAGGGATCGGGCGAGAACATCTTCCTCATCCGCCGCGGGATCGCGGTCACGCCCTCACTCGATCAGAGCGTGCTGGAAGGCATCACCCGCCGCTCGCTCATCACCCTTCTGCGCGACGAACTGGGGCTGACCGTCGAGGAGCGTCCAGTGGAACGGGGTGAGATCTTCTTGGCTGACGAGATCTTCCTGACCGGCACAGCCGCGCAGATCACCGCGGTCACGCGCATCGATCACCGTCCGGTGGGGACCGGTCAGATGGGCAGCGTCACCACACGTCTGCGCTCGCTGTTCTTCGACGTCGTGCGCGGCCGCTCGCCCAAATACCGGTCCTGGTGCACGCTGGTGGCGTGAGCCAGCCGGTGCATCAGGGCTTCTGACCGAACCCTATCGCCGCTTCCAGTGGCCGGGCCGCCACCGGTATTGATTGCCATCGGTCTGCCAGTTCGGCGCCATCCAGATCCAGCCGGGGCGAGGGGCTTCCCAACGGCCTGCCGACCACAGGTATTGGTGTCCGTCCCAGATCCAATCACCCGCGATCCATACGTACCCGTTCCCAGGCTGGCGCGGGACCCCCTCGACGCGACGGGGCGGCGGCCCGATGGTGATGGTGACCTCGGCCGGTGGCGGCGGCTCGGCGTAGACGGACGCCGGGGCTGGAGGGGCAGCAGGCACGGCGGCCGGCCCCCAATACCCCGAATAGAAAGCCCACTCGCCGTTTTCGAGCACCCAGCGCGGCTCGATCCAGCCCCGGCCTGGCAGAGGCGCCAACGCCCAGCGACCATCTATCCAGACGTGCCGGCCATCCTGCCAGCCCCAGTAGCCACGGACCCAGATGTGCTGCGGCGTTGGGGCCTCGGTTCGCATCTCGGGCCTTGGTGCCGGGGGAGCCACGCGCAGGCGGAACGCCGGGTCTCTGCGGTCCCGGGCTTCGCGCTCGCGCTCCCGTGCCTCGCGCCCGCGCTCGCGCTCCATACGCTCGCGCTCCTCACGCTCGCGCTCGATACGCTCGCGGTCCTGCCGCTCGCGCTCCATGCGCTCGCGGTCCTGCCGTTCGCGGTTTCCCTGGGCTTGCCCACGATCGTTCCGCTCATCGTCGCGGTCTGCCCGCGCGGGCAGCGCTGTTCCCAGTCCGAACAGGATGGCAGTGGCTGTGACCAGTCTTCTCATGGCGTTCTCCTTAGGTGCGTACTCTATGGACGAGTGCGGTCCTGATTCAATTCGATTCTTTCGGCATCGGTCGCCACCGTCGGCGCCACGCATCAGGAGGGTCGCCGGGGAGCGTCTTGCGCAAAGTTGCTCAGCCCGATGCGGTGGCTGCTCAGCCCGACGTCGGCGTCGATCGGCCCGATGCGGGTATGGATCGGTCTAGCAACAGCGATCTCGGCGCGGGTGCGAGTCTCGAACTGGTGTCCTGGATGCAATCGGTGGGCGGCACCCCGATTCGCGTGTTGAAACGGGACCAGCACATTTTTCTGGGAGACTGGGAGAACCGCCCGCAAATCGCCCCGAGCGGTTCAGTCGAGGATGGCAGCATTCAAACCTACGATGTAACTGACCCTTTGCTGTGCAGAACCCAGCGCAGCCGGTTCTGGTTGGCAGTCTCGATCTTCCGCCCGCGGCCGGGGCCATCTAGCCCAAAAGGCGCGGAGAGTGAATCGAACCAGGCATTTGAGCATCGTGGTTCCCGTGCACTCGGGCGGGCGCTTGCCTGGATCGGATCCACAATGACGATATAGGCGACGTCATTGAATTTGAGCTGGAGGGTAGCGTCATGAAGCTGCAAAACATCAAGAACCTGTCGAGAGACGACCTGCTCGGCGTGGTCGGCCTGCGACGCAAGAACTCGCTGCGAATTTGGCTGGGCGGCAGCGGGCTGGTGGGAATCGGCCTGGCAGTGGGCGCAACCATTGCGCTGCTGCTGACGCCCAAGTCAGGCCCCGAGATCCGCGACTCGATGTTCGAGGGTTTTCGTAGCCTGCGCAGGCGCGCAGCGCGCGCCGGCGTAGAACTGACTCACTGAAGTCTGAACCAACAGCACTTCACAAGAACCGCGCTGCGGTGTCTAACTACAGTCGTGAGACGATCCGCTGCACGACTACCCTACGCCCTGACCCCCGTGGCGCTGGTGCTGTTCGCGCTGGCTGCGGGGACGGCGTGGGCTGACGTGGGCACGGCGCGCCGACCTCTGGCGTATCTGACGCCTGGACCTAGCTTCGAGATCGGTTTCGACGGGTCGTTGCGCTTCGGCGGCGAGGTGGCGCTGGCGCAGTACATGGGCGGCTGGGGCTTCGGCGCCGCCGTGGGTTTCGTGCCCGGCCGCTTCTACGTCGAACTGCAGCCCGCGGCAATACTGGGCAGCGAGCCACACAACCTGGTTCTGGGTGCAGACCCCGGGTTCGTCGTCGATCTCACGGGCGATGTCGCTCGCTACGGCGGCCAGCTCACCTTGTGGGCCAACTATGCGCACGCCGAGAGCCGCGCCCGACTTTGGGCCCTGCCCGTCTTTCCCTTCCTGCGCGCACAGGCGATTGCGGGCATCGGGTTCACCTTCACCGGTGGACTGATGCTCAAGCTGCCTTTGCCGGTTTCGTAGCGCGGTGGGACCGTGGGTTTTCTGTTAGTCGGAGTGACAGGAACGTCACAGCCTCGGGCGGCATTTGGCAGCTCGGCCAAGGGAAATCGAGCACCTGGCGATCGGAACGGGGATTGCTTCCTATCTGTGTGCCATGAACCCCCGGTAGATTTCCCATCAGGAAGCAGGTGACGGCGCGGTGGCCGGGGGCCAAGACCGGATCAAATGATGGCAGGGCCTTTTATGCCGATCTGCGTCCAACTCCTCAGTTTCTGAATTTGCTCTGTCGAGTGTCTATAGGGGCACGCAACCAGGAGACAACCATCATGAGCCCGAGCAGAGCGATTCAAACATTGC
>PMZX01000334.1 GCA_003170035.1 Myxococcales bacterium | reverse complement strand
ATGCTGCTGACCCTGGCCGTGCAGATGGGCGTGATGGGTCTGGTGCTGGGCGTGACCCTGTGGCTGCAAGGAGCGCATTTCGACACGCCCATGGTCAAGGCGGTGTGGCTGCTCTTCGTCAACGTGATGCTGGTCACCTCCATCGCCGTGTTCTTCTCGGCCTTTTCCAGCCCGTTTCTCTCGGGCTTCTTTGCCCTTGGTTGCTTCATCGTGGGCCGCTCGGTGCCTGACATCCGCGCCCTGGCCGCCAAGCTGGGCCCCGTGTCCAAGACCGTGCTGGAGACCGGCTCTGCCCTCATGCCCAACATGCACCTCTTCTACCCCTCGGGCGCCATCGTGGGTGCCGAGGAAGTCTCGGTCCATGGCGACTTCGTCAACGCGTCTTACTTGCTGACGGCCACTGCGTATGGCGTGGCTTACTCGCTCATCGTGCTGATTGCAGCCATGCTGATCTTCAGGAAGAGAGACTTCGTCTGATGACCCTGCGACGCCATCCCCGGTGGCTGCTGGTCGCTGGCGGGTTGGTGCTGGCCCTGGTCGTGGTGGCCATCCGGCTGCTGGTCGACTCGCGCATTGCTTTGCGCGCCGGCGAGATGTCCGAGACGCGCGGCGACCGGCTGGAGGCCATCCGCCACTATCAGGACGCAGCCCGCTTGTATCTACCGGCGAGCCCCTATGTTCGCGCCGCACTGGATCGGCTGGAGGCCGTGGCCGCAGCAGCCGCACAGGCGGGCGATGGGCCCAGCGTGCGCGCCGCACTGGAGGCCGAACGCGGTGCCATCTTGGCCACGCGATCGCTGTACATCCCGAATGGATCCCGGCTGCCCAGTATTGAACACCGTCTGGCCCGGTTGCTGGCTGCCACCGAGGATCGCTCGGTTGCGCCCGGGGTCAGCTTCGAAGCCAGGGCCGCATGGCACCTGGAGCGGCTGGCGCGCCGGCCGGGGCCGGCCCTTGCCCACGTAGTGCTGGCACTGGTAGGCCTGGTGCTGTGGGTCGGCAGTGCTATCGGATTTGTCAGCAAGGGTCTCGACGCGAGGCTGCACTTGCGTCGCCGCTACGCCATGATCGCCGGTGTTGCTTTCGCTGTCGGGCTTTCGATGTTCCTGCTCGGCCTGCGGTTTGCCTAGCTATCCCGTTCCAACTATGGACCAGGTGCGGCGCGGGTTGTGAGCAACCATAGCAGCAGGACTCCTTCAGTCCTGCTATCGTTTCCTGCTAGAAGTACCGTAGGTCACGTTGCCGATCATGCAGATCCTATGTGAACGCTGCCGAGCCGAATGCACACTGGACGAAAGCCAGGTGCGCGATGGCGTTTCCGACGTGGAATGCAGGGTCTGTGGACATGTTTCCACGGTGGTGCAGCCGCGCTTGAACGAAACAGCGGACGCGGCCTCGGCGGGTAGCCGGGAGACAGCCGACTTGTTCCTGCAGACCGCGGATGGAGGGGTTCATCGCGTCCCGGGCCTGACGTCGCTACACACGTGGATCGTCGACCGCAGAGTCACCCGCATGGACAGGATTTCCGCCGACGGTAGAGCCTGGCAGTACGCCGGTGAGCTCGCCGAGCTGGTGCCGTTCTTCGACGTGGTGGACGAGGCCGACCGGGCCCGCGCAGGCGCCCTGCTTTCGCCAGACCCGGCCAAGCAGCGCGAGCCTGCCCGGCGTACGCCAACCTCTCCGACGCCACGCCGTTCATCGTCAACCGCCATGGCTATCTCGGTCCCGAACGACGAGCTTCGGCCAAGTCAGCCGCGTTTTCCGGTCGTTGGCGCGCAGGCCACGGAGGGCGGTTCTCACGCCCATGGCGCACTGAAGACGTTTGTCAGCCTAACCGTGGCTGCCGGGGTGGCCTACGCTGGTATCCAGTGGCAGCGTGGCCGTTTCCCCAGCGCCACCATAGCAACGAGAGCCTCTGGCAGCCTCTCTGCCTCGACAGATGGTCGCCGCCCCTTGCCCCTTCCGCCCGAGGCGAGCCTGGATCCGAGAACCGGGTCCGCGGCCACCCAGGCGCCGGGTGGGGGCGCGATGCCTAGCCCATCGCCCAGGGGGCCGGTCGTGGAAGCGCTGCCCTCGCCGCCGCCTGCGGCAGCCGAGAAGGCACCGGACAAGCCGAGTCCGGCAAAGCCGGTGGCCTCTGCTTCCGAATCCTACGAGAGATTGGCCGCCGACGGAGATCGCGCGCTCGAAAATGGATCAAACAGCAGGGCCAAGGATCTCTACCAAAAGGCTCTGCGCCTGAAGCCTGCCGGGGCCAAGGCCCTGGCAGGGCTTGGGTTTGTCGCCCTTGACCGCGGCCAGGTCCCGGCAGCTTACCAATTCTTCAAGCGCGCACTGGCCGCCAATTCGTCTTTTGGTCCGGCCTTGTTCGGCATGGCCGAAGTCCACCGCGCCCGCGGCGAGAAGGCTCTCGCCTTGCAGAGCTACCAGCGCTACTTGCAGCTCTCGCCCAAGGGCAGCGAGGCCACGGCTGCGCGACGCCAACTGAATGCACTAGAGACCGGCAAGTAGCGAAGCGTTGCGGCTGCGGCTAGGCGCGTGGGTTGATCTGAAGAGCCGCCCACCGCTGAGAACACCGAGGGGAGAGGGGAGGACGCGGAGTGGACTTGCGTCCGCGGCCCGCGAGACAGCCGCGCACCGGTTAAGATGAAGGTCGNNCGTTCCTTGACCTGGGCGGCGCGGGGCGACTTGGGATAGCGCTTCGACAGATCCTGGAAGATGGCCTTCGCGTCGGTGCAGTACTTCATGGCCACGTAGGACTCGCCCAGGTACCACATGGCCTCGGGCACTTCAGGAGAGCGCGAGAAGCGAGACATGACGGCCAGGTACTCCGCGACCGCAAGGCCGTGCTTAAATTCCTGGGCGAAAGACTGCCCCACCTGCAACTGGGCCTGGGATGCGCGCGGGTCGCTGGGAAAGCGCTGGATGAAGGAGCGCAAGAAACGGCGGGCGTCTTCGCGCATGCCTCCGGCCAGCCGGTTCTGCGATTCCTTCCAAAGCGCTTCTTTGTCCTCGGGCATGGTCGGGGCGACCCGCTCGATGATCTTCTGCTGTTCCTGCGCCGTCTTCTGCTGGGTTTGTTCTAACGCCGCCAGTCGCTTTTGCAGTTCTTCCACAAGGTGCTTGGCCTCTTCGAGCTTTCCGGCGAGCGCCGCGATGTCGCTCTCGTTGTGCGCCACCTTGGTGCCAAGATCGGCCGAGTTTCGTTCGAGCAAGCCCGTGGCCTCGTCGAGCAATTTGCGCAGACGAGCCATCTGGTCGTTGGTGCTCGTCTCGATGGCCTCCATCCGCTTGGAGAGCCGGGAGATGTCGTCACGCAGCTTGTCGCCCTGGTCGGTGGTCATCAGACAACCAGAGAACACCACAACCGCGAGCGTGCAGCCCGCGGTTAGGTGACAAAACCTACCAGGCCCTAGCGCCATTCGGAGTCAACGCGGCGGTCCTTGGCCCAACCGGTCTCGCTGGTGCCAGTCGCGTCCAAGGAGCCTCGCGGAACGATGGACATGCGGCCGGCCGCGATTCCTGTGCGCTTGAGGTAGTCCTTCACCGACTGGGCGCGCCGGTCAGAAAGCGCCATGTTGTACTCGGTGGTGCCACGCGGATCGGCGCGACCGACCAGGCTGACGGCCATGTCCGTCTTCTTCAGGCAGGTCGCGTTCTGGGCCAATGCGCTGGTGGCGGCCGAGGTCAGATTCGACTTGTCGAAGTCGAAATAGACCGTCTCCAGATCACAGGGCGGCTTGACAGGCTTCTTCTGCGCGCCCACGCACAGGCCGTGCACACATTCTTGATCCTGGGCGCAGTTCTCGTCCTTGGTGCACTGGGGGATGGAACAGCGTCCGGTCATGCACAGCTTGCCCGACGGGCACTGGGTGTCGGAGGTGCAGGCCTGGCAACGATTGCCCTTGCAGACCTCACCTTCCGAGCACTGGCTGGCATCCTTGCAGTAGCCGGGAATGGCGTTGCAGCGGCCGTTCGCACACTGGCGACCTTCACCACAGTCACCAGCGTTGCGACACTGCTGACACTTGCGCCCCACGCAGAATTCTTTGTCCTTGCAGTCCTTGTCGGTGTCGCAGGCAGGGTATTCGGGTTTGCACCCAGCCGCCGCCACGATCAAGAGCATCCCAAAACATCCAAGCAGCAAAGTATTCTTCATGTTTTGCATGGCCTTCCCTGGCCAGGTTTCTAGGGCGGCTTTTGCTCTCTGTCAACGGCCATCAGTATCCTGGGGTCCCCGGCGTGGCGGCGATACCAGCCTAATATCGGAAATCGTGCTATGGGAGGAGCCGAAAGCCCTGTGGCATGGATTGGCTGCTCGCCCAACTGACTTCGCTCCCGCCGTCTGCCGTGTACGACACCCTGGCGGGGGTCTTGCTGCTATGCGGCCTGGGGCTGCCGATCCCGGAGGACGTCTCACTCATCTCGGCCGGGTACCTGGCCCACCGGGGCGTGGTGAGCGTGCACACGGTCTTCTTGGTGTGCTTCGCGGCTGTGCTGGGGGGCGATTGCATTGCCTTCACACTGGGTCGCCTGTTCGGTTCGCGTCTGCTCGACAGCCGTCTGGCTCAACGCTTCTTCAGGCCGCGCAAGCAGATTCGCGTGCGCGCCTATTTTCGAAAGTTCGGCAGCAAGGTCATTTTCATCGCGCGCTTTCTTCCTGGTCTGCGTTTCTCGATCTTCTTGTCGGCCGGAACGCTGCGCGTGCGACCATCCGTCTTCATCACCTATGATTCGCTGGCGGCGTTGGTTTCAGTGCCCGCGCTGGTCTACCTGGCTTTTTTTTTCGGCGAGCACATCGATCACGTGGTCAGCTGGGCGCGACGCTCCGAGTACGGCATCCTGGTCGTCGTCCTGCTGATTGCGATCTGGTTCGCGCTGAAGATGCTGCGCAAGCGTCGGCGCGAAGCGGTCGTCCCGCGATAGCCGCCCGTGGCCGTGGACGTTGCCGCGTGACCGGTCCGCCCGGCGCAAATTGCTACGGGAAGCGGACCTGCACGCCCAGCCCGGCGTCGAGTTCCAGCCGGTACCAGCGCGCAAACCCCATGGTCCATCCGACCTGGAAGAAGAAGCCAACATTTCTGATGGCGTCGTACATGATGCCGTCGGCATTGCGAAGCGCGAAGTCGCCCTTCGATACCTCGATGTAATCTGTGTAGTCGTAGATGACCTGACCGGTGGCGTAGAACTTCAACGCCACACCCTGGTCCAACCAGTAGCGCACCCCGGGCGCCAGGGCAAACTGATGACTGTCGACGGTGGCGGGATCCTTCTGCACGGCAAAGCGTAGGTCGATGATGAGATCGAGACGCGGGTGGAGGCCATAGGAGAGCTGCAGGTCGAGGAAGAAGGGCAGGATGTGAGTACACACCCGCCGGTTGATGTTGCCCGACGAGTCGCCGCAGTGAATTCCCTCACGGTACGGCACCAGCACGCGATAGCCCGTGCCGGGCATGATCGATATCCCGCCCTGGCCAAAGTGATTGACTTCGGCTGGCCCCCCCCACGTCGATGAAGATGCTTTCGCAGGTTTGTCCTCAGGAAGTTTTTCCGGCGCGGCCGACGCTTCATCGGTCGGCTGCGATGTCGAGCCAGGGCTCTCGGGAGCTGCGGTTTGGCTCCCTTCATCTGGCGCCGCTACCGGAGCGGGTTTCTCGTCCGCCCAGACGTTTTGGGCGACAGCTCCTGCCCCAACGATCATACTTACGAAAATGACGACGCGACACGGCGTTTGCATGGCAGGCAACAGTATCGGATGACCGCGAGCCGTTTGCCAGAGCGCTGAACGGTTTGCCGGACCGAGTGAAATTGTGCAGTTGCGAGC
>PMZX01000129.1:2799-11788 GCA_003170035.1 Myxococcales bacterium | reverse complement strand
TCCATGCGCCTAAGCGAACTGCTGGCGGCGCCTACCCAGGCCTTGCCATGGCGGGACAGTGCTTTCCAGGCCAGGGTGATCTCCCCGGGCAACTCCGAGAGCAACACGCGGAGAAGCTCGCCGGCCTGGGCGCGATCCTTGGCGGCCTTGGGCATGCCAGACGGTCCGCGGCGCGCGGCGACGATGAGCTTGTGTAGTGCAAAGCGGCCCGGCCTGGGAACACTGACCAGGACGCCGGAGCCGCCGAGCACGGCCCCCGGCTGCGGCTCCTCGATGAGGTAGTCGAGGAATCGCAGAGGAGTCGCCGCGACGCCGAGGGTCGGTATCTGGATCGGACGGCTGCGCTCCCTTCCGACCAGCGGGGTCAGCACCTCGACCTCGACCCCGGTTCCCCGGATGCGGAAAGCGGTTGCGGGATAGGTGGGGCTGAGCACGGAAAAACGGGGCAAGGGATCGCCGAGGGCCTTGCGCATGTCCACAGGCTGCCCCTGGGCCAGCGCGACGGCAATCCGGTGGTCATGCGCGATGTCGACGTCCTCGGTGCGCACGATGGCCTCTTGCCATCTCACCCCAAGCATGGACCCCAGCACGGCAAACGCATGCGAGCCCACCAGAACGCCGCCGATGCGAAACACAGGCGACAGCCGCTCTAGCACCTGGGCCTCAGCGGCTCCGACGATGGTGGCGCCTCCGGCGCGCGCCATGGCCACCAGCTCGGCTCGGCTCGCCGCCTCGCTTCGTGCGCCGCGCCACCTTTCCAGCAACGCCTCGACCTCGGGCGTCTCCGGTCCGATGTATCTCTGGACCTTCTTCCCTCCCTCCCGCCGCTGGGCGTACCAATAGCGACGCCCGCGAATGGTCTTGGAAACCAGCGATGCGCCCGAGGCCACAACACCGACCTCTGACGCAAGCAACAGGTCGAGAAGGCGGGCGTACACCGTCTGGGTCACGAGTGGGAGTTTGCTGTAACCGGCCACTGCCATGTTATACGCCCAATAGTACCATGGCGTATAACAGTCGCCCAATCTGGCCGGGCTTGAGGACTGTCGCGCTCGGTGGCCGTTCAAGCATCG
The DNA here is from genome assembly GCA_003170035.1 of Myxococcales bacterium. GTDB lineage: Bacteria > Myxococcota_A > Polyangia > Fen-1088 > Fen-1088 > Fen-1137. Next base: position 10,715 of record PMZX01000129.1, on the reverse strand, counting down.
CCTGTACCGCCCCGCCGCACTCAGACCGTCCGCCGTCGGACCTCGCGGAAAGTGCCGGTCGTGCCGTCGTGCGCGTAGGTGAGCACGTCGACGCGCGGGCCGTCGATCTCGTAGATGTTGTAGCGTGAACACCGATCGGCTGCGCCGGCGTAGGAAGCCGATCCGGCGCCCACCACCGGAATGCGGCGGCCTTCCGGCCCGGGCAGCTCGGCGAACTCGTCGCGATGGTCGTGTCCGTGAATGACCAGGTCAGCCCCCACCCGTGCCAGCACCTCGGTCAGCTTCACGCGGTCGCGCAGATTCCGATTCTCCGGGGGCCGGTGCATGAGCGGCGGGTGATGGATGACCAGCACGCGGAAGCGCGCGCGAACCTCGGGCGCCGCCAGCAGGGCCTCTACCCGTCGCAACTGCGCCTCGCCCACGCGGCCCCACGCGCCCAGATCCCCGGTGGGCACGCAGGTATTCGCGCACACCAGGGCAACCTCCCCGCGCAAACGCGCGAAGGGATAGGTGTCGGCCTCGAGACGCAGATCCGCGCGCTGGTAGGCGGCGAAGACTTGTTCGAAGGCTCCAGTCACCACGACCTCCCTCACGTACGCGTCGTGGTTGCCCGGGATGAGTGTCGTGTTCTCGACCGACGCGCCAGTGCGCTCGATCCAGCTTCTTGCCTCGCGCCACTCGGATGGCAGTGAGACGTTGCCCAGGTCGCCGCTCACCACCAGATGATCGTGCGGCCGCGCCCGGAGATCGTCGCCCAGCGCCGCNNCCGATGGCCCGCTTGCCGAAAAAATCCCGCAGCCGCGCGCCGGCAAAGTTGCGGACGTGCAGATCGGTCACATGGGCCAATCGAAACATCACGCTTCCAGTGCATCCATTTGGATCTCGGCCATCAAGCCGAAATGGTCGGAGGCGTACACGCCGTCTGCGGCCGGTTGATCCAAGACGATGCGACACGACTGGATGGTTGCGCGACCGTCTCGCCGCATGGGTGTGACGAAGATGTAGTCGATGCGGCGGTCGGGCTCGAGAAAGGTCAACGGCTTGGTGTAGGGGTTGGCGCGGGCCCAGGTCCAGCCGTGCCCGTCCGGGTGCAGCCGAGCCCACGCATCCTGGTAGTAGGGGCGCCGGCCACTCAGGGTGACCTGCCCACGCAGCCAGCGGATCTCGTCCGACTCGGGCCGCGCGTTGAAGTCGCCCATCACGATCGACGGCGTATCGCCGACCCGGGCCGCCACGACCGAGTCGATGGCCTGCACCTGATCCTCGCGTTGTTTGCCATGGGCCAGCCGGTAGTTGAGGTGCGTGGTGTGAACCCAAACCGAGACGCTCTCGAACACGACCCGCGCCGACAGCAGAATGCGACGCTCGCCGGGTTCCGCGTGGGGCAGGCCGAACGCCACGTGCTCCAGGATGGGCGCGCGCGACAGGATAGCCAGGCCTTCCTGACCACCGGCAAAGGGCATGGCGGGCACAAAGGCGTGGTGGAAGCCAGCGGCCGCTGCCAGAGTCTTGGCCTGATTGTCGAGTTGGCCGGGCACCTCGCGCACCTCCTGCAAGCCCACCACGTCCGGCGCCAGCTCGCGCAGGGCAGCGGCCACCAAGTCCATCCGGCGCTGCAGGGGCGGCTCCGCCCCCCAAAGATTCAAGGTCAGGCAACGAAAAGGACGCACGATGGTCTGTTCACTACCCTGTTTCACCCCGGTAGGTACAGCAAGAATCCGCGGTTTCCCATACCGTCACCGCGCAAAGCTGCGGAATGCGCGGCTTGAGCGCGGTCCAGATGTAGCCGCACAGATTTTCACAGGTGGGATTCTCCAGCCCCTCCACCTCGTTCAGCATGTGATGGTCGAAGCGGCGCTGCAGCACCGACCAGGCCTCGTCGATGAGCGAAAAATCCATCAGCCAGCCCGTCTGCACATCGACCGGCCCGCGTAGGCCCACCTCGACACGGTAGCTGTGCCCATGCACGCGCGCGCACTTGTGCCCGGCCGGCACATGGGGCAGGTGGTGCGCTGCCTCGAAGAGAAACTGCTTCTTCAGCTCGACGATCACGTTAGCTTCAAGCGTAGCACGTGGGTTGGGAGTTAGACGGCCGCATAGCGCCGCCGCGCCACCACCTTGTGGATGCGCCCCGAGGGAAACTCGATCGCTGTCAGCTCGCGGCCGTACACGCACCCGGTATCCAGGCCGGTGGCCAGCGGGTACTGCTGCAGGCCACGAACCGCATCGTGCCCGAACACGATGTGCTCAGGTCCGCGCCAAGCCGCGGCCCAGGGCCAGCGCATCAGCAACCGCCGGGTGGGAGCGGTGCCCCCGACCATGCTGCGCAGATTGAGCAGGTCGTCGCGCTCCTGCTTTTCGAGGGGCACGCCTGGTACTGCGCCCGCGTGCACCACCGCGACTTCGGGACCTCCCTGGTGTGACGGGCCCAGCCGCAAGAAGAGCGGCAGGCTCGCAATGAAAGCCCAGTCCGAGTCGTCCAGCGTGTCGAGCGACCACCGCCGGGGACGCCGGGCCTCGCCCTGCTGGCGCCTGTGCCACACGTCGAGGCAGTAGTCGTCGTGGTTGCCGAGCACGGCCAGCCCGCCCGTCTCGCGCACCAGTTGCACCACGCCGTGCGAGTCTGGGCCCTTGGCCACCAGGTCGCCGGCCAGGACCACGCGATCGCCGCGCACCACGCCGCACAGGCGCAGGAGAGCCTGCAGTTCGTCCACGCAGCCGTGAACGTCGCCGACCACGATGGTTCGTTGCATGAGACTGGCTCATCATAGGCCATGCAAGCGCATCGACAAACAAGTGCGATGTGCCTGGACGTTTGCGCCTTGCAGACCGCGACGAATCCGACCAGATTCTGCGCATGACCCGCGCCGTGGACACGCGATCCCGCCGCCAGCGGACGGCGCGCCCGCCCCGTGCGAGCGAGGACGTGCTGCCCCGCCATCCGCCGTGGATTCGCATGAAGCTGCCCAGCGGTGCGGCCTACTTCGACTTGCGCGCGCAGGTGCATGCACAAGGGCTGCACACCGTGTGTGAAAGCGCATCGTGCCCCAACATCGGTGAATGCTGGAGCCGGCGATCCTTGACCATCATGATCCTGGGCGGCGTGTGCACCCGGTCCTGCCGATTCTGCGACGTCCCCAGCGGCCGACCTGGACCGCCCGACCCTGCCGAGCCTGACCGGGTGGCCACCATGCTGGCGGGCCTGGGCCTGCGCCACGCTGTGATCACCTGCGTGAACCGCGACGACCTGGTCGACGGAGGCGCGGCCCACTGGGCTGCCACCATCCGCGCGGTCAAGCAACGCTGTCCCGATCTCGTGCTGGAAGCCTTGACCGGAGACTTTGCCGGCGACTTGGCCGCGGTCGATCGGGTGCTCGACGCCNNACCCTGGACGAGGTGCGCACGGTCCTGCGCGAGGTCCACGCGATCGGTGTCCAGGTACTGACCCTGGGTCAGTACCTGCGCCCTTCACGCCAGCACCTGCCGGTGGCCCGCCACGTCCCGCCTGAGGAATTCGCGCAGCTCAAACAGGAGGCGCTGGACCTGGGGTTTGCCCACGTCGAATCCGGGCCGCTGGTCCGGTCCAGCTACCATGCCGACGGCCAGCTCGATCTGATCCGCGGCTGGGCCGCACGCGCGCCGCGGGCTCCAGGAGAGTAGTCTCCGCGGCCTGCTCACGAAGCGGTGAGGACCGCCCTCGAACAGACCGGGCCGCAGGTTGGCCCGTTTGGCGTAAACGTCTCGTACCTCGCAACCCCCTTCACTGTCCCCTTGGCAGATCACTGCCCGGCCATGGTAACGGCCCGGATCTCCGCCCAAACAATGGGATCTCGCCGTTGTCCGCGCGCGCTTCGGCACTGGAGTCGGTCGTGGACTGACAAAGTTGTCCGACTCACGTCGCGCCTTTCCAGGCCCATCCCTGCTCCCCTCAGATCAACTCCGCCTCTGCGCGCGCCACCTGATCGTCCAGGCGACGCTGTTCCGCGGTCAGATCGCTGCGCCCGAGAAACACCGTGTAGCTCATGAACGCGGTCAGGTAGGAAAGGTCCTGGGCCCAGGTGGGCACAAAGAGCGGCTCTTGCGCCACGCCTTCGCGTACCAGCCGGTCGAAGAGCGGGATGTCCTCGATGGCGATCTTGCCCACGAAGAGCAGGCGGACCAGTTGGCTTTGCCCCTTGGTCAGGGCGATGCGAAGGAAGTTGGTGACCAGCAACAGCCCATCCAGGTAGCACACGTCCTTGGTGAACGGGGCGCCGCCTTCCACCAGGCCGCCTCGGCACACCCGGCGCGCGCAATCGAACGAGGCGCGCTCGTCGTGGCCACGGCCGAGAAAGAAACGGTAGAGGTCGAGAAAATTGGCACCCCCTTCGGCCATCTGCACGGCCAGGGTGCGGTCGCACAACCGCCGCACGCGCGCCAGGCTGGTCGAACGGGTGACGAACTCGGTGAAGACCGCCAGCCCTTCCTGGGTCCTCGTGGTGCGAGGAGACGGCACGCCGACAAAGGGCATCACCGGCTGCGCCCGGCCGTTGAGCGCGGTGGTCACGTGCACGCCCATCTCGTGGCACTCGATCTGGCGCAGATCGCGCGGCGAGAATCGCGCGCCCCGCTTGATCTTGATCTCGTCGACGCTGGCCGAGGCGTTGGACGCCAGCTTGTCCGCGATGGTGATCCGCACCTGCCGCCCGGGGAAGCGCTCCAGGAAACGCGCGCGAAGCTGGGCCGCGGCCTCGTCTGCGTCGATGGTCGGCTGATCAACGTCCGCGGGCGGGGGAGCGTAGCCGGCAATCACTCCCTCGAAGTGGTGGGCCAGGTCGGAATTGGTAGTTCGCCGATCTGACGAGAGGCTGCCCGGCCGGCCGTAGATCTCCACCGAGTTGAAATAGAAGTCCTTGCTGCCCACGGCGCACAGCATGCGGGCCGCAGTGGCCATGGCCACGCAGGTCTCGCGTAGAAAGCGCTCGATCTCATTCTCGCCGGTCACCCGCTGGGCCAAGGCCCGAAAACGCTTGCCCGCGGCCTCGACCCCGGGGGGGATCTCGTAGCTCGGGCGTGGCAGCTCACGCGCGCCGTTTTCGAAAAAGACTCGTTCCACCTCCTCGGGCCATTCCAGGAGGCGAACCACCCGCAGTGGCCTCTGCGCATCTAGGATCTCGGTGGAAACCTCGCGCAGCAGGGCGAGCAGACGCTCGGAAACCGCCATCCAACCCTCTGACTGGAACGGCCTCTAGGCCCCGCCCCCGACACGCCGGCCAGGCGGAACCGAGTAGCTGACCCACGCGTTGGCGCCCACCACCGCGCCCTTGCCGATCACGGTGTCGCCCCCCAGGATGGTCGCGTTGGCGTAAATGACCACGTCGTCCTCGACGGTCGGGTGGCGCTGGGGCACCGGCTGCTTGGGTGCCGGGGCCGACGCGGCCGCGCCGTGCTTTCGCTTGATCGAGAGTGCGCCCAGGGTGACACCTTGGTAGATGCGAACCCCGTGGCCGATGCGGGTGGTTTCGCCGATGACGATGCCCGTACCGTGGTCGATGAAGAAGGGCGAGCCGATGGCGGCACCGGGATGGATGTCGATGCCGGTGCGCGAGTGGGCGTACTCGGTCATCATGCGCGGCACCAGCTGCGCCCCTTCCCGCAGCAAACGGTGCGCAGCCCGGTAAATGGCGATGGCATACAGCCCGGGATAGCAGGCGACCACTTCGTCAGGGCCGGTGGCCGCGGGATCCGCTTCGTAGGCAAACTGGGTGTCCTTTTCCAGCAGCCCGCGCAACTCGGGCAGGGCGGCCAAAGTGCGCGCGGTGATGCTCTGGGCGCGCTGCCAGCAGGCGTCCTTGTTCTTGGAAACCCCGGGGCAGAGGCGGTGCAGCCCCAGAAAAACCAATTCCTCCAGCCGCAGATCCAGATCGCCCAGCACTTCGGCCACTCGCTCGCGCGCGGCCGCGGGCGAGGTTTCGCCCAACATGCGCGTGCGCCGGGTTCCCGGCAGGATCACCGACAGCAGGTCCTCGACCAGGGTTGCCACCTCGTCGGGCGACGGCATCGGGCCCGCGAGCGAGGGTGTCCCGCGACTGCGTTGCTTGAGGATGCGCTCAGCCAGGGCCTGGTGCGACTTCTTGGGAGGCGTGCCGTGCTTCACATGCATGCTCCGAATCTACCCCGATTCGACGGGTTGACCAGGGCCTAGATCGGGACCGGAGAAGGAGGCTGACTCACCGGCGCTGGGACACGGCCTGGGTGAGCTTCTGCATGACTTCTTCGAGGCGTGATTCGGGCACGGACACGCGCGTGGGCATTCCGCCGCCCAAGTCGAACAACTTGATTAGGTCCAAGCCCGATTGGTAGTCAGCCGCAATGGACAGGGATCCCGAATCCCGCACCACCGCCACGGCCGCGCGCTGCTGGCCGAGGAGCAGTAGCTCGGTCTTGTCGTAGGCTGCGCTCGACCGGGCCTCCACGTACGCCACGCCGCCCTCGACTTCGTAGCGCAGGGCGATCTTGCGCGCCTGGTCCAGCAGCGGGTCGATGAGGCGCGCCGCGCGCTCGATCTCCTCCCAGTGGTGGGGCGCCTGCGTGCGCGCCAGCAGGTACTGGATCACGCGGTACTTGAGCGTCTCGTCGCGAAAGCGGGCGCGCAGGGCGCGGTCGATGCGCGTGGCAATGGGGCCCGGCTCGCCTTGGCGAGTATCCACGGCGCGCGCGTCCGCATCGGCGCCTTGATAGGGCTCGATCCCGCCCAGCACCCACTTGGCGCCTGCATAGAGCCCGTCCAGATCCATGTGCATGGCCACCGTGTCCACCGGTCCCGTTGCGGCCACGAACTCCGGTGTGATCATCTCCGGACAGCCCCCGTGCTCAGCCTTGCTGGACAGCAGGAAGCGGGGATCTCGCGCGAAATCGACGTGCCGCTCGTGATCGTGATGATCGACCCAGGCGGCCAGCCGGCTGCCCAGGCCGTTGATGAAGGGGATGGTGACGCCGGCGAACGACGAGCCCCCTCCCTCGGACGCGAAGCCGATGTCCAGCACCACCACCCGACCGGTCAGGGTGTCGGCCGAGGGCAGCTTCCGCGGCGTCAGGAACGCAAAGCGCACGCCGCTGCCAGCCTCTGCCTTGGTCGCGCTCATGGGTCGGGGGCTGAAGATAGCGGCGGCCCGGCCCACGAGCCACCAGTTTCTTGCTGGTCTGCCCACATCGGCACCATAATCGCCATCTCTTCCCAACGAGAAACAAGTCGACGACAAATGCTGTTTCCGCTCTGGCTGGTTCTTGCGACTGTCGCGCAGCCGTCTGCGGCAACGCCCTTCCGGACCGCGGTGAATCCGCGCATCGATCCGGTGTTCGGCGACGTCACGGCCTTGCGCCGGACCGTGGATCGCTTCCTGGCCCTGCAGGCCGAGATGGACCAGGTTCGCAACGAGTTCTCCACCGCGGTTCACAGCACCCTGGCCGAGGTGACCAGGCCCGCTGACCCCCGCGAGAGTCACACGGCCAAGGTCTGTCCGTCCTCGACCGCGGCTCTGTACGGACGGGCCCTGGCCGCCGGAGGCCGCTACCTGGCCTTTGGGCGCGAGATGGAGTCGCGCTTTCGCGAGATTCGCCGCGCGGACGAGCTGGGGGACGCGTCCGGCCTGACCCCGGACTATCGTCTGAAGGTCAAGAAGGCAGGCCAGATCCACCAGGACATGCTACGCGACCTGCAAGAGATGCGCGTCGCCTTCTACGTGCAGTTGGGCGCCGAGCTACGCCACGCCGGGTGCGATCTCCAAGGCGCGACCCACAGCCCGGCCGCAGACACGGAACACGCGATCCCGACCGATCCGTCCAATCCTGCTGCCTGGACGCTGGACGATTCCGCCGCTGATCCAGAAACCAGTGGCACCGCCGACCCCGGCCGGACCGTGCGCACGCCGCCCAAG
>PMZX01000129.1:0-2775 GCA_003170035.1 Myxococcales bacterium | reverse complement strand
TGCGTGCAGCCCAGCCAGGAAAAACGCTCTTGCGGCGAGCCCGGCACCCTGCGCCAGGTGTACTTCTACGAAGGCTGGTCGCTCACCGTTCGCTGCGATCGGTAGACGGGGTGGCGCCCTAGTGGCACTGCCAGGTCGTCGCGGACGCTGGTGGTACAGTGCCGGCGTCGGCAATGGCGATGTGGCCGCAGTGCGAGTACCCAAGCGAGTAGAAGGGGGGAGTGTGGGGGAACTCCTCGCCGGAGCAGAAGCCGTCCTGGCACTGCACCTGCACCGGAGGCGCCATGCAGGCATAGCCCGCTATGTTGCCGGCCTCGACGCTCGCAATCGACGCGTTCATCGCGTCGTACTCGGCCCTGCCCACCAGGTACGCTGTAGCCTCGTTGCCATCGAGCGCCACGCAGCAGTCGTCATCGCTTGTGCATGGTGCAGGAAGGGTCGGCGTCATGACTCTGCAGTATGGAGCCGATGAGACCTTCGCAGATGTGCTTGGATCGCAGGCTTGACCGCCCGGGATCGTCACTGCTGGGCTCGGAAACGCCGGCGTCCAGTATGTGACGGTTCCCGTGGGTGAAAGGGCCTGGTAGCAACCACTCGCTGCGGGCAGAGAACAGGGCTCGCCCTTGGCCGAGGCGCAGCACCCTAGAACCACGTCGCCGAAGGTACCGCTGGCGTGGCAACTGAACCTCTCGTCGTAAATACGACCAACAAATCTCGTGCAGTCCGTGTTGGGCGTGATGGCCGAGCAGCAAGCCGTGTCGGACGAGATGGCCGAGCAGGTCCCGTCCACCTTCAACTGGCACTGATGGGCAGCACCAACCTCGGGCGCGTCCGGTGCGGCGTCCTTGGCCACGCTGGCCACATCGGACACGCCGGCGTCCGGCGAGGTCAAGCTACAAGGATGCGCCCCCGGAACCTTGGCTGCCATGGCCTTGTCGCAGTATTGACCTCCCGGGGCCGCGACGTTTACGTCGGGCAAGCCCGGTGTCCAGTAGGTGACGGTACTGCCGGCTGCCACGATCTGATAGCAACCCCTACCGGCGGCGAAGTGACAGTAGTCGCCCGCGAGAGTGGCACAGCAGGCCAGGGTCGTGCTGACCGGGGAGTAGCAACCGGCACTCTCATCAAAGCGATTGCCGGGGAAGGGCGTACAGGCCGTGTTGGACGTCACCGCTGAGCAAGTTCCGTCCGCGTTCAACTGGCACTGATGGGCAGCACCAACCTCGGGTGATGCCGGTGCAGCGTCCTTGCCCACGCTGGCCGCATCGGGCACGCCGGAGTCGGGCATACCGGTGCAAGGTCCCGCCCACCCTGAATACGGAGCGGACACGTAAAGCACAGTGGTGGAATTGATCACTATGGGGAGGATCGCCTGTCCGTCGCATCCGCACATGTAGTCCGGCCCCCCAGCGGCTCCCTGAGAATTGCTCTGCATGCACACGCCCTTCGCAAGGCACCCATCGCCGACGGCATAGCCGCAGCTCAGGCCCGCAGGACAATCAGCGCTCGTGGTGCAGGCGCGCGGCAGGGTGGTGCCCACTCCGTCCTGTCCTGGACCGTCCACCACACCTGCATCCTGGCCCAGGCTGCCCACATTATTGTCGGTGGTGGTGCACCGAGCGCTGCCGACAAGAATCGGAAGAAGGAAGAGGCAGAAGGATCGCTTCATGATGATCTCCTAGTTTTCTTCGTGGCGATCATCTTGGTGTCGCCCCTCCCCGAAAAGTTACGCCCGGCTGCCAGTTGGCGAAGGGCACCCCCTATCCGGGGCACTGACAATCCTCCATATAGGAGAGGCACCGCACTGTCAGATCTGAATTGGTGGTCCAGTGACCGTCTTGGCACGACCAATATCTGCTGACCCCGCTGGGTGCTGGCCCGATCGGCACGCATCCCGGACGACAGGGATAGATGCAGTCGTAGCTATAGGTGCAATTCACCGCCCCCTGGCAGACGCTGTCCAGGGCTGGCTCATTCGCGGGGCAGGTACTCGCGGTCGTATCGGCCGCCAGATCGCGAATGGCCGCGTCCGGCGAAATCGATTCCGATGCAGCGTCCTTGGCCTCGCTGGACGCATCGGGCACGATGCTTGACGAGGGAGAATCCTGTGCCACGTCCTTGGCCATCCCGGCCCCATCGGGCGCGGCCGCGTCGATCGCTGTCGAGCAAGGAGGAGCCGCACTCGGGCCGCACACCGCACAGGACACGATGGAGGCGCAGTCCGTAGACAGCAAACGTTCTCCGTACCAATACACCCACACGTTGCAGGAACCCCACGGGATGTCGCTGTAGTCGGAGACGCCGACCAGCCCACCCGACTGTGCATCGAAGACAAAACCCGTCCCACCCATGGCATTGCCGTGGATCTGAAGCTTGCCGCAACCCTTATCGCCCAACACGGTCTTTCCGTCGGCACACTCCGGCCTCGAACTCATGTCTTGGATTGTCATTGGACAGCCGCCTTTGGCACACCTACATTCCAGCGGCTGCTGGACAAAATCGGGACTACCGGCCTGAACTACACAACCGCACAACCCGCTGTCGGCGGCGCTGGCATCGGCCGGCTGTGCAGGAGCGCCGCTGGCGTCTTTGCGCGGACCGTCCCCCGGTCCTGCGTCAGCGCCGAGGCTGCCCACATTGTTGTCGACGGTGGTGCACCCGGCGCTGCCGAAAAGAATGGGAAGCAGGAAGAGGCGGAAGGATCGCTTCATAATGATCTCCTAGTGCTATTCGCGGCGATTCTCTTGGTGTCGCCTGCGCCTGAAAGGTTACACC
>PMZX01000041.1:4407-6244 GCA_003170035.1 Myxococcales bacterium | reverse complement strand
CAGCTTGCGCGCCGGGCCCGGCTGATCATCAGCCAACACCGCCGCCAGTTCCGGTGGCAGCGTTTGCGCCGGCTCATGTGCGGCCAAGCCGGACACCTGCAAGGCGACGGCCCCGCGCACGAGCAGCAGGGGCCGCCCGTCCTGGTCGCGCTGCGCGGCCGGGCGTGCGGTCCACAGCGTCTCGGGCACAAGTTCCGACGCCCCGCCCTTGGTCACATCTGCCAGAAGACACTCGAAGGCCCGCGCAGCCCTTGCGCGGGCCACGACCTTGCCGCTGACCAACTGTTCGGTCGCCCGCGCGCAGGCGTCCAGCCCACACAAGGGACGCCAGTCTTCGCCGGCAGCGGCCTCGGCGATGCGTTGACCGGCATCACGCACGCCCAGCCGCTGCAAGCGACGCCGCAACGGATCCAGGAAGCCCGGCTCGCGCGTCCACGCACCAAAGGCGGCCTCTGAGTACGGCATTTCATGCAGATACAGATCGCGTACCAGGTCTGCCTTGCGCATCCAGCGCCGGCCGCGGCCAGGGTCCATGACCTGGACCCACGACCCCAGCACCCGCCACACCACCACGAAGTGGGTCAGGCCCGAGGGCAGCCTGATCACGATCAGGGCCGGCAGTGCCTCTGCCTCGCGGAGGAGAACATGCTCGACCGGCAACAACGTCTGTGTGGCGTCCAGGCCCAGCTTTGTCGCCAGGTCCTCCAGCGTGTCGATTGACGACCCGTCGACCGTGGTGTGACAAGCCTCGCGCAGCCGGCCGTAGTGGGCGCCAATTCCGAACCCTTCCAGCAGGGATTTCAGGGCAGCCGGGCCGCAATCCATGGCCGAGGTCTGCACCACCTCGTGGGCAAGAAAACGCCGCCTCTGCTGCGTGCTCTCGGACTCGCCCTGGGCCTCGTCCTGGGAAGCAACCACACTCATTTATCTGGGACCGGCGCAGGGTTGGGCGCAGCGGGCGCGGCACTTGCCTGCGCACTCATGAGAAACCGGCCAGCCGCATCCAGCACCAGGGCGAATGGCGAAACCCGTTCCACCTCGACCTCGGCGCTGCCCGGCAGGCCGTGCTGCAAGGGAATGTTGGTCCGCTGCGGCGAGCGCAAGACCAGCTCCACCCGGATCAGGCCGTCCTTGGGCTCGTTGCCCACGCGATCGACCTGGGCCAGCAGCAACCCGTACTTGGTCCAAGGGAAGCCGAACATGCGCAGCCGCGCGGTCTGCCCCGCGCGCACCCGGCCGGCCGCGGTCGCCGGGTCGAAGAAGGCCACTGCGCGCAGCCCGCCGGTCGGAACGATGGTGCACAGGCGGGTGCCTTCCGCCACCATGGCGCCAGAACGCAGGTTCACCATGTTCCCGATGCGGCCGGCAACCGGCGCCCGAACCACGTGCAGCTCGATCTTCTGATTGAGAATGCGCACCTTGCTCTCGGCGTCCGCCTGCTCGCTCTGCAGGCGCGCGACGTCCGCCTGCAAGCCCGCAATCTGGGCCCTGCGCTCGCTCAGCTTGACCGCGCCCTCGCTGCCCACCCGGCCCACCTGCACACGCGCCGCCTCGGTCTCGGCGTTCTGTCGTTGCACCTCGGCCTGCAGGCGGTCGCGCTCCAGGGTTGCCACCAGTCGCTTGTCGTGCAGCGACTGGATCTTGACCCGCTCTGCTTCCTTCTGCTCGGCCACCACATCCGAAGCACGCAGCCGGGCGCGCGCCTCGTTCACTTGCGCCGCATTGGCGCGCCCCTCGCCGCGCATGGCTTGCTCGTGCGAGGCCAGTTCCGCGCGCAAGGCTTCGATCTGCGGGCCCAGCGCCGCCAGCCGGCTCTCCTCGCCCGCGCGTTCCAGAC
>PMZX01000041.1:0-4363 GCA_003170035.1 Myxococcales bacterium | reverse complement strand
ACACCTACCACGACCACGCGGGAGGCGGCGTCCTGGGCTCGTGCAAAGCGGGCGAACATGAGATTCCTCGACTGTCCCGGGCGATGATACACGAGGGGCGAGGCAAGGGATCAACGACATCACAGTGGCAGACAGGACACCGCCAGGTTCGCTGCACCGACAGGCCCGCACGGCAAGGCTTCGCAACTGCCCTGCCGTGCCGCCGGGCCTCTATCTCAGATACTGAGCAAGGCCGATGCCCTGGCTCTTCATGGCGTTGGCGACCATCTCGGCAAGTCTCTGAGCGCCCGCAAGATTGGTGTACGTCACGTCGGTCGCGTTCGCGTGATACGCTGCGAGGTACGCCCACGATAGCAAGTTCGATGACCAAGCCGAAACCTGCCATGACGCCTCGACGTGCGCTGTGGTTGGGCTTGCTTGCGGCGTTGCCGTTCGTTGCGTCGGTCCGCAACGGCTATCTCATGGATGATCGCGTGGCGGTTGCGGAGAACCCCGTCGCGACCGCCCGCCTTCCTCTTGCACAGGCGGTGACGCGCGACTTCTGGGGGCGCGACGCCGCACATACCATCGGGTCGTATCGGCCCCTCGGCAGCCTGGCAATCGCACTCGAGACGCGGGGGCTGGGGTTGCACCCCTGGCTGTCTCACGCGATGAATGTGCTCCTGCACAGCACGATCGTCGTGGGGCTGTTTCTGCTCCTGGGTCGCTTGGGCGCTTCCACGAGGATCTCCGCGCTCGCGGCGGCACTATTCGCGACACTCGCCGCGCCCAGCGAGGCTGTTCTCACCATCGTCGGACGCGCCGACATGTTGAGCTTGCTCCTGGGTATGGCTGCGACATGGCTTCATCTGCGCAGCCGGGCCAACGCCGCGGCCGCGGTATTCCTGGTGGCCCTGCTCACCAAGGAGACCGCGGTGGGGTTCATTCTCGTCTGGGCGGTCATCGATTTCGTGCAGACGAAGGGCTGGACACGGTGGATCCAAACCTACGCGCTCTATGGCGGAGCCCTCGCCTTTGCCTTCGCGCTCCGATACCTGGTGCTCGGCAGCTTCTCCGGCTGGGACACCGAGCCGCTCGTGAATCCTGCCTTCCATCTTGGCTTGGCCCAGCAGATTCTTGGCGGATTGAAGGCCTACGGACTGGCCGTCATGCTCCTCATTCGCCCGACGCCGCTTTCCTACGACTACTCGTACAACGCATTTGGCTTTCCCCTCGGGCCGGGTGATCCCATTGCCGTCATCGGGGCAATTGCGCTGGTGGGTGGGCTGGCGCTCTCCTATCGCTTGCGTCGGCGCTCTCCCCTTGCCGCGGGCGGGCTGGCTTGGTTCGTCCTCCTGTTCCTCCCCGTGTCGAATCTTCTGGTTCCGTTGCCAACCGTTTTTGCGGAACGCTTGCTCTACGCTCCTGCTCTTGGGCTCTGCGTGGTGGGCGCGGTGGGCCTGGATGCCTTGTGGCCTCGGGTGGGGCCGCGCTGGGCGGGCGCGCTGGTCGGGGTACTTGTGGCCACGCAGTCTGCGGCTTCTCTGATGCGCACGGTGGCGTGGCATAGCCCGATGCACTTGTACCTGAGCGCTGACGAAGGAGCGAGTGGCAGTTTCCGCGTGCAGTACAATTTGGGGTGCGCGTACTTCGACCGGGGCGATAGTGTGCGGTCGGAGAAATATGCACGCCGTGCGATCGAGACGGCGCCGATGTGGGCCGCCCCGCGCGGCTTGCTCGGCGCGATCTACGCGGTCGATGGCCAGATGGATCTGGCGGCCCGCGAGTTTGCCATTGGACAGCGACTGGCCAATGATGCCGGCGGCGATCACATGCTGCGCCACAGTTACGCGGTTTTCTTGTGGAAGAAGGGCGAGAAAGAGGAAGCGCGGCGGCTGCTGCGTACCGCCTTGCGGGAAGATCCCTCGGACGTCCGCGCGAAAAGACTGCTCGCCACGCTGATGCAGAAGTGAATTCTGTCGGCGCAGCGGCGCCAATTCCGACCTGCCGACGAGTGAGGGGATACGCGACCAGACCATCTTGCCCGCAGAGGCAATCGCGCGTTCGCGGTCAACCGCACCCGCGGACGTGCTACGCTCGGCCTCCTGCTACATACGAGACGTCTGTATCTTCCCGAGGAGAACGCACATGATTCTTCGCGAAAAGGTCGCCATCGTCACCGGTTCCGGTCGAGGCATCGGTGCAGCCACGGCCAAGCTGCTGGCCTCCGAAGGGGCCAAGGTCACGGTCAACTACCTGCAGGGCCGCGATAAGGCCGAGAAGTTGGTTGACGAGATCGCGCGCGCCGGTGGCCAAGCCATCCTGGTGCGCGCCGATGTGACCGTGCGCGAAGACGTGGAGGCCATGGTGCGGACGACCGAATCCGCGCTCGGCCCGGTGGACATCCTGGTCAACAACGCCAGCATCCACTTCCCGATCGTACCCTTCGTGCAACACAAGTGGGAGGACTTCGAGAAGAAGATCTTGGGTGAAATGAAGGCGCTCTACCATCCCTGCCAGGCGGTCGTGCCGGGCATGGTCCAGCGCGGGAGGGGCTGCATCGTGAACATCAGCAGCGGTCTCTCACGCGTCCCCGGCGAGGGGTTCGTCGCCCACGGCACGGCCAAGTCAGCCCTCGACGGGTTTTCTAGGTCATTGGCTCTGGAATTGGGGCCGCACGGTATTCGGGTGAACATCGTCGCGCCCGGCGCCACCGACACCGACGCCATCGCATTCATGCCCAAGGAGATGCGCGAAAAGGTCGCGGCCCGCACGCCCCTGCGACGCTTCGGACAACCGGAGGACGTGGCAGGCGCCGTGCTCTTCTACTGTGCCGACTGGTCGCGCTTCGTCACGGGCACGTATCTACCGGTGTGCGGCGGGATCCAGATGTCGTAGCGACGGCGCCGGCCTCAGGCCGTCTTGATGCTGGCCGCGCTCTGCAACTTCAGTTCTTCCACCGCCATCTCGCGCATCTTGTACTTCTGGATCTTGCCGGTCACCGTCATGGGGAAGGCATCCACGAACTTCCAGTAGCGCGGGATCTTGTAGGTCGCGATCTTGCCCTTGCAGAAGGCGCGCAGCTCGTCGCCGGTCACGCTGGCGCCCGGCCGCAGCTTGACCCAGGCCATCAGCTCCTCGCCATACTTCGCGTCGGGCACGCCGATGACCTGCACATCCGCGACCTCCGTCTTGGTGTAGAGGAACTCCTCCACTTCGCGCGGGTAGATGTTCTCGCCCCCGCGCATGACCATGTCCTTGATGCGGCCCACGATGTTCACGTAGCCGTCGCTGTCCATGGTCGCCAGATCTCCGGTGTGCATCCAACGCGCGTTGTCGATGGCCTGTCGGGTGGAATGCAGATCATCCCAGTAACCCAGCATAACCGAGTAACCGCGCGTGCACAGCTCGCCCACCGCGCCTCGGGGAACCACGTGGCCGGTGGCCGGTTCCACGATCTTGACCTCCAGGTTCGGATGCACGCAGCCCACGGTGGCCACGCGCTTGTCCAGCGGATCGTCCACCTTGCTCTGGGTGGACACCGGCGAGGTCTCGGTCATGCCGTAGCAGATGGTGATCTCCGGCATGTGCATGTCCTTCTGCACGCGCTTCATCACCTCGATAGGGCAAGGCGAGCCGGCCATGATGCCGGTGCGCAGACTGGCGAAATCGGTCTTGCTGAAGTTGGCGTGCTCCAGCTCGGCGATGAACATGGTGGGCACGCCGTACAGCGAGGTGCAGCGCTCCTTTTCCACGGTGGCCAGCACGGTGCCGGCGTCGAATGCCTCACCCGGGAAGATCATGCACGCGCCGTGGCTGGTGGCCGCCAGGTTGCCCATGACCTGGCCAAAACAGTGATACAGCGGCACCGCGATGCAAATGCGGTCTTTCTCACTGTAGGCGAGCGTGCGGCCCACGAAGTAGCCGTTGTTCAGGATGTTATGGTGCGACAGGGTGGCGCCCTTGGGGAAGCCGGTGGTGCCGCTGGTGTACTGAATGTCGATGGGGTCGTCGGGATCCAGGGTGTGCTCGCGAAGGGCCAGCTCTTCCTCGGAGACCTGCTTGGCGTCTTCCCACAGAGCGCGCCATTCATCGTCGATGACCAGGGCCTGGATGTGCGCGGGCAGCCGCTCCTCCACCTCCTTGAACATGGACACGTAGTCGGTATGGCGGAACGCGCGCGCCATGATGAGCAGCGAGCAGCCCGATTGCGTGAGCACGTGCTCGAGTTCGTGGCTGCGGTAGGCCGGGTTGATGTTCACCATGATCGCGCCGATGCGCGAAGTGGCGTACTGGGTGACCACCCACTCGTAGCGATTGGGCGCCCACAGCCCGACCCGGTCGCCCTTCTTCACCCCGCGCGCCATCAACCCGCGCCCGATGA
>PMZX01000499.1:4150-7786 GCA_003170035.1 Myxococcales bacterium | reverse complement strand
TGGGCCTGGGCCATGCTGCTGCTGACCTTCGTGGCGTTTCGTGCAAGCGGGGTGTGGGCGGCCGGCCGTCTGGCCGTGCAGGTGGGCGGACTGGTGCGCGAGCGCTTGCTGGAAGGCATCCTGCGCCTGCCTGCGGATCAGGTGCGGGTCAAGGGGGTAGGGCATCTGCTCGGCACCGTGCTGGAGGCTGACGCCCTGGATGCTTTCGCGCGCACCGGCGGGCCCACGCTGCTGGCCGACGTGTTCCAGTTCCTGTTTGGCGCCGCAGTACTGGCGCTGGGTGCGGCGCCCATCCTTCACCTGGTCCTGCTGCTTGGCTGGCTGCTCCTGGCCGCCGGACTGGTGCGCCGTCTCTATCGGCGCTTGCTCGACTGGGCGGACGCGCGCCTGGCGCTCACTGACGAGTTGGTGGAAACCATGGTGGGCTATCGAACCCTGGTGGCGCAACAGCCGGCGGCGCAGCAACAGGAAGGCGATGATCGCGGCCTGGCCGTGTACAGCCGCAAGCAAGTCGCGCTCGACAGCGAGATGGCGCGTCTGTCGGTGCTCTTGCCACGCGGCTGGCTGGTGCTGGGCGTGGCGGCGCTGGCCCCGGGCTTCGCGACCGGCGCGGGGCAAGGCGCGGGGCTGGCGGTCAGCCTGGGCGGCGTGCTGCTGGTGTACCTGGCCTTTCGCCGTGTGGCCATGGAGACAGGGCCGGGCCTGGCAGCGGCCTTTCTTGGCTGGAAACGCACGCGGCCCCTGTTCGAGGCGGCGTCGGAAGAACCAGAAGCAGGGGAGAGCGTGGCGGTGCTGCCCACCGAGGTGGACGAAGCCAGTGCAGGCCGGCGCGGGCTGCTGGTGGGCCGCGACGTGAGCTTCAGCTACCCGGGCCGGCAGGAGCCGGTGTTGCGCGGGTGCAACCTCGAGATCCGGCGCGGGCAGCGCATTCTCCTCGAAGGCGCGTCGGGCTCGGGCAAGTCGACCCTGGGCGCGTTGCTGTGTGGGCTGCGCCAGCCGTCGGGCGGCCTGTTGCTGCTGGGCGGATTCGACCATCACAGCCTGCGGCCCGAACGCTGGCGCCAGCGTGCCGCGGGTGTGCCCCAGAGCCACGAGAACCACATCTTGTCTGCGCCGCTGTTGTTCAACATCGCCATGGCTCGGCGCTGGCCCCCGCGCCAGGAGGACGAGCAGGAGATCGAGGCGATCTGTCGCGAGCTGGGGCTGTCGGATCTGATCGCGCGCATGCCAGGCGGGATGCAGCAGATGGTGGGGGACAGTGGTTGGCAGCTCTCGCATGGCGAGCGCAGCCGCGTGTGGGTGGCGCGTGCGCTTTTGCAGCAGGCGGACCTGCGCGTGCTCGACGAGAGCTTCGCCGCGCTTGACCCCGAGACCATGGACCAGGTGCTCGAGTGCGTGGTGCGACGCTCGGAGACCCTGGTGGTGGTCTCGCACGCGTAATTATTGACGGCCTTTCCCGTGGCCTTCATCAAATATGCGGTAACCTTGTTTCTTGGCCGCGCACACTGCAAGGAGCCATTCATGACGCTACGGTGTGGCAGAAGAGTTGTTCCTGTCCTGCTCATCGTCGTCGCGATGGGGGCTAGCTCTTGCGGCGGCAATTCCAATTCCAAGCTGAACCCGAGCGACGCTGGCAAGGTTGCCGATGCCCCTGTGGCGTCTGCGCCGGATGGCGCGGCCGGCGCGGCGGGCAGAACGAGTTCTGGTGGCGCGACCGCCGCCAGCGCGGGCTCAGGCGGCAGTGCGGCCACGGCTTCAGGCGGGGTTTCGGCTACTGCGGGCTCCGGGGCACGGGGCGGCGCGGCTGCTGGTGGATCGAGCAGCGGAGGCGCGGGCTCAGGCGGTTCAAGTGGCGAAACCACGGGCGCTGGTGGATCCGGCAGCGGAGGCGTGGGCTCCGGCGGCGCCAGCAGAGGCGGCGCGGGCGCCGGCGGATCGAGCAGCGGAACCACGGGCTCAGGCGGTACAAGTGGTGGAACCGCGGGCGCAGGCGGATCGGGCAGCGGAGGCGCCGGCTCGGGCGGTTCAAGGGGTGGGACGTCGGGCTCGGGTGGGGCGACCGTGCCCACCGGCGGCGGCAGCGCTGTGGACGCCGGTGCGCGTGACGGCTCAGCACCGACCCGTGACGGTGCGACCGTGCGCGATGCCGGAGGCAGGGACGGCGGGGGCGGAAGGGCCGGAGCGGGCGGCAGTGGCGGTTCCACCGGAGCGGGCGGCACGATAAGCAGCAGCACCGGAACCGACGGCTGCACCGACAGCGAGCCTGCCGACCTTACCCTGCAGCAGATTGCCGTGTATCAGTCGGTCAAGATTCCGATCATGACGGATGGGGCGCAGGTCGCGACTGGATCGCGCAACAGCGCGGTGGTGCAGGGTCGCGACACCCTGTTCCGCATCTTCGTGACCCTGGGCAGCGGGTGGACGGCGCGCGAGCTGTCCGCACGGCTGACCCTGACACCGACGGGAGGGCAGGGCACGCAATACTATTCCAGGCAGACGGTCAGCGCCTCGTCGACGGAGGCCAGCTTTGCGACGACCTTCCAGATGCTGGTTCCGGCCAGCGCCATGACCGGCTCGATGACCTACTCGGTCCAGATCGTGGAGTGTGCCACGCCCTCGGGAAGCGCGGGCAGTGCGCACTTCCCCGCCACCGGCGACAGCGACCTCGGCGTGAAAACCACGGGAGGTCTCAAGATCACGATCATTCCGTTCCAGGTCGGCACCTTGGTGCCCGACACCTCGCAGGCCACGCTCGATCTCTACACCAGCATGATGACGGCCATGTACCCGATCAATGCCGTCTCGTTCACCGTGGGCGATACCCTCACCGCGACCTCGCCGGTGGACTGGACCACGATGCTGGACCAGGTGCGCGCCAAGCGAACCCAGGATGCACCTTCCGCGGACACCTACTACTTCGGTTTGGTCAAGCCCGCCAGCACGCTGCGCACCTACTGCCAATCCACTTGCACCTCGGGAATTGGCTTTGTCGTCACCAACGCAAACCAGGCATCCGGCCGCGCGGCGGTGGGGGTGGGTTTCGCCGACAAGTCCTCGACCATGACCATGGCGCACGAAGTGGGGCACAACCATGGGCGCCAGCACTCGCCCTGCGCGCCCAACGGTCTGACTATTTCCGGGGTCGACCCCAAGTATCCTTATCCCAACGGAGCGCTGGGGAGTTGGGGCTGGGATGGCCGCAGCAAGACGCTCTTCGATCCGAGCAAGACCACCGACATCATGGGCTATTGCGCGACTCAGTGGATCAGCGACTACACCTACGCCGGCATCACGACCAGGGTGGCGGCGGTCAATGGCAATCCAGCGGCCATGGTTCTCGCGCTTGCACAGACGCTCTCGAAGTGGCGCGTGCTGCTTCTCGATGCCCGGGGGCCACGATGGGGCGTTCCCATCGAGCAGGAGGTTTCTCCAGAGGGCGAGCCCGAGATGGCCACCATCTACGACAAGACCGGCGCCGTTCTGACCTCGGTGGTGGTCTATCGAACCGAGATCGGGGACATGGAGGCGAGCATGGTCTGGGTGCCTGAGCCCAAGCCCGACTGGTACGCCGTGGCCGTGACCGGCGCGCCCCCGCACCCATTTGCCGCTCCTGTCACCACGCCCAGGCCGTAGGCG
>PMZX01000499.1:0-4131 GCA_003170035.1 Myxococcales bacterium | reverse complement strand
AATGTGGGCCGCGCCGATAGAAGCCTTGTGGGCCGATCGCGGATAGTAGATCAGTTCGCATCTGCGGCACTGGTCCCGGTGCCGGACGCACCGGCCCCACCCGGCAGGCTGAACCAGCCGAAGACCGGGGCGCAATCCCAGAGCATGCCCAAAGTGGTGGGCCAGCACAGGCAACCATCGGGGTAGGGCCAGTTCGGGTGGAGGAAGCAAGCATCGCCAGCGCGCGCGCAAGGAACGTCCGCGGCAATGCCATTCCCACAGGTCGAAGAAACGACTTGAGGCAATTGCGGGCGCGCCAGGTCGTTCAATAAACAGTCGCTGCAGTGCACTGTAGTGGACGTGCAGGTGCAAACGCTGCGGCCGAGATCGTGCAAACCGCAGCGGTTCTCGCAGCTAGCCAGGCAAGCGTACCCATCAGCACACAGGTCGCCAGTGCCGGGATCAGACAAATCGTCGTTGCCATCCAAGAGGTCGGCGTCCGCGGCATTGCCACGACTGATGGGTGCATCCGCCGCAGCCGCATCAACACCGCTGTTGGCTGTAACACCGTCGGTGTTGAGCGCGCGGTCTGCAGGGGCGTCGGCCGCCGCCCGGCCGTCAATTGGTTTGGCGGCGTCGCTGATAAGGTCGGGTGCGCCACTGTCGGGCGGCAGGTTGGGCTGGACATCCCAAGGAGTGGCTACACTGGCAGCGACTGCTCCTGTTTGCTGCCTGGCGCGCCCACCGCAGTAACAGCAGTTGCAGCTTCGGGCAAGGTGACTCTTTCGTGGACAGCACCGTCCGGCGGCGCCGCGTCGTACAACATCCTGCGCAGCACGACCAAGGGGAGCGGCTACACGTCGATTGGCACCGCCACGACCACCAGCTTCGTGAATAGCGGTCTGACCAACGGGGTGCAGTACTACTACGTGGTTCAGGCCAGCAACGGGGCGAGCTGCAATTCGGTGAACTCGCGCGAGAAGGTTTGCGGGGGCGGCATCTACTGCGATGACTTCGAGAGCGGCACTGCCCCGAACTGGACGGTTTCCAACGGGACCTTCGCAGCGTCCCTGTCGAGCAACAACTACGTGTACAAGCAGACCCAGACCGGGAGCACCACGGCTGGCCGATACGCGTACAAGGCTTCCTCCACGGCAAACTACACAGTGCAGGCCGCGGTTCGGGTCACCCAATTCGGCGATACGACGAGTTCCTCGCGCGCGGGCGTGGCCGCCCGGTACAGCAATTCCACCACTTCATACACCTTTGGCTTGGCCGGCAACAACACGCTGACACTGCAAAAAGGCTACGCAACCGCCATCACAAACTGCGCGGCGATAGCCTTCACAGTCAGCTTGAACACCTGGTACACCCTGAAGATCGTGGTGTCAGGAACCAGCATCAAGACCTATGTGAACGGCACCCTCAAGCACAGCTGCACGGATTCAACCATCACCGCCGCCAACAGCGCCGGCCTGTTCACTGGCAGCGGAGGAACCCCAGGAACCCTGGCAGATTTCGACGACGTGTTTATCTATTGAGAAGGGCGGGGCGCAACCCGTCACTGACTTGCGCGTGCCTGCTGAACGATCTCGATGAACACCCGGGCACGCTCGGTGATCAGCTCGTCTCGTTCCTCGCGCAAGGCCTGGACATCGACCAGGTCGCCGCCCACGCCCAGGGCCTCTGCTCCTGCCTTGATGAAGGCGGCCGCGGTTTGCAGCGAAACCCCTCCGGTCGGGACGATCTTGACCTGCGGCAGCGGCGCCTTGAGCGCCTTGATGTAGCTCGCACCACCCACGGCGCCTGCCGGGAACACCTTGACGAAATCGGCCCCCGCCGTCCAGGCGGTCACCACCTCGGACGGGGTCAACGCGCCGGGCATGACCACGATGCCTTGCTGTCCGCAAAGTGCAATCGTCTGAAGGTCGAGTGCGGGGCTCACGATGAACTGGGCCCCAGCATCGATACACTCCTGCGCGGTCTTCGCATCGAGCACGGTTCCGGCGCCGATGATCACCTCGGGGTCGATCTCGCTGCGCAGTGCCTCGATCATGCGCACGGCGCCGGGAACCGTCATCGTGATCTCGAGGACCGAGATTCCACCCTTGAGAATGGCTGCCACAGCCCGGCGGGCCATGTCGGTGGATACCGCCCGCACCACGGGAATGATACCGATCGCCGTCAGACGGTTGCTGATTTCCGATTTGTCGCGCTTCATGATGACTTCTCCCTGGATATCAACGGGCCACGCGTGCGCTGGCGCCCTTCATGACTTTTTCGACTTCTGCCAAGGTTGCCATGGTGGTGTCCCCTGGCGTGGTCATGGCCAAGGCCCCGTGCGCCGCCCCGCATTCCACGGCCCATTGTGGGGATCGGCCGGCGAGCAGACCGTAGATCAACCCGGACGCGAACGAGTCACCCCCGCCCACCCGATCGTAGATCTCCAGATCGTTGCGTATTGTGGCGGAGTAGAGCTGCCCGTCGGCGTAGCACACGGCTCCCCAATCGTTGCAGGTGGCGCTCTTGGCATTGCGCAGGGTGGTGGCCACCAACTTCAGATTCGGGAATGCGGCGACCACGCGTTCGATCATGCGGCGGAAGCTCTCGGGATCCAGCTTGGACAAATTCTCGTCCACCCCCTCCACCTCGAAGCCGAGCGCCGCTGTGAAATCCTCTTCATTGCCGAAGAGCACATCGATCTGCGAGACGACCTCGCGGTTTACCTCAATGGCACGTTTGCGCCCGCCGATGGCCTTCCAGAGCGACTCGCGGTAGTTGAGGTCGTAGGAAGATATGGTTCCGTTGTCTCTTGCGGCCTGCAGGGCTTCCTTGGCCACCAGGGGCGTGGTTTCCGACAAGGCGCAGAAGATCCCGCCGGTGTGAAACCAGCGCGCACCTTCGGCGTGGAAGATCTGCTTCCAGTCGATGCTGCCGGGTGCAAGCTGCGACACCGCGGTCTGCCCCCGGTCCGAGCAGCCGAGCGCGGCGCGCAGCCCGAATCCGCGTTCGGTGAAATTCAGGCCGTTGCGAACCGTGCGGCCGACGCCGTCGTAGGGAACCCATTTGACGTGTGATTGGTCGACGCCGCCCTGATAGATGAGGTCCTGGACCAGCCGGCCGACCGGATTGTCGGCCAGGGCTGTCACAACCGCGGTCCGCTGACCGAAGCAGCGATGGAGTCCGCGCGCGACGTTGTACTCGCCGCCGCCTTCCCACACCCGAAAGGAACGTGTGGTCGCGATACGGCCATCCCCGGGATCGAGGCGCAACATGACCTCGCCCAGGCTGACGAGATCCCACTTCACGCTTGCTTCAGGCTTGGTCTTGAGTGCTTCCATAGGCAAATTACCGACGAATCGATTGACCCGTCAGCGTACAGGAGATGGAGCACGCGATCAAATGCGCGCTGACGGTGGCCACCGGAACGGTAGGGGTGACCTGCGATCGCCCAAGAAGCGTGATGCGGGCGCAACGCCTGCTCTCCCGGGAAGGTAGGTTCGGCCCTGCGCTCGCGCTATAGTCGAGCCCTATCCATGAGCGAGCCCGCCAGCCCTTCGTCGCCCGCGCCGCCTTCCGACGGAGAACTGCTGCGTCTGGCCGGCAAGCTGCGCGAGGTGGGCCACGCGCTCGACCGGCGCTTTCTCGACAAGGGCGAGCTGGTGCGGCTCATGCTCATCTCGCTGCTGGCGGGCGAGCACATGCTCATCGTGGGGCCGCCGGGCACNNTTCACCGAGCCCAGTGAGCTGTACGGGCCAGTGGACATCAAGGCCTTTCGCGAAGGCCAGTACCTGCGGCGCAGCGAGGCGATGTTGCCCCAGGCCGAGATCGTCTTTCTCGACGAGATCTTCCAGTCGAACTCGGCCATCCTGAATTCGCTGCTCACCATTCTCAACGAGCGCCGCTTCTTCACCGGTCGCGAGGCAGTCAAGGTNNTTTCTCATCCGCGCGTTCTCGCACAACCTGGACAGCTATCACTTCCGCGGACTGGTCGAGCACGGGATCCGCGCCGAGATCGCGCTGACCAGCGCGGCCGACGAAAGCCTGCGTCCGCTGGTCAGTCTGGCCGAACTGCGCGCCGTGCACGGGGCCATGGACCGGCTGCTGGTCTTTCCCGAGGAATTTCTGGCCACCTACAAGGGGCTGGTCTT
>PMZX01000007.1 GCA_003170035.1 Myxococcales bacterium | reverse complement strand
AGTATCGCACGAGATCTCCATCCGCCACCGCGCCTTATGCCGCACATGCTTCCGGCTCACCACCCTTCAGCGCATTACCTTGTTCCAGTCGATGGTATGGCCAGCGGCTTGGAGTTCGCGTGCCAAGGACTGCTTCCATCCACCTGCGTCGTCCAAGGCAGTCCAGACAACGCCCGCAAAGTCGCTGGGAACGCATACGTCCCCCCTCATGAGGGAGCAGACCTTGTCGCGACCAAGCCGACCAAGAAAGTAGCCGAGCTCAAGCAACACGTTGGGGCGTGGACGCGGTTCAAGATCGGTTGCCGTCCGGGCCATTCCGACGTCGTCGGGGGTAAGAAGGACTACGGCGAAGCTGACATCCCCATGCTTCTCAACCTTCTCAATGACCGTACGACCTTGGTTGGCCTGCTCAAACAGGATGATGGGGGCGAAGCCAATCTGCTCGAGGAAGCGCGCGACCATTTCGCGCGGCGCAGGGTCGTGACCGTGAACGACAAACACCTTGTTCGTGAGCGGCATTTTCAGGACGGGCGTCACTAGAGCATCGCTGGCCTTCGCCTCAACATACGCCCTGTAGTCGCGGGCGAACGGGATGATGAGCTTTCCGGTCACGGAATTGAGCGACGCCGTATACTTGCCGCCGGAATAGTAGAACTGATCTCCAAACTCCAGCATGAAGTCGGGGGCAGACGCGAACTTCTGGATGAGAAGCAGCGAAAGACCCAGGATCGCTCTGGGGTTCTCGGGCCACGGCAGGCGATGGCTTCCCACCATGCCGCCCCCCGACGCATCCCCCTCCCTTAGAAAGGCATCCAGGTCCACGTCGCGGGTGAGTTCGCCATTCACCTTCTGGAGGTCAGGATGTTGGAGCACTCTCCCCAATGCCTTCAGGGGGCGTTCATATGTTTGATAGTCCGCGCCCTGCAGGTCAAGCACTGCGTTGTTGATCTGGTTGAAGACACCCAGCGACGCCATCACTCCTTACTCCCCTTGAGACGGGCGGCGGCGGCCTTGTCGATGATCCCCTGGCGGTAGCTTTGCTTCATTTGTTCGGCAATAGGTGCGACGAGCGGGTTGTTTTCGTAGTCGCCAAGGCGCGCATCGACCAGGGCTTCCATGTTCTTGATCGCATGCTCGATACTTGTCGGATCGTTGGGGTCGAAGCTAACGCTGCCGAGTTCACCGTCGATATCCGCGAAGGCACGTTGGGCGTCGTTCAACTGCTTCGTCAGCTTGTCTAGTCCGGTGATCTTCATTATAGAATGGCCTTCCTGAAGTTGACCCGATCACTGTCCTGGTCGATTCAGCCTGTCTCTGACGATCTCATCAAGGATAGTATCAACGGCCTTAGGTACGAGTTGTGCAACCAGGTCTTCGAATATCTCGGCCTTCTCAACTGGATCTCCCTGTACGAAGGCATCGATCGCGCTATCTGTAAATTCCGACTCTATGCGATCGCGCAACCATTCCAAGCTAATACTCCCCTTGTCTTGAACGCGCTCGACCACCTGTCTGGTAGCGATTTGGGCCAGTCGCTCGCGTGGTGTCCTCTCTGGCAAACACCACATCATTTCTGTGAACCCAGCCATGTCCACCTCGCCCCAATGGAGTTCAGAGAGACGATGTGCCCAGGCGGTGGGAGTAATTACGAATCCAGCGTACTTGCCACCATCAATGTACTTGAGCGCCTGACGCAACTGACCGTCTACTGATAGAAACCACGTCCGGATCTCCTTTTCGCGAAGTCGCAACTGATATTCGATTTGGGTCGCTTCGTTTCGCCGAAGTCGGCGCGCGTTTGGCGTCTTGCTACCGCCTCGCCACTGACGAAGAGCATCCCACAATGTCTCCCGCTTCGACGTGTCGAAGCGACGGGTAATATCAGCCCCTTCGATGTTGATCCCGAATCTACTGAGCAGGCGACGAAGTGATTCAACATGACCGAGACCCATATCGGCTAAGAAGCGGCGCACATCTCTCCACCCAGCCCGCTCAACTTCCGCAAGGTACCAGAGAAGGACGGGCGATTGCTCCCTCTTTGGAATGCTGCCAACATGAGAAATCAAAGCCTCCTTGCTATTGATACCAAGAGCCTGCAGAACCTCGGCCAGCTTGTTGCTGTGTTCGATGATTTCAATCGCAAATGGCTGAAGCAGGAATAGCGGGGTATTCAGTTTGCTAAGGCGGCTGAATAGCTCGCGAAACCCGACGCTCTCGGGAACTGCTGGCGAGATGGTTCTCAGTATTACATTCGAATCAATGTAGACTCGCCAATGGAGAAGTTTACCGAGATCCGCCTCTAGCGGATTCAGAAATACTGTTTCAAGAGCATATGCGGAGTTGGCCAGCCTGAACAAGATCCGGCTCACTTCTGGTTCGGGCGCCCCGATGACCCCGATGAGACTCTTTTGTGTTTCTTCTCGAATCCCGTGAGGAATTTCGACTGCCTTGACCGCATCACGAACGACCCTCTCCAAGGAGTATGCCGAGGGTGCGTCCTGATTTGCAAAGGCGCGGGCGACTTCCATGCCCTGCGTTAGCATCACGTAAGTAATTGCCGTACGTATCTTCTCAGCAAGGCCGTGTTCCATTGAGGTCGAGACATATGTCTGAAGTCGCGTGCATACAGCACCCACAACCGGGTCAAGATCTGAGGCGGAAGGTTGTGGTCTGTTGTTAATTGCGATATCCGAGCCATTTTGAGACACCGACCCATGCTGCTCCAGCAGGGCCAGGCCGGCCTCAAGCATGGCGCGGCTGGAGACAGGGGATGCGTGTGCCACCTGTGCTAGACGTGTCGCTATGTCGTTCTTTGGCCAGGTTTTCCGATCAGTTGTGACCTTGAGAACGAGAGAAGCACAGACCGCGCCATAGGCAGAGGTGTCTTTGCCGTAGAGCGCCGAGTACAGCCCAACCAACCCACTGATCTCAGCGTATTTGACCTGCGGAATCGTACTCGCTTCGTTCTTGCTAATGCTGCGTGAACGTTGCTTCAGTTGATGCAGAAGATCCAAACACTCAGCATGGTTGTCGTCGGGGCTGTAGTGGACAATCTCGAAGTTCGCTGCCCGCAGGAGGTCGCCTGGCAGAGCGGCGGGCTCAGCGGTCAGGACCACATGTGAGCGCTCGCCCGCCCCTCCGAGATCATCTTTGACGTACTGGACCATCTGGATAATGTCTGGGTCCGAAAACGAGTAACCATAGGCCAACACCGTCGATTCAAGGAACATCCTCTTCACGATTTCACGGTAGTTAGCGTTCTTCTTGAGTTCATCATAGTGGCGCCGATGATAGACAAGAGAGTCGTAGTCGAACGCCCGACCATGAAGGTGAATACCGAACTGTTTCTCGTTCCAGCGCGATAGGACCGGGCGCAGTGCCAAGTGACAAACAACCTCCGCGTCGATACCAACTTCCGAGAGAGCATGCTTGAGGTTGTTGTCAAAGTTCGTGGTCACCCAATGACGGGCGGGAATACTTGCCGCGACCTTGTAGGTCGCGGGTAGCGCCTCTTTCTTGGTATCGAACGTCCTAAAAAAGAACTCGCTCCTGGCCTGCTTGGGAACGCGATTGCTGGCATCATACAGCTCGGCAGCATCAAGAAGATTTCCAGACTGAGCCTCCTCTCTGATGAGTGCGCCACGGGTCGCTTGGAAGCCCTCAGCGTGGGCCGCCATCTTCTCCAAGAGCGAGGGCCAGCTCGGTAGGCAACTCGGAGGCGCTGCAGATGCGCCCGCACCGATGAGCATTACCAGGGAATCGTCCTTGATCGCGTCGAGAAGTCGGTCCATCCAGCTGGTTGTCACGCAAGCCTCCGCACTTTGGCCTTCATTGGATTGTTGCTCGGTCGTAGCTTCGCCCCTGAAGGCGCAGTATGCAAGTGCTGTTCCCGTACCAGGTGTGCCGTACGCCAGGAAGGATGGCACGACCAGCCGTGTGCGGCGCCCGAAGTCCGGACGAGGAACTATTGTCGGGCTGGGCCATGGGGCATCTCGATTTCGTGGAGTGCTCTGGATTTTCCGTTGTTGTTTGGACCAGCAAATACTGTTACCGATGATAACGTCATATCGAGGCCGGGTTGACTCGGCGAGGCGCTCGCGCAAGGCCACG
>PMZX01000474.1 GCA_003170035.1 Myxococcales bacterium | reverse complement strand
GCGCGGGCCTTCTTGAGCCCCGGCCGCTGCTCCAGTCCGGGGAGATCCACCTGTTCGTGGAGTTGTCGTCCCTGGGCGGTGAGGACATTTTCTGCCCAGAGACCTTCAAGATGGATCAGCCCGCACTGGCGCCGACAGAAACTCCAGTGCTCGATCGCGGAGATCGAGACGAGGTGCTCGTCGTCCTCCATGGCCGACTGGGCCTCTCACACCCGGCTGTGCAGAGTGATCCCTTTGGGCAGGTTCTTGTCGTCCACCTCGACAACGTAGTCGCCAAAACTACGCGGCGCCTCGACGCCTTCCTTGCGTTTGATCTTGATGCGGTCAAACAGATCGGCGGCGCGCGCATCGCCGAGCAGAGAGTTGTGCTCGAACACGAAAAGCTTCCGGGTGGTCATGAGCCCGCGCGCGGCTGATCGATCGTTTTCAAACATCTGTTCGAGAGCTTTCCACAGGAGCGCCAAGTCGACATCGTTGAAGCCGGTCTGAGCGGCCAGTGACGGGGAGACGAAGCCGTGACAGACGTAGATTCCGTAGGGGACCGTGGCTTTGCGGCCCATGGTGCGGTTGTCGCCGCTCTGCTTTTCCGCTTCCTTCTCGGTGGCAACAGCCATCCGGGTGATACTGTGCTCCAGCTGCACGATTGGGTCGATCGAACGGCTAAAGGTGAGTTGGACTGGGCCACGCACCTGGCCGCAATTCGGGGCGGACGCCAGGGACATGACGGCGCCGAAGGTCCTAACATCGAAGTAGCGCTCGCACATGAGCTTCCGTCCTTTGTCACTCTCGGCGCCGGTTGGCTTGCGGGCCTTGGTTCCTTTCAGGTGGCCCATGATGAACTCCTTGAGCTTCGGCGAGGGTTTGCTCTCCTTGATCGCATCCTTTATGGCTTTCGGGTCAGCGTCTGCGGCGACGATCAGTGTTGCGCCGTCGTCCTCTTCCTCGACCGACAGGCCCTCAGGGAGGTCGAAGTCTGTGAGCAGCGCCTTGACATCCTCGGGAATGGCGTGTCGCGCTTCTTCACCCAGGGCGATCTTGAGATCCTGGAACGCTTGCACGTGCGCGCGGCCGAGCACGGCTTTTTCCTTCACGTAGATGTCGAAGCCCGGCTGTCCGAGCTTGCTGAGGAGAACGTAGTTGCGCACCTTGCGTTTCAAGCAGACATCGGTGATCAGGCCGTGGCCGGTTTCAGGATCGATGCGTGGCAGGTTGCCGGCGTCGGGATCCCCATTGGGGTTGCCGTCTTGAACGTCGAAGACGAGAAGAAAATCGCAGCGGTGTTCCAATGCCATGGTGGTCCTCGTTTTTCCAGGGGGTCAGTTGGTGATCGTCTCGGGCGCCTTCTTCTCGAAGAGAGCCTGTCGCTGATGGTGAAAGCCGAGAGCGAACAGGCCCTGGGCTTCCAGGTTCATGGTTTTCGGGAAGACCTGAAGCCCGCCGGTAGCCTCCTGCAGGAGCCTTTCGCGCACGACGGCCAGTCCGGCCTTCTCCTTGCGCAGCTTGCTCAGGTGATGCTGGCTGTGCCGTAGCAGCGTAGGGAACACTGCTGCGGGCGTGCTGCTGGCCGAACCGTAGTAGCGGTCGACGAGGGTTGCGTTCACTCTCGGGCCGAGCGCGTCCCGCTGGATCGCGTCCACGATGGCGAGGACTCTGCCGAGGAGATACGCGGGTTGCTGGTTTTTTGAGTCAAGTGACACAGTTGGTTCCTCCTTGAAGGTGCGTTGTCGAACGAGGCTGGCGCGGATAAGGCTGCAGCGGGCGGCGAACGCGAGTAGACGCTGGTGCGCCTCTGTCGAATCGGGGCGGGAGGACCCCGGCCCATCGGCACGGGTTCGGCGAATGGCCGCCTCAAGCACTGCACGGGGCAAGGGCCGGCCCGAGATCGCTGCAAGGTAGACCTGTGTGCCGAGGTCAGGCGCCAAGCGTTCTATGTCGCCGAGAGCAGCGAGGCTCCGCAGCAGATCGCGAAGAGGGTAGGTTCCGGCGGCCTCCCTGAATGGGCGAACGATAGACGCGTGTTCCAGATACAGGTCGACGTTTCGCGCAACATTCTGGGTCTGCGTGGCGAGAAAGGACCTCACGATCGTGCGGCTTTGGGCGCCCGAGAGCACGAGCGTGAAGAACGCTGCCGGGTCTTCCAGAACGGAGCGCCTTCCGGTATGGGGAGCACGGAGCATCTCTCTAACCGAATCGGGGCTGTCAGCGAGCGTGAGGAGCCAGGAAAGGTCTGTCTGCTCGCGCGACCAGAAGAGGGCGATGGTGTCGGCTGACAGCAAAAGATTCTGTCTTTGAAGTTGACGCCCGTCATTTGTCGACGGTTTGTTGTCGAGAAGACGGTTCAACCCCGCGGCGTACGCCTCGGCCGCCTCCTGGCCGATGGGGGCGTTGTTGTTTCCGGAAAGGCCGTAGGACCAGAACGCGGCCTTGTTGAAGGTGACGAGGGGCCCCCCGCTGCTTTGGCCGCCCGGGACACCTTTGAGGTAGGTGTGGCGATCCGCCTTTGGTCCTCTCGTCCCGGTGACGAGGCAACGGGCGATTGGCCCGCGGGCCCTCTCCTGTTCTCGCAAATCTCTCCAAAGGGTTTGGATCGCGGGGAGCCAGTGGAGCGGTGTCTGCCCCTCAGGGGCAAACACCACGTAGATAGGCTTCGACACCAGAAATTGCTTCTCTCGCGCGGACGAAGTCGAGTCATACGCTGCACGGATCAAACCGTGGCGCGCGGCTTCGGATGACTTGAGGAAGGCCAAGAGAGCGTCAACGGCTTCGCGCTCGAGTGTGCCCCGTGGAAGCTCCGACTGAGCGGCTTCGACCCGATCGCGAAACCGCAACGCTTCCTCTCGGAAACGCACCATTTCCTTGGGGTCGTCCTTGCTGGGGTCTAGGCCGAATAGGAATGATGCCTTGTCGGTCAAAAAAAAGGCCGGTGCCTTTGTGCCCTGCCTGCTCAACTCGCGGGGAATGGGAATCTTGGGCAAGTCCAGGACAGTTCTGTTGCCTTCCTGTCGTTCTGTCGCGAGCGACAGCAGTCTCGGGTTGCTTCCATTTGGCCCGAGGCTCAGGCAGTAAGCCACTTCGCCTAGGATGTAGTCGGGATCGTCAATCAGGTGTTCCGCTTGGGCCAGGTCGTACAGCGCTTTGAGTATCATGCCGGCACCTCCTCGAATGGCGGCACTTCCATGACGCCGTTGTCGAGGCGCGCGTCGAAGAAGCGCGGCTTGTTCTCCTCGCCGAATTCGATGTCGTGCAGCATGAGGCCGAGGGGGCGCAGACCCCGCAGGCTCTCGTGCGGCTTTGGCAAAGGATCGGGTGCTGGCTCCACGATGGCCTCGAACTCGCGGCAGCCGAGATAGGGCTGGTGGAAGCGCTGGCCTTTGTCGAGCCGGCGCTGGAACATCTCGACAAATTTGGTCAGGTTGTCTTCTGGACCGGCCTTTGCCGTCATCTCGAAATGGGCTTCGATGATGTAGTCGACGTCAGCCAAAAAGAGGGTGTTTCGTTGGGCGCGATCTTCGTCTGCACAGTAGGTGGAGTGGTCGCCACGCTCGGACAGGCGGCTGTTGACCTCATTCCGACGCAGTTGTCCGAACTTGATCGGCTTCAGAACGTGGATGCGTTCGATGCGCCACCGGATGGCAGGCTTCCAGAGAATCGCCTCAAGCACGCCGCGCGCTGCAGATGGTGTCATCACTTCGTAGCTCACGCGTTCCACCTTCAGTTCGGGTCGCGTGAAGCAGGCCATTGGACCATGTGCGCGCACGTGGAATGTTGGTGATCGTTCAGGCATGCGAGAACCTCCTCAGATGATGAGGGCCACGGAGGCATCCGCGCTGGTGCGGAGGCCAAGGTTGTTGTCGTAGTTGACGTCAGAGCAGAGCGCCCACAGGCCGGAGTGGATCTCCTCGACCGCGCCTTCCGCCTGCAGACTCTTGAATTGATGGGGGTAAACCGCGACGCCATATCGCTGCAGTAAGCGAAGTCGGTCTCGCGATGGCCCGGCGAAGCGCAATTCCTTGATCGCGGCACGGGCGCGCTCATCGAACGGCACGAAGATCGTGGTCGTCGCCTGCTCGATCATTTGGAAGGCCTCCGCCGTTGCCTCGAATCGCAGGGCCGCACGCATGCCCTGGATTCCGGGGAGATCGAGATCCTTGTGCGCGTACAGTCGGTCGAAGTAGCGCCGAAATGTGGCGGGCTGGAAAATGTCCAGACTGGGTTCCCCGTCGAGCATCGTCTGGGCAACGTCCCTGTGGAGGCGCAGGGACTTCGGCGGCGCGGTCGGGGCCTCATAGACGAAGAAGTCACCCTTGGCCAGCCGACCTTCCCGGTTGCACCGGCCCGCACTCTGCGCCAGTGATTCCAGACCAGCCATTGCGCGAAACACGACGGGGAAATCAATGTCCACGCCGGCCTCGACAACTTGGGTGGTGACCAGACGACAGGGCTCTCCGCGTTTGAGGCGGTCTTTCACGGCAGCCAAAACCTGGGAGCGATGCTCTGGGCACATGGCCGCGCTCAGGTGGAGCGCCTTCGGATCGAAGCAAGCGACGGCCTGCCACAGAGCTTGCGCGTCCCGCTTCAAATGCGTGATCGCAAGGACCTGCGGTTTCTCGGCAAACTTCGCGGCCAGGTCTGGCCAGAAGGACTCCGGCTCCTGGCTGGTAGCGGCGCTGCCGGCTGGCGGCCAGTGGACATCAACGCGGCGAAGTCCATCCCAGAGCCTGGACGTAAGTTCATCGGGGATGATTTCGCGCGGCGGGGACGCCAACCCATGGAACTGACGGGCACCGACCGACCGCTGGTGGAGGGCCGGTTGGGTGGCAGTCATCAGCAACACCGTGACGCCGTAGTGGTGGACGAGTCCATCTACGACATCCAGAATTGGCTCCAGGAGATGGGCGGGCAGGCTCTGCACCTCGTCGAGTACGAGCACCGAATCGATCAGATTGTGCAGTTTCCGACAGGCGCCCGGCCGATTCGCAAAGAGACTCTCAAAGAGCTGGACCTGGGTCGTAACGATCAAGGGAGCGTCCCAGTTCTCGGCTGACACCCGGCCACGAGCCGTGGCCCGCTCGGGATCGAGGGCACTGTGGTGTTCAAGGACAACGTCTGGACCAAGGCTAGCGAAGACATTGCGCAGGACTTCGCTGGTCTGTTCGATGATGCTGGTGAAGGGCAGGGCAACGACGATCCGGCGCAGGCCGTGATGGATCGCATGGTCCACCGCGAACCTCAGGCCAGAGAGCGTTTTCCCGCCACCGGTGGGGACCGTCAGGCTGAACGCGCCCCGGGCGCCCGAGGAGGCCTCACGACAGGCATTCAGCACCTCGTGGCGGAGAAGGTTCACCGACGTCGAAGGCACGCTTGTGTGTTTTTCTGCAAGAAATGCGTCTAGCACCGGCTTGTACGAGCGAAGCTCAGGCCAACGCTGCTTCCGTGCCTGGGTCTGGGCTGCGGCGCGGTCGTTGCCAGCCGTCGCGAAATACGCCTCGGTGTCGAGGAAGTCGGCGTCGGTCAGGGCCGAGAAGAGAATCCGCGTGAAGAACTCGAGACTCCGTCTACCTGCATCCGGCGACGCAGGGCTCACCAGCCACGTCGGCCAGGTGGGCTTCTCACTGCCAGTTTGATGAGCGATGGCGTCCAGCGCGGCTCTCTGGTACCGCGCCTTCTCCTCGGGATCTGCGAGGCGTGATCGCAGAGCCTCCTTGTCCGGAAGTCCACCGTGGTGACCCGCGATCGCAAATGCCAGCGGCCCTCCGATCTCCAGGCCCATCGACTGAAGGAGATGCAGTCCACCAGTTGCGCTGTGTGGCGGACCACGACGCCGGGCTTCCTGCTCTTCGACGTGCGCCTCCGTGGCGGATCTCCCGGCTGATCGAATGAAGCCCTGCCACTCGGGCGTGCTCTTTCCAAGGTCGTGCCACAACCCCGCGAGCGTGCCCCACTTGTCGGCCGCGATCCCATTCAGGAAGGCCGCCGTCCTGACTGCCACGGATTGACAGTGGTCGTCGAGCGAGTGCCAAGGCCGCCCGATTTCTAGGGGCGCATGCGCAACTGCTGTCATCTCCTTTGTCACCTGTTCCTGTCCTTCTCCGTCCATCCTAAGTCCCCGATCCGACAAGCACGGTCAGACGACGTGACGATTTCTTTTCTGGGCGCGCTCGCGCGGGACCGCGACGGCGGTTGAGTGCGTCGCCGTGGTTGGCGCGCACGCGGTCGG
>PMZX01000479.1:4382-8874 GCA_003170035.1 Myxococcales bacterium | reverse complement strand
ATCAGGCCGGCGCGCGCGCGCAGTTCGTCGCGAAACTTGGTCTGGATCTGGAACAGATTGAGCGGCAACTGCCGATAGCTGCGCACATCGTGGCGCACCAGATCGACGATCACTTCTTCGTGCGTGGGACCGATGACGAAGTCCGCGCCCTTGCGATCCTTGAAACGAAGAAGTTGGTCGCCGTAGTGATCCCAGCGGCCGGACTCCTGCCACAACTCGCCCGGGATGACCGCAGGCAGGAACACCTCCTGCGCCCCAGCGCGGTTCATCTCCTCGCGAATAATGCGCGAAATCTTCTGCACAACGCGCCAGCCGAGCGGCAGAAAAGAATAGATGCCGGCAGCCAGCTTGCGCAGGTATCCGCCACGCACCATCAGAATGTGGGATGGCACCTCAGCCTCGGCAGGAGCCTCTTTCAGCGTCGGGATCAGGGTCTTTGAGATTCGCATCGTTGGGGTTCATAACACACGCTGGGCCGCATGCGGCAGATGTCACAGGCGCGAAGCTCGATGCGTTAGACGAATTTTTCTGTGCGAGCCCCGGCCGATCTGGGAAAATGTTGTCGTAGCTTTTGGGAATAGCTTCTCGTTCACGAAGGTTGGGAAGGCGAGGTGGCGATAGGGACATGTGGCGCCACCGAACAAGCATGAGGGAGGGAGACGATGCAGCTACGGCACATCCGTCCTGGATCCGCTGAGTGGAACGACGCAGTCGATGGGGGAAGGGAGGCAGACCTGGCCCGCCTGAGCCCCGAAGAGGTGAAGAAGCTTCGTGCGGTCTTGGCGGCCGAGGGTTCACTCGAACCGGGAACGAAGCCTCGGACCAGTCCACCGACACGAGAAAACTAGTCGACGGTCGCTGATCAGTTTCCGGCAGTCGACTCAGACCGGCGACTGTCGTAAAACCGACCCATGCGCGCATGGGTGCTCTTCGCCTTTTTGCTCGCTGGCTGTGCCAGCGGGCAGGTGCAAGCCCGCCAGGAGGGCCCTTTCCCGACTTCGCCCGGGGCGGGTGTGCCCGACGCGGGCTTGCCACGCGAGGATCGCGGGGGCGACGCAGATTTTCGGGCGGCCGCCAGCAAGGCCTTCGCGTCGGATCCAGCCACCGCGCGCGACGCTCTGCAAGCCTTCCTGGCCAGCCATCCCGACCATCGCCGACGCTCGGCTGCCCTCGCCCTTCTGGCGCGGGTTCAGATCGTGTCCGGCGATGCGTCCGGCGCCAAGGCCACCCTGGACAAGGCCGACGCAGGCGAAAGAACGCCCGATTTCGACTTCCTGCTGGGAATCGCCGCCAGCCGGCTGGGCAATGCCGTGATGGCGGTGGCGCTGCTGCGGCCGTTTCTCGCGTCCGGACCGCCCCCGGTGGGAGGACAGACCGACGCCGATGCTCCGCTCCTTCTGCATGCCGCTGCAGCCGAGGCCCTGGCCGGGACCGGGGACCCAGTGGCGGCCATCGACCAGTGGGACCAGTATCGCAGCATCGACGGGACGCGGGAGCCTGAGCGCACCTATGCTCGCCGCCGCGCCGAGGAGGTGGCCGAGAAGATTCCCGGCGAGGCGGCCGCGAGCGCCTTGAGTGTCCCGCGCTCCCCTTTCGTACGCGCCATGCTCGGGGCGCACGCGGTGGCGGCGCTGCGCGCGCGGGGAGACGAAGCCAGCGCGGTCCGGCTGGAGCAAGACATCGGAGTGGTTCGGCGCAACCTGGGGTTTGATCCGGCCCTGCAGGGCCCGGCGACCGGCGATCCGCTGCGCCTCGGACTGGCGGTTCCCCAGTCGGGCGCGCAAGCCCGTCTGGGCGAGGTGGTGCTACGCGGGGCGATGTTGGTGATGGCCGAGCCCACGCCCGCAGGCGACCCTTCTTCGTATCATCTCGTGGTACGCGATGCCGCGGCCCCGGCCGAGCGCGCCGGGAGCGCGGGCGTGGGCGCGGCGGCCTGGTCGCTGGCGCGTGAGGACTCGGTCATCGGCCTACTGGGCGCGCCTGATCCGCGCGGCATCGAACTGGCCACGCGCGACGGCGTGCCTTTCTTGCTGCTCGACGAACATGCGCCGGGCGCCCGCACCACCGCGTTCCAGCTCATCCATGCGCCCGAATCGCGTGCCATGGCGTTGGCACAGCGGGCGCTGGCTCTGGGCGCGCGGCGCTTCGTCGTGTTGGGGCCGGACAGCGCCTCGGGCAAGCGCCTGGCCGGCGCCTTCAAGAATGCCCTGGCGGCCGGCGGGGGCACACTGGTCGCGCACATCACCTACGTTGCGGGCGCCACGTCCTTCTCCGCGCAGGTGAACGAGTTGCGCAGGATTGCCTTCGATGCCCTGTTCGTGCCCGACGAGGCGGCTCGCTTGGAACTGGTGGCACCGGCCTTGGCCGTCGCCGGCATCTGGCCCCGCCGGCCGCGCATGCTGACTACGCTTTCGTCGCCGACCGCGCCGATCCCCAGCCGGCGCGAGGTGCTCTTGCTCTCCACCGCCCTGAGCCTTTCTGAGCGACTGCTCCGCAATGCCGAGCGCTACGTCCAGGGCGCCATGCTTTGCCCTGGCTACTATCCGGCCGAGGATGCGCGCAGCGGGAACTTCGTCTCGCGCTTCCGTGAAGTCTATGGCACCAACCCGACCGCCGCTGACGCCTACGGGTACGACGGCTTGTCGATCCTGCGCGGGGCGGTCGAGCGCGGCGCGCGCACCTGTGCCGATGTCTTGCGGCTGGTGGGAAGCGGGCGCTTCGAGGGAATGACCGGAGATATCCGTTTCGGCCCCGACCACGGTCGCGTGGATCTGCCTCTCGTGTATTTCGTCGACGGTGACAGCATCCGTCTTCTGAAATAGCTCGGATGTGGTAAATCCGTTCCGTGCCTGCGCGGGAAGAGTCTGATCTGCTGCGCGCCATCGAGCGCGGTCAGATCGCGCCCCTGTACTGCCTGCACGGCCCCGAGCGCTTTCTTGCCGACCGCTGCGTCGCGGCCCTGCGGCGCAAAATCCTTGGTGCGGCGGGAGACACGTCAGGGCTCAACTGCGAAGTCTTCGACCTGAAGGAGATTCCCCTGATCGAGGTCTTGGCGGCAGCCCGCACCTTGCCGATGTTCGCCAAGCAACGTCTGGTGATCGCCCGCGGCCTGGAGCAGGTCAAGGCCGACGCCCTGGAACCGCTGACTGCCTACGCCGCCCATCCCAATCCGAGCACCTGCCTGGTGCTCTTGGCCGAAAAAGTCGATGGCCGTTTGCGCGCCTTTCTGGCGTTGCGGCGGGCCGGATANNAACGACGCGGCCGAGGCCCTGGCCAACGCGGCCGGCCCTGATCTGGGCCGCCTGATGCAAGCCCTGGAACAACTGGAGATCTACGCCGGCAAATCCGGTCGCCTCACCCGCGCCCAGGTCGAAGAGTTGGTGCCAGAATCGCGCGAGCGAAACGTCTTTGAGCTGACCAAGGCCATCGGCTCGGGCGACGCCCGGCGAGCGCTCGCCCTGGTCACCAACATGCTCCGCAACCGCGAGCCGCCCTTGCGCATCCAGGCCATGTTGCTGCGCCAGCTTCGCCAAACCTGGCGCGCCAAGGAGCTGGCCGCGGCAAACGTGCCCCGTGCCGAAATGGCCGCCGCAGTGGGGCTGCCACCATTCTTCCTCGACGACGTGCTGGTTCCCGCGCGGCGCATGTCCGTGACTGCTCTGCGCCGCAGCTTCGAACGGCTCTACCACGCCGACCGCGCATTCAAGTCGTCACGCGTGGATCCAGAAGTCCAGTTGATGCGTTTGGTCCGCCAACTGGCAGAAGAGGCATCCCCTCGGCGCTGAGGGAGGGTTTGAACGCAGGGCGTATCGTCGCAGTTGACGCGCGAACGGTAGTGGGACATCCTTGCGGCCAAATGATGCGAGGGGAGAAGACCACCTGTTCGCACCAGGCTCCCGCGTCGGGAGACTCGCCGAACCCAGGATTCGGCGAGACGCGGTGGCCGAAACACAACGGCGTTCTCGAAAAGGAAGGAAATCGCATGAAAAGTCGAGCAGACAGGTTCCTACTTAGGTCAGGTGTCTTGACCGTCGGGTTGCTGGCCGGTCTGGCCAGCGCCGCAGCCCCGCGCGCGCTGGCGGCCGAGGCCAGCCCGCCAAACAAAGCGGCCGCCGACGAAGGGCCGCTGGATCAGCCCTTCGAGATCGGGCTCTTTGGTGGCCTCCATTTCTACGACAAGCAAAGCGGGCTCGGCCGCCACGTGGACGATCCTGAAGGCCTCTCGCCTGACTTGGGCGGAGCTTTCGGTCTGCGTCTGGGCTACAACATCATTCCCTGGGTGGGCGTCGAAGCCGAGGGCATGATCTCGCCAACCCACACCCGCTGGAGCGATTCCGCCGGCGGCACACGCATGAACGTTCTCGGCTACCGCGTGCAGGTGATTGGGAACTTCATCCACACCGGCTATGTCCGGCCCTTTGCGCTCGTCGGATGGGGAGCCCTGTCGACGTTCCCGAAGAACACCAACATCGTGCCCCGAGACACCGATGAC
>PMZX01000479.1:0-4353 GCA_003170035.1 Myxococcales bacterium | reverse complement strand
CCCTGATTACGAAATCCTGCTGTCTGCCTACCTGGCGTTTGGCGCGACTCGGCCTACGCCGCTGCCTCCGCCGCCCCCGCCGCCCGCGCCGCCCAAGGACACCGACGGCGACGGCATCCCTGACAGCAGCGACGCCTGCCCGACCGAGCCGGGCCCCAAGAGCGACGACCCGACAAAGAATGGCTGTCCGCTGCCCAAGGACACCGACGGCGACGGCATCCTCGACGTCAACGACGCCTGCCCGACCGAGCCGGGCCCCAAGAACGACGACCCGACGAAGAATGGCTGCCCGCCGCCCAAGGACACCGACGGCGACGGCATCCCCGACTACCTCGACAAGTGCCCGAACGAGCCCGAGACCTTCAACGGCTACCAGGATGAGGATGGCTGTCCGGACGAGGTGCCTGCTGCCCTGAAGAAGTTCACCGGCGTCATCGAAGGCATCAACTTCAAGACCAATTCCGCCAACCTCACCAAGAAGTCGTACGACGTGCTCGACAGGGCCGTCCAGGTCTTGAGTGACTACCCAGACACCAGGATCGAGATAAGCGGTCACACCGACAACGTCGGCAAGGACGAGTACAACAAGGAGCTGTCGCAGAAGCGCGCCGACACGGTGAAGGAGTACTTCGTCAACAAGGGCATCAGGGCCGAGCGGCTGACTTCGGTCGGCTACGGCATGGAGAAACCCATCGCTGACAACAAGACCAAGGCAGGCAAGGCCAAGAACCGCCGAACCGAGTTCCAGCTCCTGATTGGCAAGTAGATAGGGGCCGTTCCTGGTCAGCGGGCCGGCCGAAAGGCCGGCCCGCGATTCGCGTGTGTGAGTGCGAGAGCGTGTTCGTGGGCGGTAGGCCGAGAGCGTAGAACGTTCCGCGGGACGCTCACGGCTCACGCGGATCGCCCACGCAGTCCGCTTTTCGCTGGTCGCTCACCGCTCGCCCGTCGCGCGCACGCGGGCGGACCGGCGCTGGCACGGAAGGCCGGTCGCCTGTCGGGTCGGCCAGCCGCGCACTCCATCCCGGAGAACGCAGCGTTAGAAAATCCAGGCGTCGCCGCCGGACTACTTGGCCAGGGCGTTGAAGGCGACCGTCAGGCGCGACACGTGACGCGAACTGGTCCGCTTCTTGATCACGCCCCGCCGGCCGAGCCGGCTGATGAGTGAGGTCGCTGACTTGAGCAACGCGGCTGCCTGCGGCTGGTCCTTGGCAGCAACCGCAGCACGCAGTTTCTTCACTGCCGTGCGCATCGCCGCCTTCTGGGCCGAATTGCGCGCCTGGCGCCGGATGCGCTGTCGGTTCTTCTTCTGGGCTGACTTGATATTGGCCATTTGGAAGGGGTCGCATTCTGCGGAGCTACCCTGCCGCTGTCAAGCAACACAGCGTTCGGGGGCTCCGATTGATTGCCGGCGCCGGACTACTTGTCTTCCACGCTGCGCGAGGCTGGGGGAGCGCCAGGGGCCGGCACGGTGATGTTCTGCTGCGCGGCGCGCCGGTCGCCAGGCTTGAAGACCTCTTTGCCCGTGATCCGGTCAATCACGTTGTCGTTCTCGTCACGGTCTGATTCCTTGCCCCCAACCACGGTGTCGACCATGGAGCCCTTGGGCTGGGAAGCTTCGAACTGCTTGCGCGCGGCCGCCACGCGTTGCTCGACGCTCTGGTCGTACAACACCAGGCAGTACACGTCATAGAACTCGGACCGATCCACCAGCTTGAGCCCGTCTCCCGTGCTCGACCGCCAGAGCAGGTGGTCCAGCTTCCTCTCCTTGACCCCGAGGTAGCTCTGGTTGACGAAGATTTCTTGCGCCTTGCCGAACTTCGCCTGCATGGCGGCGCCGAAGTCCTTGAAGTTCTTTCCCTGCAGCATCTCCTTGTCAAAGGCGATGAACATCTTGAACAGGCTGTCATGGTCGAAGAAGAAGTAGCGGGTGGACTTGTCCTCTTTGATGACGAGCATGGTCAGGCCCTGTCCCTGCACGATCTCCTGATCGATGATCGACACGTCCCATGGGCCCTTCTGCCCTTCGAACTTGACCACGTTCTTCTTGGCCACGGCGATCTCGTCGCGCATTGCCTTGCGGAACTTGTCGTTCCGGTTCGGGTCAGCGGTGGATTTGGCGATCCTGTCCTTGTACGCCGCCTCGATGCGCGCGCTGATCTTGTCGACAACCTGCTGCAGGGTCATCCCCCACTTGTAGTCGCCCCTGATCTCGCTGATGGCGTCAGCCTTGGCCACGGGAGCGGGCCCGCGGGGCTTGTCCTCCTTGGCCTTCTTTGCCTTGGCCGCCATCGCCTGCTGTGCGGCCGCCAACACGAAGAACGCTGCCACCAAGGAAACACCGAGCTTCTTCATCTGGAATTCTCCTCTGCCTTTACACCCGTGCCGGCCCCTTTGGGCCTCGAGCAAGGGCGAACATGGTCCGTGGGTGGTACCTGGCCGTCTTCTAGCACTGCAGGCCGGGTTTCGACAATCGGCAAAGCCGAGGTTTAGTATGGGAACCCTGAAAGGGGCGCTCGCCGGCTTCCCACGCGACTAGTTCGGCGCACCGGTACGCGTCTGGCCTGTCCGCTGCACTGCGGCTGCAGCCCCAGGAGCGTCGCCGCCCGGCGCGGCCGAGGTTCCGCCTCCCTTTACTGCGTTTTCCATCAAGTCGTCCACGCTCTCGGCGCGCTCCGATGGCGAGGACCGCCGGCCGGAAGATGGCCTGAACCAGTCGGCCTTGCCCGTGCGCAGGTCGTCGTGCGGATTCCCGGAATACGCGGCGCCCTCGCCGGGCCCCGAGTAGTCGATCCAAAAAGCGGAGGGTCCTTTGCGCACGTCCAGGTGAACGAAGAAGGAATTGGGATAGAAACCGACGCCCACGTGCTCGAAGCTCCGGCGCAGGTACTCGCGCAAGGTCGTGTTGGGCACGCCCGCAATACGAAAATCGCAGGCCAGTCCCAGCTTGTGCGGGCTGCGCGGATTGCGCGCGACCTTGGGGTTGCGGTAGCCGGAGATGACCTCCAGACGGTGACCGGTGAAATGCCGCCCGGTCTGATAGAGCAAGCGCGGCAAGCGCGGATCTATCTTGTGCTGGGTGTTGGTGTGGTGACAACGCATGAAGCGCTGGAATCGCTTCTGCCACCCCACCACGGGACGGCCTCGCTCATCCGCGAAGCGCAGCATGAACGTCTCCTTGGTGTTGATCTGGAAGAGCTCGACCGGCGGGTTGCGCGGCTGCTTGGTCTTCTTGACCGTGGTTGAAGACCGGGCCGGGCCGACGGTCTTGGGCGAGACAGGCTGCGGGCCGCTCCCACCGTCAGGCACGCGCGCCGGCGCAGCGAGAACGACGCTGGAAAGGGGAGCGAGCAGGAGCGCGAGCGCCGCGCGTTTTACAACCACGACCCCCAATCATGGGCGGCCGGATCGGCCATCCGTCAACTTCTTTCGCAATTCCGCCAACAGCTCCCAGGCAGCACGGGGCGACAACCCGTCAAGATCAGCGGCGCGCAGCGCGGCCACGACTTCGACCTCGACCCCTCCATCTGCCAAGGACACAGCGTCCGACGGAGTGCCCCTGGGTGACAAGGACGTCTGCCCGCGCGGCTCGAACAGCCCCAGTTGGGGCGCTTCACCCTGCCCAGGCAACGCCGGGTGCGGCTCGTCAGGACGGCGCGGGCTCGAGGCGCCGAGTTGCAAGCGTTCCAGGATGGCGCGGGCGCGGCCGACCACCGCGGGCGGCAAACCGGCCAGCTTGGCCACCTCGATCCCGAACGACCGGCTGGTACCGCCCGGGGTCAGCTTGCGCAGGAAGACGACATCGCCCTTCCATTCGCGCGCAGCCACACTGACGTTGTGCACGCGCGGGTGCGAGTCGTGAAGGTCGCACAGCTCGTGATAGTGGGTGGCAAACAGCGTGCGCGCGCCCACCACGTCGTGCAGGTGCTCGCCCACCGCCCAGGCGATGGACACGCCGTCATAGGTCGAGGTCCCGCGCCCGATCTCATCGAGGATGATCAGGCTCTTGCGGGTCGCGTGGCGCAAGATGTGCGCGGTCTCGCGCATTTCCAGCAGGAAGGTGGATTCGCCTCGGGCCAGGTTGTCGCCGGCGCCCACACGAGTGAACACGCGGTCGCACAAGCCGATGCGCGCCGCGCGCGCGGGCACGAAACTGCCCGCCTGAGCCAGGATCACCGACAGGGCGGCCTGGCGGATCAACGTGGATTTGCCCGCCATGTTCGGTCCGGTCACGATGAGGATCTGCTCGCGCTCGGTGTCGAGATGCAGGTCATTGGGCACGAAGCCGCCGCTGGCAGCCAGACGTTCCACCACCGGGTGCCGGCTGTCGCAGAGCTCCAGCACCTCAGAATCATC
>PMZX01000302.1 GCA_003170035.1 Myxococcales bacterium | reverse complement strand
AAGACGCTTTCCTTGCGCAGGGTCTGGCGCAGCGCCTTGGGACCGTCCGCCTCACGGTTGCCGGCAGCCGGCTTGCCGGTGGCGTTGATGCCTTTCCATGCGTAGAGCGGCACGTTCGGGCTCCCTCGTCCTAGTTCGCGTCTCCGGTGGTGATCATGAGCACCTCGGCTGGGCTGGTCATGCCGGCCAGCACCTTCTGCGCGCCGTCCTCGCGCAACGTGCGCATACCGCCGCTCGCGATGGCCGCGCGCTTGAT
Source organism: Myxococcales bacterium (assembly GCA_003170035.1). Classification (GTDB taxonomy): domain Bacteria; phylum Myxococcota_A; class Polyangia; order Fen-1088; family Fen-1088; genus Fen-1137. The sequence goes on along the minus strand of PMZX01000302.1, from coordinate 15,568 downwards.
GGCGCCGGCGTCGGCGTTCTTGATGGCGAGCTGGCGGGTCTCCTCATCCACCATCAGAAGCTCGTAGATCGCGGTGCGGCCCTTGTATCCGGCGTTCAGGCAATTCATGCAGCCTCCCTCATGCGCCCGGTAAAGCATGCCGGGTGGAGGCGGCACACCCTCGCCCTTGAAGCGCACGCGGCGGGCCTGGCCGGCAAAAAAGCGGGCCGGGTCAAGCCCCAGGCTGAGCAAGTCTTCCTCGCTGGGCCGGTAGGCCTCGCAGCAATCGAGGCACAGACGACGCACCAGACGCTGGGCCAGCAGGGCCATCAGCGACGAGGCCACCAGGAACGGCTGCACACCCAGATCNNACCAAACGGGTGATCCCGCCGGCGGCGTCGTTGGTGTGGATGGTGGACAACACCAGGTGGCCGGTCAGTGAGGCCTGGATGGCGATCTCGGCGGTCTCCAAGTCGCGGATTTCTCCCACCATGATCACGTCGGGATCGTGGCGCAAGAACGAGCGCAAACCGTTGGCGAAAGTGAGATCGATCTTCTCGTTCACCGCCACCTGCGAAATGCCGTCGAGCTGGTATTCGACCGGATCCTCAATGGTCAGGATGTTGAGATCGGGTGAGTTGATCTTGGCCAGGCAGGCATAGAGCGTGGTGGTCTTGCCCGAGCCGGTGGGCCCTGTCACCAACATGATGCCGTGCGGGCGGTGGATGATGTCGTCCATCTGGCGCAGGTGATCGTCGCCAAACCCGATGTCGGCCAGATCGTGCAGCACGTTCTCGCGATCGAGCAGACGAATCGTGATGCGTTCGCCCCCCTTGACCGTGGGTGCGGTGGCCACGCGCATGTCGATGTCCTTGCCCGCGATCTTGCGCCGGATGCGACCGTCCTGTGGCAGGCGCTTCTCCGCGATGTTGAGTCCGGCCATGATCTTCACACGCGAGATGATCGAGGGAATGAACTGGCGGGCTGCCCGTCGAGTTTCATACAGCACACCATCGATGCGATAGCGGACGATGACGTCCTTCTCGCCCGGCTCGATGTGGATGTCGCTGGCCCGCTCCTTGACCGCGTTGAACATCAGTGCGTTGACCCAGCGGATGATGGGCGCCTCGTCGTTGACGTCGAGGATGTCCACCAATTCCTCGGCCGCACCCATCTCGTCCTCGCCTTCGCCTTCGCCCAGGGTGCCCGCGTCCTGCCTGCGGCCGTAGACCTGGTTGGCGGCGTCCAGGATCTTGTTGCTGGGGACCAGCAGGGGAGCAAGGTCGCCGCCCACCACGCCGCGCAGGTCGTCCAACCCGCCCACGTCGAGTGGGTCGGCGGTGGCCACCGTGACAATGGTTCCGTCCCTCTTGATCGGCAACAAGCGGTGCTGTTTGGCGAACGCGATAGGCACCAGGATGGCCAGGTCGGCGTCGATCTGTTTGACGTCCAAATCGGCCGCAAATGGAATTCCCAGCTGGGTGCCGAGCGCGCGCAGCACGTCCTCCTCGGTCACGGCGCGCGCTTTCTGCAAGACTTCGCCAATTCGACCACCCTCGCTGACCTGCTGGACAAGGGCTTGCTCCACCGCCTCGCTGGTGACGGCCCCTGCCTCAAGCAGGATCTCGCCGAGTCGCTTTCCCGCCATGCCTATTCCTTGGCCGGCGTGGTAGCCGGCTTGGAGCCCCCTGGTGGGGCGGGCTTGGCCGCCGGGGCTGCGGGCGCCGCCTTGCCTGCGGGCTTGGCAGCCGGGGACGCGGGCGCCGTCTTGCTCGCGGGCGCGGCGGCGGGGGCCGCCTTGGGCGTCTTGCTCGATGCCGCGGCGGTCGTCTTGCGCAGGCGTTTGCCCGCCGTCTTGCGCGGCGCCGGGCTCGGGGCGGGTGTCAGCCTCTCCTCCGCGGGCGGCTCTTCATCCATGTCGTCGACCGGTGTGGCCGGGCGGTTCTCTTCCACCTCGGGCATCGGTGCGGGCGGACCGTTGGCCGCAGTCGGTTCGATGGGCGTCGTGTCCGGCTCCGCGTCTCGGGTTCGGATCTCGCGCAACTCCCGCTCCTCATCCTCCATATCCCGCACGGTTTTGTTGATCTCTTCCAGCATTCCGCGCTTGCGCCGGAAATCCAGATCCTTATCCAGCGATACGCGGTCCTCCAGTGAGCTGTAGCGCTCGATGAACTCGCGTCGCTCGCGCATTTTCTTGTCAGCCACCCGGCGCAGGTCCGAGAGGTCGGAGATCACATAGGGCGTGAGCGCGATGATGATGTTCGTCTTCTTCAGATTCTTCTGTGTGCTGCGGAAGAAGAACCCGATGACCGGAATGTCGCCCAAGATCGGGACTTTGGTCACCGTCTCGCTCGCCCGATCGCTCATCAGACCGCCAATCACTACGGTCTGCTGGTCGCGCGCCACCACCGTGGTCTTGGTCGACCGCTTGGATGTGGCCGGTCCCAGGTTGTTGTAGTTCGGCGACTCGACGTCAGAGACCTCCTGTTCCACGTCCAACCGGATCACGTTGTGTTCGTTCACGCTGGGCAAGAGCTTGAGCTTGAGTGCCACGTCTTGGCGGTTGACCGAGAGGTACGGGGTGTAACCGCCCGCACCGCCAATCGCGCTGCCCATCATGGCGCCCGGGAAGGGCAGGTTCTCGCCAACCGTGATCTCCCCCTCTTGATTGTTCATGATGAGGAGGTGCGGGTTGGAGAGCACATTGACGTCGTTGTTGGTCTGCAGAAGCTGCAGGAAGACGCCGAACGAGGGTATGTTCACATTGAGGACGCCAAACAGCTTAGTCTGCGCCGGGTCGATAGCCGGCCCGAACAGCGCCGCGCTCAGGCCCCCCATGTTGTTGAGCAGGGTCTTGGGATCAAAGGCGGCGCCCAGTGTCTTGTTCGCGTTGAATCCACCCAGCAGCAGGCTTTGCTGTCCGGCGATGTCCTGCCCCTTGCCGGCATGGTACGAGACACCGACATCACGGGACTTGTCGGTGGTGACCTCGAGGATGAGGGCCTCGATGAACACCTGCTTGCGGGGCGCATCCAGCTTCTCGATCACGCGGCGTAGCGCCTGGAAATCCTTGAACGACGACATGACCAGCAGCGAGTTGGTGGGCGCGTCGAACGTGATGCGCACGTCGCCCTCGAACATGAGAGCGCTCTTGTTGTCCTGGCCTTGCGCCGGGGTGGCGGCAGTGGGGGCTGCGGCGCTTCCTCGACGCCGGATGCCGGTGCCAAGAGAGCCCACCACCTGCACGCCGGTGATGGCGCTCAATGTGGCCGCCAACTCATCGCAGTTCGCGTTGGCGCAGTTGTAGATGTGGAAGCGGACCTCGGCTCCCCCGCGCACCGATTCCTCGGGTGAGACGTCCAACTTTCGGACCAGAACCACCAGCCACTCGTAGGCGCGCTGGTTGGCCACGATGATCAGGCTGTTGGACCTCTCGTCGGGGACGATCTTGGTGATGGTCATCTCGGTCGACAGATCACCGGGCGGGCCGGGCTGCGGTTTGGGCGGGGCGGGGGGCGGCGATCCGGGCTGGCGCCGCTGGCCGGAACCCAATTGCTGAACCGGCATGATCTCCGCGATACGGCCGGCCATGTCGATAGCCGAAGTGTTCTTGATCCGGATCATCCAGATCTTGTCGCGGTTGGCCGAAGGGGTGTCGAACTGCTTGATGATGGACACCAGGCGGTCGATGTTTTCCGCCTGGTCACTGATGATGAGCGACGACCGGTACGAGATGATGTCGCCCGTCTCGCTCTTGAGGCGGTTGAGCACAGCATTGGTAAGATCGTTGGTATCCAGATACGCCACGCGCACCAGCTTGGTGACGTAGCGCTTGTCGTGGGGCACGCGCTCGTTGGCGCCCACGAAGGGCAGGGTGGTGAAGCGCGCCCGGGATGATTCGACGATGCGCAGGAACTTGCCCGAAGGCTCGACCGTCAAGCCCACGGATTCCAATGCGGCGTAGAACAAACGATAGGCTTCCTCGGGCGTGATGAGCTGGGGCGCGATGACCGTCACCTTCTTGCCCTGCAACGGGATGGACACCAAGAATTGCGAGCAGGTGATACTTGAGATCCAGCCGATGAGATCGATGACCTCGGTTTCCGGCTTGAGGTTCAGCTTCACGATGCGTTTGCCGGGCGGGAGTTTCTTGCATGAGTTGAACTCCTTCTCGCCCGGCAACTCGACCACGCCGGGTGCGCCCGGCTTGGCGGCGCCCGCGGCCGGCGCAGGTGCCGGAGCAGGCGGAGGCGGTGCCGGGGTCGCAGGCGGCGCGCCTGGTCGGGCCGGGATGCGCGGCAGGAGTCGCGACGGCCGTAGCGGGGCAAGGGGAGGCGTGGCAGCCGCCGGCGCCTGTGCGTACGCCCACGGTGCTGCCGCGAGCGATGCCACCAGGTAGGCGACAAGAGCGACGACGCTGGTGCGAGCCAGCGCGCCGCCGCGGCGTCCAACCATGGCCCCGGCGAGCGTCGCACCTTCGCCAGCGTATGTGTTTCCAGTATTCTCTTTCATCGGATTGTGTAGTCCTTTGTGATTTTCTTGCCGTTGCTCTCCATGCCCAGGGACAGGTGGCTGGCCGACTTGAGCTTGGCGTAGACCTCGAGGGCCTTTTCGGGACTGGTGATCTCGAGGCCGTTGATGGACGAGATCACGTCTCCGTTGACCATCCCAATCTTGGCGAACGGCCCGTCGGGCTTGACCGCGTAGAGGCGGAAGCCGGCTGCCTTGCCGTCGCGCATTTCGGGTACGATGCGCGCCGAGCGCGAGAGCAGCGACATGTTGCCCAGCACGGACTCCAGCGTGTTGCGCTGGATCTCGTAGGAGTTTTCGCCGGTCTTCTTGATGCCTTTGTCCATCTCGACCGAGAGAATATCGGTTCCGCCGGCCGCCGAGGCCGCAGGAGGTGGCGTGGGTGGCGCGGGCTTCTCGACCAGGTCCAGAAACTCGGTCTTACCAGCGTTGTCGAGATAGATGCGGGTCTCCTGGATCTCGATGACCGTCGCCCCGTGAACCTTGCCGCCTACTGGAAAGGGCCCCGTGGACTTGATCTCGGTGTCACGGATGACGGCGATCGACCACTTGATGCCGTTGGGCGGCGGCGCATACATGATGGCTAGCAGCGCGAGAGGAAGCGCGGTCTTGGCCGGTTCTGCGCTGGGGTCGATGACCCCGCCATCAGGATGGGGCTCGTCGATGATAGGCGGACAGGTCGAACAGAAGATGTTGCGCTTGAGTATTCCTTCCGGGTCCTTGCTGCTGCCAGCGGTCGTGGGCTCGGGCCTGCGCGGCTTGCTGGCCGGCGGTGGCGGGGCAGGTATCGACGCAACCACCTTCGATTCGACCGCACTCGATGCCGCGTTGCCGAGAAAAGTCGCGCACAGGGCGACGACGGCCAGGTCGAGGGCCCAGAGGTATTTTCTTAGCAGAGTCTCCACGGCTGACTTGGTTGCAAAAGCAACACCGGGGCCAGCCGGGCCGTTAAGAAACCTTAATGGATCAAAGTAGTTACGGTTGAAGACCGTTCACTTCGCCTGCCAATTTGGCAAGGTATTTCAGGAGAGAGGGCAGACGGGGCACGCGCTAGCCTGGACAGTTGCCAGTGGTTGAGAACACAGAGGGGAGCGGGGAGGACACAGAGAAGGTTTAGGTGCGGTCGGACGACTTCTTGACGTGCCATCGTTTCGACGGAATCGTCCCGGCGTGCAGGTCGATCCAGTCCTCCCTACGTGGCGTCCGGCTTTGTGACCTCTCCTCTCATCTCCGTGTTCTCAGCCGCCGTCGCTTCTTTGTCCTGTCCAGCGTCTTCAGTCGGTGTCCCTTCCTTTTCCTCCTCCAGGCGTCGGTAGATGGTACGGGTCGCAATCCCCAGCAGCTGTGCGCACAGGCGCTTGTCGCCTCCCACGTGGCCCAGGGTCGCATGGATCACGCGTCGTTCGATTTCCCCGAGTGGGGTCCCAATGGCGAATGTGATACTTCTTCCGTCGCTGGCATGACCCTGGCCGGTGCGCACCTCGACGGGAAGATCGTCAAGTTCCACGGCGGTCCCGCGTGACAGGACCACTGCGCGCTCGATCGTGTTCTCCAACTCGCGTACGTTGCCCGGCCAGTCGTAGCGCACCAGCGCCTCGGCCGCGGGCCGGGCGAAGCCCGCCAGATGGCGGTCGTTCCGCTCTCCAAAGAAACGCAGGAAGTGCTCGGCCAGAAGAGGGATGTCGTCGCGCCGCTCGCGCAGGGGCGGCACGCGCAAGGCTATCACGTTGAGCCGGTAGTAAAGATCCTCCCGGAAACGACCCTCCCGGACCGCGCCGCGGAGATCCTGGTTGGTGGCAGCGACCAAGCGCAAGTCCACCTTGGTCGCCCGGCCGCCCAAACGTTCCACCTCGCCTTCCTGCAACACCCGTAGCAACTTGACCTGCACGTGGGTGGGAATCTCGCCAATCTCGTCGAGAAAGAGCGTGCCGCCGTCAGCCTGCAGAAAGCGGCCGTCGTGACGCTGGATGGCCCCCGTGAACGCCCCGCGTTCGTAGCCGAACAGCTCGGCTTCGAGAATTGTCTCGGGCAGTGCTGCGCAGTTGACGGGAACGAAGGGACCCGATGCGCGCGGCGAAGCCGCGTGGATGGCCCGCGCCAGCAGTTCCTTTCCAGTTCCCGATTCGCCCAACAGCAACACGGTGGCCATCGACGGCGCCGCCTGCATCACCGTCTCCATGGTTCGGCGCCAAGGCAGCGACTGGCCTATCAGGGTCTTCTGCCGTTCGGCGGCCAACTGGGCGCGCAATGATCGGTTTTCCTGCAGGAGGTTGCGCTTCTCCAGCGCCTTGCTGACTGCACGGACTACATGGGCGCGCTTGAGCGGCTTGGTGACGAAGTCGTAGGCACCCTGTCTCATGGCATCCACGGCATTCTCCACCGAGCCGTAGGCGGTCATCAGGATGGTCTCCGTTTCCGGCGAAATGCTGCGGCTGGCTTTAAGCAGATCCAGCCCAGACATGCCGGGCATGATCAGATCGGTCAGCACCACCGACACCGGCTCGCGGCGCAGGATATCGAGCGCTTCTCCACCGCTGCGCGCTGTGAGCACACGCAGCGACTCGCGCTCGAACACCTTGCTCAACGAATCTACGATCCCGGGCTCATCGTCCACGACCAAGATGGTTGGGGTGGAGGAGTCTGGGGCCGTTTTGGCTTCGGCTTCGCTTGTCACGTGTGCGGTTCCGGTTCCTGCTCTTCAAAGCGGATGCCAGGCGTATCCGACTTGGCCTACGCCTCTCAACCAGCCGGAAAGAGTGGATTATCCGAGCGCAGCATTTCGGAGGGGGGCGACCATGTGCCATCTTGACACAGGTTTCGTCAATCCGCTCGTCTTCCTGTCACTTTGGCAGAGGCGAGGCCGGACGTTAGCGTCAAGCCCGTCCGGTCACGGGCTGACCGGGCCGACGAACGTGGTCACGCTGAACGGGGCCAGGGTGACGTTCGCGGTCGTGCCACCCGTCACCGTTCCCACGCTGGAAAGATCTTCACTCGCCGAAGTGCGGTACTCGGTCAACGACCCGAAGCGTCCGGTGTCGATCGTCAGCGCGAGCGGGACTTCGGACGTTCCTGCATTGATCGCCACCACCGCCACTTGGTTCCCGGCCGGGTTCTTGAAAGCGGAGAGGTACACGTTGCCCGCGGGACTTGCCACGGCATCGACCCGGCTCCAGTCAGGACGAATGAAGCGGCTGTACTGGCCAAGAGCGTAGAGACGCTTGGGTTGGGTGCCATTGACCAGCGCGAGGCAGCCGTTACCACTGCCCCACGCCCACCAGTAGAGAAACGCGCTCATCTGGCCGACCACCAAGTCCATGTGAACCAGCCGCGCTACGATGAGCGCGTCGGTGATGCTCGTGTCGCCGGCCCACCCGGCCGTGCTGAACTCGGTCATCCAGACGTGCTTGCCTGCGGCCAGTGACTTGGTCAAGGTCGGCGGCGCGTACGTACTGACGTTGCTCTTTCCGTATTCGTACTGGTGCTCTCCCACGACACCCAACAGGTCCACAGTGTTCGAGTCACTGAGTGTGGGAACAACCAGATCCTCTTTTACGGTCTGAGATTCGGGCGCCATGATCTTCAGATTGGGCAACTGAGTGAATACACCCTTCTTGGTGAACTCCGTCTTCAAGACGACGAAGAAGTCGTGGAACTGCGCGGCCGTCCAGTCGGCTGATTCGTACGTGCACTGGAAACTTGGTTCGTTCTGCAGGGAGAGAACCGACAGGTCCACCCCGAACTTCGCCTTGTATCCCAGGACATAGTCGGCCAGCACGTCGGCGTAGTCCCCGTAGTGGGCGGGATCGAGGGTGCCGCCCACTTCCGGCTTCGTGTAGTCCATGGTCTTGTAGCTGTCGCTCACCTTCCATTTGCTGACGCTGTTGTTGGGTGGCGTCCAGGGCGTGCTCATGAACTTAATCACCTGATAGTCAACCCCTTTGGCCTTGATGTCGCTAATCAGTGAGGCGGTGTTACTCAGGTCCCAGTTGGACCAATTGAGTGAGAAGGTCTTGCTGCCGTCACTGTTGGCGGTGTACTGGTAAGTGCCGTCGGTGTTCTTGTTGATGAACGCGTCGTTGTTGTTTGGGTTCTCTCGAAACGGGATCCGGTTGCGCACAAGGGACAGCCCGGCCCCTTTGCTGATGCTGAAGAGGGCATCGTAGACCGCTGTCTTGACCGCCGCCTGGGGAGGGTACAACCAAGCGGTGCTGACACCGAATCCATCGATCACCTGCATGGTCTGCGAGAACCGCACATTCGCGCCGGTATTGGTCGAGAGCGCTCCGCCCGCGCTCGTGCCGCCCGAGCTAGCCGTTCCACCTGTGGTGCCTCCCGTCGCAACTCCTGCCGTGCCCGCCGTGGAAGGAAGACCACCAGTGACCGTGGTAGTAGCCGTCGCAGTCGAACCTCCTCCACCGCCCGTGGTGGAGACACCGCCCGTGCCCCCGGCGACAGGCGCGTCAATCGCCGAGCTTGAGCCGCCGGTTTCGATAGGCGCAGTGGACCCGCCTGTTGTGGGCGGGACGGATCCGTCTACCGGATCGGATGGCCGGTAGCAGCCGCCGCTCATCGCGGCGACAACGAGACAAAGCAGTGCGCCTGCGAGGGTACTTCTGGACATGCTGCCTCGATCCGCAACCTTACAATGATTTACCAGTCTTTCGAGAATTCAAGACTTGTTGCTGCCGACGGGCACAGGTGGGAGTCAAGCGCTACCCGCCGGCCGCTGCATCCGCCGGTGGCCAAGCGATGAATCGGAGGAGCCGTCAGAGACCCAGCACGAGGAGCACGAGGCCCAGCACGGCAATCAGACCCCCGGCTGCGCCGTCGGCATAGTGCTCAAGAAAGTGCCAACGCAGGCGCGTGGCGCCGGCTCGCGCCAACAGGACCAATGCCACCATGGTCAGCAAGGTAGTGCCTTCATAGGCGACGACCACGACGACAGCCGGCAGCGCACCGAGTGGAGCCGCTGCGAACAGGATCGGCACCACCGCGATGCACGGATCAAGGCAGGACAGCATGAACAGCCCCCACACCGACGCTCGCGAGGGATCGTGGACGTGGTCGTAGTGGTGGTGGTGGTGTCCGTGGACCTTCTGGCCTGCCGCGCGCCGCAGGCCCCACACGCCATAGGTCAGGCCGAAGCCCACCAGCAAGATGCCTGCGACAGAGCCCATGCTACTGCCAAAGCTCTTCATCACTTCGAGCCCGACCAGCAGGGCCAGCAACCCGAGCAGTGCGGACACGCTGACGTGACCGAAGCCGCACAGGAAGGTAACGCGTGCCGTGCGTCCGCTGGACCATGCACGGCCGCGTGCCACGGCGGCGAAGGGAACCCAGTGGTCGGGCGACACCGCGTGCAGCGAGCCGACGGTCATCGCACCGACGAGGAGAGTCAGGAACATCAGGAACTCCAGTTACCCTTTCTATCACATCGGGGGTTGCAACTCACGACCGGTTCGAGGGAGAGCGCGTCGAGGAGCGGCCAACCGGCGCGCGCGAAACCGAGCCAATAGGCGCGCCTACTTGCACACGCCGTTTTGGCAGGTGGCTGGCGCGGTGCATACACTGCCGCAGGCGCCGCAGTTGGCGCTGTCGCTGCCCAGGTTGGCGCAACTTCCGCTGCAATCGGCCAGGCCAGGCGCGCACGACGAGCAGCAGCGGAATCCGGTGTCAGGATACGAGAAGTTCTGGGCGAGCGCTGCGGCCATGAATGTGCAACCCAGGCCGACGGAGAAGGTGTCGAAGGCGCCTCCTCGGGTTGTGTAGATCTTGCGTCCATCGGCCAATGTGCCACGCAAATCGTCGGTCCATTCGGCCAGGTTGCCGCTCATGTCGAAGACCGCTTCCCCGGTTGCGGTCGGGTCGAGATCCCCGGACGTGGTGCACAGGTTGAGCGAGCCCACGGTCGCAGCCGCGTTGAGGTTTGCCTCGGCCCCGTTGCACAGGGTGGCATCGTAGCTTGCACCGTAGGGGTAGCAGCCGCTGGTGCAAGTCTTTCCGAGCGCGCAGGCAAAGCCCCATTCGTCCGCGGTCACGACATCAATGTTGCGNNGTGACTTTGCACAGGCGCATGCCGGCGCCGTGGCAAGCGGCTTCGGCTGCCGCCCAGGTCACCGAACCCCAGGGCAGAACGCCGGTGCCGATTGCAGTTGTTCGGCGCGAGCAGGCGCGCGCGGCGGAAGAGCCCGCCGAGGTCGCGTTCGCATCGACGCGGCTGGCCTCATAGCCGTAGATGTAGTAGCCGTTGCCTGGCGCGCCGGCTGCCGCCACGTGGACCACGGCATCGCGTACGCCCTTGCACTCTTGGCCCGCGCACTTCACCAGTCCCAGCCCGGACGGGTTGTCCCAGCTCTCGTCCGTGAGGCCGTCGCAATCGTTGTCCTTGCCGTCGCAGATCTCGTCGGTCGGTGTGGCGGCTGTCGAGCCGGACAGGTCACAGGCCGGGGCCAGGGTCTTGTCGGCCTGGCACTTCATGGTCCCGACGCGGCGGCATTCACCCAGCCCCACGTTGTCGCTGCACGGCGTGCCTAGGACAGTGGACGCGAACTCGTCCACCGCGCCGTCGCAGTCGTTGTCGAGTCCGTCACACCATGATTCCTGCGCCACGAGCTGATTGGGGCCAGCAAGCTGGACGGTGGCCGGGTAGTTGCAGATCCAGCTCGGTTTGCTGGCGCCAGACGTGGTGCTACATACTGGGAAACTGGCGTCGCCAGGGAAGCGGGCCGAGCCACCTGGGCCCTTGCCACATTCGCCGGTTTGCCGGCAGAAGTTGACCGTAGGTTGGATCAGGCCGGGATCATCGCCGTCGGTGAGCCCGTTGCAGTCGTTGTCCTTGCCATCGCAGACTTCTGGCCCGTCGGGCGTGCAGGCGTATTCGCAGCCGTTGCTCGGGTTGTGGTCGGCATCCGCCCAACCGTCCTGGCAGGGGCCCATCTGACATTGACCGTTGCTGCAAAGTCCACTCGCGTGCGCGTAGGTGCACGCGTGATCGCAGCTGCCGCAATACCGCGGGTCAGTCTGCAACTGGAAGTCCTCGTCGACCAGGCCATCGCAGTCATTGTCTTTTCCGTCGCAGACTTCCAGTTGCGGCGTGACCGCGCCCATACAGACCAAGGCCCCGGCCGTGCATACCCAGGCGCCCAGTCGACACTGGCCGGCGCAGGCCCCGGTCTGCAGGTTGCAGCCGTCAGCCCCGGACGGATAGCAGGGCTTGCCCAGGTTGGGATCGCTCTCGTCGATAAGGCCGTTGCAGTCGTTGTCGCGCCCGTCGCAGACTTCCTGGCTGGGTTGCCCCGCGCCCACGCAGACCGGCGCACCGGCGATGCAGGTCATGACGCCCGGCTGGCAGCCATTGGTACCGCAAGGCTGACCCACGTCCGTCGCACCATCGTCAATGAGGCCGTTGCAGTCGTTGTCCTCGCCGTCGCAGATCTCGATGCCGTTGTTGCTGGGCGTGCAAGGATGCTCGCATCCGTTCTCAGGCTGGCCGTCGAGATCGACGTAGCCAGGCAAGCAGGTGAACCCGCACTGCCCCCCCTGGCAGCGTCCGGTGGCGTGGGCGGCGCTGCACAGGTTGCCGCACTGGCCGCAGTTGGCAGCGTCGTTNNACGCCGCTGTTGCTCTGCAGGCACTCGCAGCCGTTTTCCGACTTCGTATCGAGGTTCACATAGCCCGGAGTACAGGTGCCCACCCCACACTGGCCGGCGACGCAGACCGCCTGGGCATGGGGAATCGCGCAGACGGTTCCGCACGAGCCGCAATTCTGAGGGTCCGTCTGAAGATTGGCCCCATTGCAGGGCCCACCATCGCTTTGCGCATCGGAACCCCGCCCGCCATCCGTGGAACCACCCATACCCCCTGACGGGAGCAGCGAAAATCCGTCCTTTTTCCCCGCGTCCACGCTGGTCGGCCCGATGATGCGGGCCACATCGGCGCTGCGTTGCTGGCAGGCGCCGAGAGCCAGCGCGAGCGCCACGCCCCAGACCTTCGTCATCCGCCAGCGCGAACGCCCCTGCCCAGCCGAGGCGGTGGAACTGCTCTCACCGATGACACAAGACGCAGTCGATGCCATGGAGAGCCCCAGTGTACAGTCTCTCGACGAAGAGTGTAAACTGCGATGGGTTCGCCCGTTGCCCGATCGTCATCTCTGCACGGCTGCGCGCGGCGGCCGAGTAAGGGTCGGGCTTGTCGACGCGTTCTTCTGGCGGCGCTTGTCCAGGTACATCTCGTCGTCGGCCACGCTTATGATTTCGTCGCAGGTGGTGCCATCCTCGGGNNCGAGCAGGGGCGCGGCTCCGGTCGCCCCCACCTCAGGGAAGAGTACCGCGAACTCGTCGCCCCCGACCCGGCAGAGTACGTCGTGCGTGCGTAGCGAGCGTTCGAGAAACTCGGCCACCCAGCGAAGAACGAGATCCCCTTCCCCGTGGCCGTGAACGTCATTGATGGCTTTCAGGTCGTTGACGTCGACCATCATGATGCTGAAGTGGCGCTGCGGTTGGCGACGCGCGCGGCTCAACTCCTCGGTGAGACGCTCGATGAAGTAGCGGCGGTTCCACAGTCCGGTGAGATCGTCGCGGTAGGCGAGGGTGCGATAGGCTTCCATCTTGGCAAGTTCGTGGCGCAACTCGGCATTCTCGCGCAACAGGTCCTTCGCGCTGGGCGGTGTTGCTCTCGGCGGATCCTTGCGTGCCACGATCGATCTTCTAGCAAAAAGGTCGGTGGTACGCCAACGCACCCCCGTATAATCCATCGTGGAAACATGTCCTTTCGCACCGCAATCCTCTTCGATCTCGACGGAACCCTGGTCGACACCGAACGCGACAACGTGGAGTCGGTCGTGCTGGCGCTGCATCAGTGGCACATCGAACTCGACGCTGTCGAGCGTCACTTCGTGGTGGGCCATTCCTGGAATGAGATTTACACCATGCTTGTGCGCAACCACGGGCTGCAGGTGAGCATGGACGAGGTCATCGCGCGGGCGGTGCAGGAGAAGCGGCAGCTCCTGGCACACAAGGGATACCAGCCCCTTCCCGGCGCGCGCGACGCCGTCAAGCGCCTCGGCCGTCGCGCGGAATTGGCCGTGGTCTCGGGTGCCAGCCGGGTCGAGGTGCAAGAGGCCGTGGCCGGGCTCGGCATGCTCGGCAATTTTCGCGTGTTGCTCGGGGCTGAGGACTACAGCAAGGGCAAGCCGGATCCCGAGCCGTACCTGACCGCGATGCGTTTGCTCGCCGTGCTGCCAGCCGCCTGTATCGTGGTGGAGGACGCTGAACCGGGCATCCTGGCGGGACGGGCGGCGGGCGCTCATGTGGTCGCGGTCCGGGCCGCCAACTATCTCGGGTACGACCAGTCGGCGGCGGACGTCGTCCTGGACACGCTCGACGGCCTGACCGACGAACTGTGCGATCGGTTGCTTGTGCAGACGGAATCGATCGCAGCCGGCTAGCAGGCATCGCCGTGTTCGATCATCTGCCCGCCGATGCTGTGCTTTTCGAGGTAGGGCCCCGCGACGGTCTGCAGAACGAGACCCGCCTGGTAGCGACCGCGGACAAGGTCGCGCTCATCGANNTGGCCGATGCGGGCGAGGTGGCGCGGCGGGTGGCCCGCCGCCCCGGGATCATCTACTCGGCGCTGGTGCCCAACCCGCAGGGCCTGGCTGCGGCGCAGGCGGCGGCCATGCCGGAGATTGCCGTGTTCCTTTCCGCGTCGGAAAGCCACAACCGCAAGAACGTGAACAAGAGCATCGCGGACACCTTGCGGGTTCTTGAAGAGGTCGTGCCCAGCGCGCGTCGGGCCGGCATGCGCGTGCGCGGTTACGTCTCGACGGTGTACGGCTGCCCCTACGAGGGCGCGGTCGATCCGGCCAAGGCAGTGGCGTTGCTGGCTGCTCTGCGCGCTGCGGGCTGCTACCAGGTCTCCTTGGGGGACACCATCGGCGTGGCCAACCCACGCCAGGTGCGTGATGTTCTCTCGCTGGTCCTGGCCGAAACGCCTCGCGAGGCCGTGGCGGTGCACTTTCACGACACGCGCGGCACCGCGCTGGCCAACATCCTGGTGGCGCTGGAAATGGGCGTCGCCACCATCGACACGGCGCTGGGCGGGCTAGGTGGCTGCCCGTTCGCGCCCGGTGCCTCAGGCAACGTGGCCACTGAGGACGTGGTGAACATGCTGGAGGGAATGGGAGTGAAAACCGGGGTCGATCTCGACAAGCTGATCAACTGCTCGCGCCTGGCGGCCAGCCTGGTGGGGCACGAGATGCCGTCGCGCTACTATCGCGCGGCCATCGGCTCGCGTCTGCACGCCGGGAAAAGCTGACTCATCCGCCCAGCGCTCGCTGGCGCAGGAAGTGGTCGGCCAGCACCAGCGCCATCATGGCTTCGACGATGGGCACCGCGCGCGGAAGCACGCAGGGATCGTGACGGCCACGCGGCTTGAGTAGCGTGGGCTTGCCCTCGACATCCACCGTCTCCTGCTCGCGCAGGATGGTGGCCACCGGCTTGAAGGCCGCGCACACGATGATGTCCTCGCCGTTGGAGATGCCGCCCTGGATGCCGCCGGAACGGTTCGTGCGGGTGCGGATGCGCCCGTCCTCGGAATAGAAGACGTCGTTGTGCTCGGAGCCGTGCAGGCGCGTGCCGGCAAAGCCGCTGCCCACCTCGAAGCCCTTGCAGGCCGGGATCGACAGCAAGGCTTTGCCCAGGTCGGCATGCAACTTGTCGAACACCGGCTCGCCCAGCCCCGCGGGCACGTGGCGCGCCACTGCCTCGACCACGCCACCCAGCGAATCGCCATCGGCGCGGGCTTGATCGATGAGCGCGATCATCTGGTCGGCGACGGCCGCATCCGGGCAGCGCACGATGTTCGCATCCACATCCTGGCGCGTGACCGCGCCAGCGTCGATCGTGGCGCCCAGGTCGTGGACCTGCTTCACGTAGGCCACGATCTCGATCTGCGCCTGCACCGCCAGCAGCTTGCGCGCGATGGCGCCGCTGGCCACCCGACCGATGGTTTCGCGCGCGCTGGCCCGGCCACCACCTGCGGCCGCACGAATCCCGTACTT
>PMZX01000323.1:3300-6834 GCA_003170035.1 Myxococcales bacterium | reverse complement strand
GCCACCTACAAGGGGCTGGTCTTCCAGATTCGCTCCGAGGGCGTGGCGCTCAGCGATCGCCGCGTGGTCAAGCTGCTCAAGCTCTTTGCCGCCAGCGCCTTGCTCGATGGCCGGCGCGCGGCCAACCCGGGCGATTTCTTCATCCTGCGCCATGTGTGGAACACCACCGACCAGGCGCAGCTTCTCGACGACATCGTCAAGCCGGTGCTGGAGCGCCATGGCCGCGAGCACCCCGAGGAGCGGCGGCGCGGCTCGGTCCCGGTGGACCTCGATGCTGTGCTGGCCGAGCTGGGCACCATCCGCAGCCTGCTGCTCGGCGGCCCGGCGCTTTCTGACGTGCAGCTCTTCTCGCAGCTTCGCAACCTGCAGGACATCAAGGTCGCGCTGTCCGCGAACGCGAGCGAAAGCGCGCAGAAGATGGTGGGCGAGGTGGACAAGCTGCTTGAGGGCATCTTCGAGTCAACCCGATGGAACGGATGAGAACCAAGGATCGCAAGAGCGCGAGCGGGCAGGGGAAGAGCCCCAGGGCTCCCATGACAGGGAAGTCGGCAGGACGCGAAGCTTCTCCGAAGGATCCCGTCCTCAGACCCCAACGTCGGAAGCAGGCGTTCTCGGTTTTCGGCGGGGCCGTGGAACGGACCGGCGACAGCGACAGCGCGGCGGCGCTGGCCGAAATGCTGGCCCCGGATCCCGGCCTGGCGCGTGCGCTCACCCATGGGTTTCACAGCTATGCGGGTCGCATGCACCCATCCACAGCGCGGGCCGCGATCGCGCACTTCTCGCAGCCAGGCCAGGACGTGCTGGATCCTTTCTGCGGCAGCGGAACGGTTTTGGTCGAGGCGATGGCCGCGGGTCGCAAGGCAGTGGGCAGCGACGCGAGCCCGCTGGCCGTCGTCATCGCGCGCGTACGTTCGACCACGCTCGGACCGGAGGGCCGCCTGCGCCTGGTGGAGGCCGCGCGCCAGATCGCCGAGGAGGCGGCTGAGCGCGCCCGCAAGCGCACGCGGCCCGAGATCCCCCAGTGGGCGCGCGGGGAGAAGGACCGCTTTTTTCCCCATGTCGCGCTTGAACTGTACGGCTTGCGCGCGCTCATCGGCGAGACCAAGGAGGACGACGTGGGGCACGCTTTGCGAGCCTGCCTGTCATCGATCCTGGTGAAGTTCATGCGCGGCAGTGATGAGGCGGAAGCCCGGCGCATCGGCCGGGGCGTGCCGTCGCACTTCTTCGCCAGCCGCGCCGAGGAACTGGCCCGTGGGCTGGAGGCATTGGAGCGGCGCACGCCGGCCGGCACGCCCGTGCCCCAGATTCACGTTGCCGACGCCCGGGATCTAGGCGCGTGGGGAGCCCGCCGGCTTTGCCGGCGGCGCACCATCGCGGGAGGGGGGCTGGTTGCGGGTGGCTTCGATCTGATCCTGTCTTCGCCGCCCTATGCCGGAACCTACGACTATGCCGAGCACCACGACGTGCGCTTCCTCTGGCTGGGGCTGCCTCGCGCGAATCTGGATCGCGTGCAGGTCGGCGCGCGCGACGAGGGCTTGGGATCGGCCGCCCAGCGCTGGCGTCAGGATCGGCGGCGCTGGTTGTCGGAGATGGCGCGCGTGGCCCGTCGGGGCGCGGCCATCATCCTGCAGGTCGGCGATGGCGTGGTTGCCGGCGCGCCCGAGGACGCCGCGCGCGCGGTCGAGGACGAAGCCCGGCGTCTGGGCCTCGTCCCGGTGGCGCGCGTCTCGCAGGCGCGGCCGCCGCACGATAGGCGTCTGCGCGACATCTTCGCCGGCCGCCCCCGCCGGGAACACATCGTGATGTTGCGCAAGACCTGAGATGCTGTCCCAGGTGCTCCATACCATCCGCGAGCAGGCGCTGCTGGCTGGCGGCGAGCGGGTGATGGTGGCGGTCTCGGGCGGTCCCGACTCGACGGCTCTCCTGCATGCGCTGGTGCACCTCGCGCCCCGCTTGCACATCGAGGTGGGCGCGGCGACCGTGGATCACGGCCTGCGGCCAGAATCAGGAGTCGAGGCTGCCCTGGTGGCCGAGCGCTGCAAGAGGCTCGGCGTTCGTTGCGAGATTCTCGTGGTCGACGTCAAGGCCGCGCGCGGTCCCCATGTGTCGTGGCAGGAAGCGGCTCGCAACGTACGCCTGTCCGCCTTGCAAGAGGCCGCGGTCCGGCTGGGCTGCTCGGCCGTCGCCCTCGGCCACACCGCCGACGATCAGGCCGAGACCGTGCTCTTTCGCGTCGTGCGCGGCACTGGCATCCTGGGTCTCGGCGGAATTCCCTACCGGCGCGGGATCTTCATCCGGCCGCTGCTCGACGTCCGCCGCAAGAGCATCACGGCGTTTCTGGCCAAGCGGCGCATCCCGTTCGTCGAGGACCCTTCAAATGCCAACCGACACTACGCACGTGTGCGGACGCGTCTCGACCTTCTGCCCCTGCTGTCGCGCGAGAACCCACGCGTGGTCGAGGCGCTGCTGTCCCTGGCGCAAGACGCGCGCGCGATCGCCGCTGCGACGCCGACTCGTGACCGGCTCGCGTTGCCATCCGTCCCGCGGCGTACGGCAGCGCTGATCCAACGGATGGCGGCGCAGGGGCAGGGGACACGGCGGGTATCGGTCCCCGATGGCGAGGTGGTGGTGAGCTACGGGAACGTCCGGTTCCGGCCGCGGGGAGGCCAGCGCCAAGACTCTCGCTCTCCTTCATCTGAGTCGATCCGGGTCACGGGGCCTGGGATCTATCGCTTGCCGGGCCGAAACCAAGGGCGCGCTCTCAAGCTGGAGGAAGGGACGCAGCCAGCGGCTCCGCCAGCCGATGCCGCAGTTTTTGACGCCGCACGGATCGCACGACCGCTGGAGGTGCGCGCGTGGCGTGCGGGCGATCGCCTGCGTCCGCGGGGCGGACGCGGCAGCCGCAAGGTGTCGGATCTCCTGGTCGATGCCAAGATTCCCCGCGACCTGCGGCCCGAACTGCCTGTGCTGGTGGCCGCCGACGGAACCATCCTGTTTGTGGCGGGCATGCGCCGGCCCGCGGAGATCGGGCGCCCGCAGGTCGGGACCGAGCACTGGCTCGCCGTGCGCGCCGTCTGACAGCGTTGCCGACGGGAACTCTCGTTGACGCCGCGCTTTTTGCTGTCAATATTCAGATCAGATAGCAGACAGCATCAGAGGGCCGCGCGTGCGTAATAGTCACAAGACCATCCTAGTTTGGGCCATGCTGCTCTTCACCTTCTTCTTGGTGTGGCAGCTCATCAACCCGCGTGCACCCGACCAGAAGCTGGCGTTTTCCGAGTTCATCCAGAAGGTCGAGAAGTCGCCCGGCGACTTTAAGTCCACCCCGTTGCAGATCCGGATGAACGGCAATAACGCGGAGTTTCGCGGGACGCTGAAGAAGGGTGACGAGGCCTTCGTCACCACCGGATTCATCGGTGAGCAGACCCTGGAGAAGCTCAACAAGGCCAACATTCCCTACGAGATCTCGCGCGAGGCGGAGGGTGGGTTCTGGCAGCAAATGTTGATCACGTGGCTGCCCATCATCGTGGTCGC
>PMZX01000323.1:3100-3240 GCA_003170035.1 Myxococcales bacterium | reverse complement strand
ACCCGCTTGGGCGGCCGCATTCCCAAGGGCGTGCTCATGATGGGGCCGCCCGGCACCGGCAAGACCCTGCTCGCGCGTGCCATCGCGGGCGAGGCGGGGGTGCCGTTCTTCTCCATCTCTGGCTCGGACTTCGTCGAGAT
>PMZX01000323.1:0-3080 GCA_003170035.1 Myxococcales bacterium | reverse complement strand
CTGAACCAGTTGCTGGTCGAGATGGACGGCTTCGAGTCCAACGACGGCGTCATCCTCATCGCGGCCACCAACCGGCCCGACGTTCTCGACCCGGCGCTGCTGCGGCCCGGGCGTTTCGACCGCCGCATCGTGGTTCCTCGTCCCGACGTCAAGGGGCGGCTGGGTATCCTCAAGGTCCACACCAAGAAGATGCCGCTCGGCTCCAACGTGGATCTCGATATCGTGGCGCGCGGGACGCCCGGCTTCTCGGGCGCTGACCTGGAGAATCTGGTCAACGAGGCGGCCTTGCTGGCCGCGCGCGAGGACAAGGATCAGCTCGACCGCCATGACTTCGAGATGGCCAAAGACAAGGTCCTGATGGGCCCCGAGCGGCGCTCGATGATCATCAGCGACCAGGACAAGCGCATCACCGCTTTTCACGAGGCGGGCCACGCCCTGGTCGGCAAGATGATGAAGGGCTCCGACCCGGTTCACAAGGTGACCATCATCCCGCGCGGCCGAGCCCTGGGACTCACCCAGCAGTTGCCCTTGGAAGACCGGCTCAACCTGTCGCGCGAAGCAGCCAACGATCAGATCGCGGTGGCCATGGGCGGCCGCGTGGTCGAGGAGCTGGTGTTCGGACAGATCACAACCGGCGCCTCCAACGACATCCTCATGGCCACCGACCTGGCGCACAAGATGGTCTGCGAGTGGGGCATGTCGGAGAAGATCGGGCCGCTGCATTTCGGGCGCAACGAGGAGATGGTGTTCCTGGGCCGCGACTTCGCCGAGCACAAGGAATACAGCGAGCAGACCGCAGTGGACATCGACGCTGAGGTGCGCCGGATCGTCACCGCGAACCTCGAACGGGCCAAGCAGGTGATCACGGGCAACATGGACAAGCTGAATGTGCTGGCCGAGGCCCTGCTCGAGTACGAAACCCTGGACGGTAGCGAAATCGACGTCCTGTTTGCCGGCGGCAAGCTCGACCGTGCGCCCACGGTTCCGCTCTCCGCGGCGGGCAAGGACGGTGGCGAGCAGAAGCAAGCCCGGCCCGGGCAACGCCCTGGGCTGTTCTCGCGACCATTGCCTGACCCCGAAAAGGCATAGAAGAGTAGGCTGGGACAGCCTCGACTCCGATGGCCACGCGGATTGTCGGNNGGATGGCGCGGACTGGATTGATGTGGGCGGCGAATCCACGCGGCCAGGGTCCGCGCCGGTTTCCGAAGCCGAGGAGATCGCGCGCGTGGCGCCCGTGATTCGCGAGCTGTCGGTGCGTCTGCCGGCGACGATCCGGGTGTCCGTCGATACCTACAAGGCCGCCACAGCGCGTGCGGCCCTGGCCGAGGGTGCCAGCGCGATCAACGACGTGTCCGGGGGGCTGCTCGACCCCGAGATTCTGGGTGTGGCCGCAGCCGGACGGGCCGCCATCGTGCTGGGTCACCTGCGCGGCAAACCGGCCGATATGCAGGCCAACGTGCATTTCGGCAACGTGGTCGGCGAAGTGGCCGACGAACTGGGCCGCCGTGTGGCTGCGGCTCGGGCTGCCGGGTGCGGCGAAATCTGGGCCGATCCCGGCATCGGGTTTGGCAAGCATTTGGCCCACAACCTAAGCCTGCTCAAGCACCTGGCTCGTCTGCGGGTGCACCTGGGCGTGCCCATCATGGTGGGTGTTTCGCGCAAGCGCTTTCTAGGTGATTTGACTGGCAAGCCGGCGACCGAGCGGGTCTTCGGCACAGCCGCAGCCGTGGCTGTGGCCGTCATGAACGGCGCGGATGCGGTACGGGTTCACGATGTCGCAGCCATGCGCGACGTGGTTCGCGTGGCCGAAGCCATCTCAGACGCGGGCGAATTCGATTGGATCCCTTCTCGGCCCACCAGCGCTTCATCGGGTTAGCGAGAACCTCGCATTGGCGTCACCCCGTGGGCGAGAGAGAGAGGTGCAACGCCGGGTTGGGCACCGCGAATGAGCGCCCTCAACCCAGCCAGCGCCCAACCACGGCATCCACGAGACCCGCAACCTTAGTGCGGGCTTCATGCCGATCCGTTCCTCGCGCGAGAAGAAGATCGTATTCAGTTTCGGTGTGACGGATATGGGCCAGCACGGCGAGATCGATCGCGGCGCTATCCAGGCTCTTGGCCGCGGCGGTACGGCCAATCCGGTCGCTGTACTTCCGACAGGCATGCTCGGCGATGGCGCGCTCTCGCCCGGCAGGGCAGCCTGGATATCGTCGCCGTACTTCCTCCGCGAATCGCTCCACGTATTGGCGATCGGCAAACTGCGCCTCCTCCGCCCGCCGACTCGCTCGATCCGCGCGGGCAGGCGCATCCGCGATGCAGGCGGCCTCGGCGGTTTCGAGGGCCTTCTGCTCCACCAGAAGGCCCTGGCGTTCGTAGCGACGCCGGGATCGGCTCCATTTCAGCACGACGGCCCAGAGGGCGGATGCTTGCTTGGCACGTCTGGTGAGCGCGGCATCTCCGGTCGGGAGAAACTCGAGGTGGTCGAGGTCCGCACAGGGCAGGCACAGGGCCCCTTTGGCCTCGTCCAGGCAGATCCAAGCGGAGCGAGTCAGCGGCGCGTGACACTCGGCGCAAGTACCGTCCCGGCTAGAAATGAAGACCTTGATTTCCGAAGTACGGACCATGAGGCGGGGAGTGCTGCAACGGCCGGTTTGACAGCGCGCAATCAGCTCACGCCGCCGATTTGAGGTTCTCGCGAATCATCCGCGGGTGACGAGCTGCGATTCTCAGGAGGCCGATGGCTGGACCTTCCGGCTGCCTTCGGCCTTGCTCCCAGTTTCGCAGCGTGTGCACACTGATGCCCATCGCTTGCGCGAACTGGGACTGGGAAAGGCCGACGAAGCGCCTCAGCGCGGCTACGTCGTCACCGGATTCGATCTGCCCAGCCATGAGACGTTTGCGCACGCGAGCCGGAATCGCACGTGCCATTTGCTCCTCGGTGAGTTCAGGAATGTCCGTCATGATCCACCTCTTTGAACGTGGCATCGATACAGCTCCGTCTCCCGCTTTGTCGCCCAGCGTGCGCTGATGAGGCGAACCGTCTCGTGATCGCGCTCGGTGTACACGACAAGAACCAGGCC
>PMZX01000456.1:4957-23256 GCA_003170035.1 Myxococcales bacterium | reverse complement strand
GCGGCCGTGAGGCTGCTCTGTGCTCTCTGTGGTGAAAAGATCTAGCTACCCTCCGCTGCGCCAGCGCTGTGCGATCTCGGCGGCGATGTCGGCCACGCTCCGACCGTCGGTTTCAACCACTTCGTGGGCCATGGCCTGGTACAGCGGCACGCGCCGTTGCAGAACCTCGGTGACTTCTTCGGTTAGACTCTTGGCACCGGTCAGCGACGGTCGATTGGAATCGCGACCGATGCGCGCAACGATGGTGGCGGGCAAGGCTTTCAACCAGAAGACCCGCCCGTGCTCGCGCAAGGCTGCGACGTTCGCTTCGCGCTCGACTACACCGCCGCCGCAGTCCAGGATCCGGCCATCCTGGGCGCCGAAGCGGCGGCAAACCTGTTCTTCCAAGTCGCGAAAAGGCCCCCAGCCGCGTTCGGCGACCAGTTCGGGAATGCGTTTGCCCGCCACCCGCACGATTTCGCTGTCCAGACTCACTACCTGGCGGCCCAGCATCCGGGCCAGCCGGCGCGCGATGACACTCTTGCCGGTGCC
Source organism: Myxococcales bacterium (assembly GCA_003170035.1). GTDB lineage: Bacteria > Myxococcota_A > Polyangia > Fen-1088 > Fen-1088 > Fen-1137. The sequence continues at coordinate 22,725 of PMZX01000456.1, read as the reverse complement.
TCGGTATCCGACCAGCACGAGATTCATAATCGCGCGTCCAGCACCCGGCGCATGACATCCGTGGGCGCCGGCTTGCCGGTCCACAGCTCGAACTGCAACCGGGCCTGACCGAGGAACATCTCGGTCCCCTCGATCACCCGGCACCCTGCTGCGGCCGCATCGCGCAGGAGCAACGTCCGGCGCGGGTTGTACACGGCATCGAAGACAACCAGATCGCAACGCAGGCGATCGCGGGGCACCAGGCTGCGCTCGCAATCGGGCTTCATGCCCACCGGCGTGCAGTGAAGCAGTATCTGTGCCCTGCCCAGCCCCGCGGTCAGGGTGGCGTCGCTGAGCAACTCGGCCCTGACAGGGCAGCCCGTGCGTTCGGCCACGTCGCGTGCCAGCTGCGCCAGTTCGTCCTCGATGGCGCCCAGGATGGTGAGCTCGGCTGGCTTGGCCGCGATCCCCAGCGTGATCGCCAGGGCCCGTGCCGCCCCCCCTGAGCCCAGCACCAGCACCCGACGGCCCGCCGGATCCGCCCCAGCCTGCTGAAGGGCGCGCAGGGCACCTAACCCGTCGACGTTCGCGCCACGCAAGCGACCGTCCTGAAGGACCACGGTGTTGATGCAGCCTATGGCCCGTGCCATGTCATCGACGTCGTCGACCAGAGCCAGGGCCGCCACCTTGTGGGGCATGGTGATGGAAAGGCCGCGGTAGTCCATCGCGCGCGCGCCGGCAAAGGCCTCGGCGAGCCGCGCCGGCTCGACGTCGTGGGCGACATACACGAATGGCAAGTTCAAGGCTTCGAAAGCGGCGTTGTGCAAGGCTGGCCCTACCGAATGCCGGGCGGGAAACCCGAACAGAGCGCAAACCTTGAAGCTGGCGTCGATGCGACTCATGAGGAACGCCGGCTCTTCATACCATGGCGGGCGCCGGACCGCCGTGCGCGCCGAACCGGGTGCTCGCGTCAGTTCACGACGACGTTGTTGATGACCGAGTTGTTGTCGTCGCAGGCGTTCTTGCCCGAGTTACACAGGACCTGGTTCACACCGCCGGCACCACTCTGGTTGGTCGCGCCCCCACCCTTTGGTCCCATGACGACCTCGAGAACCACCAAGGTCCTGTTGTCGAAGCCGGTTCCCTCGGATCGGACCACCACGATCTGGTTTCCACCCACGCCAGGGCCGTCGACCACGTACTTGCCCATGCGGCATTCAGCGGTGTCGTTGCGAACATAGACGGTGTAGCTGCCCATGAACGTGTTGGGCGCGCCATTGGTGTTGCCCGGTATGGCCTCGGTGCGAAGTATGCTCGTCGGATAGGACACCTGGTAGAGAGGAACTCCAGCCGCGTCCCGCAGGATGGCGCCTCGGCCGATCGGCTGGTACTTGCTATCGAGCGAGTGGGGTATCTCGTCCGCCGGATGGGCAGCATGCCCCGTGCCGCCCAGCATGGCTGGAAAATCGACCTGAACCGAGCCATTCAGGATGTCGCGCGCGCGCTCAAGACCCGCCTCGGCAACATACAGGGCCTGGTTGCGCAGGTTGGTGTTGGCGGCTACCTGGACGTTGCCCCCGGTCAGAAACACGCCGGTCAGGCCGATTCCCAGCAGCCCGATGATGGCCAGCATGACGATGACCAAAACCGCGCCGGCCTCTCCGTCTCGGCAATCGACTGGATGGCCGGCAACGGGGCTGCAACGGTGACTGGGCCGCAATAATAGGGGAATACGCACGGGTGGACCCGCATGTTCAATCATCGGCAGCCGGGGCGGCAAACTGAAGCCCTCCTTGCCCGGCTTCCACCGCACGCTACATTTCACGGCAAGGCATCACATGGCCGAAAGGGATCCGGTTTGCGGAATGATGGTCGACCCCGCGAGAGCGGCCGGCCAGCACGAGTACAGGGGCGTCCTGTACTATTTCTGCAACCCGTCTTGCCTCGCCCGTTTCAAGGCCGAGCCGGACAAGTACCTGGCGCCGGGTCTTCGGCCCATGGGCATGGCCGGCATGGGCTCGGTCAGGCTGGGCGGGCCGCGCCTGGCCGTGCACCCGTCACAGGCAGTCGCGGTGCCGCAACCAGCCGCGGCGCTGCGCTACGTGTGTTCGATGTGCGAAGGCGTGACCAGCGATCAGCCCGCAGCGTGTCCCAAGTGCGGCATGGCGCTGGAGCCCGAGACCGTGTCGCTGGAGGAGCCGCCCAACCCCGAACTGGCCGACATGACCCGGCGGTTCTGGATCGCGCTCGGCCTGTCCGCGCCGCTCGTCATCTACAGCATGGCGGAGATGGTACTCGGGCATGCGACGGTGCACGTGCTGCCGGCACGCGCCCTGGCCTTGGTCCAGATGGCACTGGCCGCGCCGGTGGTTCTGGGAGCGGGCTGGCCGCTCCTGCTGAGGGCGTGGCGATCGATCGTGCGCCGTAGCCCGAACATGTTCACGCTCATCGGGCTGGGCACCGGGACGGCATTCGGGTTCAGCGTGATAGCGGCCCTGTTTCCCGGTGCGTTGCCGGCTGCGTTCCGCAAGTCCGGGGCATCTGTGCCGCTCTACTTCGAACCAGCTGCGGCCATCACCACCCTGGTGCTCTTGGGCCAGGTCTTGGAATTGCGAGCCCGCCAGGCCACCGGCGGCGCCATCCGCGCCCTTCTGCGACTGGCGCCGAAAAACGCGCGCTTGGTTTCCCCTGACGGCTCGGAACACGACGTTCCCGTCGAGCAGGTGCAGGTGGGAAATCGGTTGCGGGTGCGGCCCGGCGAGCGCGTACCGGTCGACGGCGTGGTTGTGGAAGGCACGAGCGCGGTCGACGAATCCATGATCACCGGCGAGTCCCTGCCGGTGGACAAAGCGGCCGGCAGTTGGGTAACGGGCGGCACACAGAACGGCTCGGGCAGCCTTGTCATGCGCGCCGAGCGCGTGGGTGCCGGCACCCTGCTGGCTCAGATCGTGCGGCGGGTGGGCGAGGCCCAGCGCAGCCGCGCGCCCATTCAGCGGGTGGCTGACCGCGTGTCGGGATGGTTCGTGCCTGCTGTCGTGGCCGCGTCGCTGCTCACCTTCGTCGTGTGGTCGCTGGTGGGGCCCGAACCACGGCTGGCCTATGCGCTGGTGAACGCGGTCGCCGTGCTCATCATTGCCTGCCCCTGCGCGCTGGGCCTGGCCACACCCATGTCGGTCATGGTCGGCATGGGTCGAGGCGCAGCCGCGGGCGTACTGGTGCGCGACGCCGCGACTCTGGAAACCCTAGCCCGGGTCGACACGCTGGTGCTGGACAAGACCGGCACCCTGACCGAGGGCAAGCCCAAGCTGATTTCCGTGCGGGCCGAGGGCTTCGCCCCTGACACCGTCCTTGGTCATGCTGCCAGCCTAGAACGGGCGAGCGAGCACCCTCTGGCCGCCGCCATCGTGCGCGGTGCCGAAGAAAGGCAGCTTGCCTTGTCGTCCCCGCAAGACTTCCGCTACCAGCCCGGCCGCGGTGTCAGCGGTCAGGTGGAGGGTCATGCTGTTCTGGCGGGCAGCGAGGAGCTATTACGTGCAGCGGGTGTGGATTTGGCGCCACTGACCACCCTGGCCGAAGACCCGCGCCGGCAGGGCCATGCGGTCGTCATGGTGGCAATCGACGGCAAGCCTGCCGGCGTGATCGACCTGGCCGACACGGTCAAGCCCTCGGCAGCCGAGGCGCTGGCGGGTTTGCGGGCCGAGGGGTTGCGACTGGTGATGCTGACCGGTGACCACCGCGCCTCGGGCCAGGCCATCGCCGAGGAATTGGGCATCGCCGAGGTGCTGGCTGAGGTCAGCCCGGGCGCCAAGGCCGACGCCATCAAGCAACTGCAGGCCCAGGGCCGTGTGGTGGCCATGGCAGGCGACGGCGTCAACGATGCGCCGGCCCTGGCGCAAGCCCAGGTCGGCATTGCCATGGGCAGTGGAACCGACGTGGCCATCGAGAGCGCCGGCATCACCCTGGTCAAGGGTGACCTGCGCGGGATCCTGCGCGCCCGGCGGCTGAGCCGTGCCACCCTGGGCAATATCCGACAGAACCTCTTCTTCGCCTTCCTCTACAACAGCATCGGCGTGCCTCTGGCAGCGGGCGTGTTGTACCCGGTGTTCGGCCTGCTGCTCTCGCCCATGATTGCAAGCGCGGCGATGAGCCTCTCGTCTGTCTCTGTCATCGGCAATGCGCTCCGCTTGCGCAAGCTGGCCTTGTAGCGAAAATGTGGAGATCTCATGCCGGACCGCGCGTTTTCGCTTCTTCTGAGGGTGGCCTTCCTTTCCGTGTCTGTCCTCGCCGCGGCCGGGGCCGGGTGCGGCGGCGGGGGTGGCGCGAACGCTGGCGGAACCGCCGGCACGGGAGGAACCTTTCCGCCGCCGAGCGCGACCTGCGTCGTGCCGACCAGTTTGGTTGACACTTCCAGCCCGACGACCGTCGTGGGTGACGGCAGCGCCGCGAGTTGCACGGAGGCGGCTTTCCGCTCCGCTGTCGCGATCGGCGGCGGCGTCACGTTCAACTGCGGGTCGACGCCCGTTATCATCACCGTCACCTCCGAGGTTCCGGTTGGCAAGAACACCACCATCGACGGCGCCGGTCAGGTCACGTTGAGTGGTGGGGGCACCTCCCGCATCCTGCACATCACCAGCGCATGGAACGTCGCCACACCTCTGCTCACCGTGCAGAACCTGTCGTTCGTCAATGGCTTCACCAGCGACGTCCCGAACACCAGCAGCACGGCCAAGGGCGGCGGCGCCATCTTCCAGGATGGCGGTTCGCTCACCGTCATCAACTCGACCTTCTCGCACAATCAATGCGCGAGCACCGGTCAGGACGTGTCGGGCGGGGCCATCAACGGTCAGGGCGTGGGAACGCTCATCATCGTGGGCAGTACATTCTCGGACAACAGCGGCTCGAACGGCGGTGCGGTGGGCACGCAGGACGAGAACGTCACCATCGTCAACACCACCTTTGCCAACAACTCGGCCACCGGAACCGATGGCAATCCCGGCAACGGCGGCGACGGCGGTGCGCTCAGCTACGACGGCGCGAACGTGTCGCTCACGTTCTGCGGCGACAGCTTCACCGGCAACCGGGCCAATGCCGCAGGGGGCGCCGTGTTTCGCGTCGGCTACCACGACGAACAGGTCAAGATCGACCGCTGCACCTTCGATGGCAACTCGGTCGACGCGAACAGTGGCAATGCCGCCGGCCTCTACCTCGAATACGTGACCATCAACATGAGCGGCACGACCATTTCAAATAACACCGGCCACTATGGCGGCGGCATTTGGATCGGCCAGTCGGCCATCGCGAATCTCACCAACGTGACCATCGCGAACAACACGGCCGCCGGCGGAGGCGGCGTCTGGTTTGCCAACGGCGTGACCGGCACCTTTCTCAACGTCACAGTGGCGGGCAACACGGGTGACGGGCTCTTTGGTGGCGACACCGGAGTCAAACTGCAGAACACCATAGTAGCCAACAACCTGCGGGGCACGCTGGACGGAACCACCAACTGTGCCAAACAGCACGGCAGCAGCGGACCCAATCTGCAGTTCCCGAGCGCCGGCACGCAGTGCACGTCATCCATCACAGCCGCGGATCCCGCGCTTGGCCCCCTTCAGGACAATGGTGGACCGACCAAGACGATGCTCCCGGCGTCGAGCAGTCCGGCCATCGGAGTGGGCACCGGCTGCCCGCCCATCGACCAGCGTGGCAACCCGCGCTCCAGCGCGTGCACGCTGGGCGCTGTCGAGCCCACCTGATCTCGCTGCGGACAACAAAAGGTTACTGGTGCGGTCGGGGAGATTTGAACTCCCACAGCATTTCTACCACCAGAACCTGAATCTGGCGCGTCTACCAGTTCCGCCACGACCGCGAAGATCGAGGAACTTAGTGGACGGGATGGCCCAGGTCAAGCAGTCGTCTCGCCGAGTGTCGTCTGATCCTGGGCGGTCAGGTCTTCCCGGTCGGGCGCCCGGCTTCCCCGCGCGCCGCCCGCAAGCGAACAACCTCCTTCTCGATCGTGCGCAGGGCGACCTGCCGCCTTTCGAGCTCACGGGCGGCCTCCGCGGCCTGCTGGGTCGCCGCGGCCAGATTCCGCCGCAGTTCATCGCGTTCCAGGTCGAGCAGCTCGCGCGCGGCCGCGTCGTCGGTGATCTGGCGCAGGTAGCGTTCGACGTCCTTGCGCAAGACCGCAACGGTGCGCTCCAGCCGATCGGCGCGGTCCTGCAGGGTCATGGCGCTCTCGCGCGCGCCATCGCGCTCGCGAGCCAACTCCGCGCAGTGCGCTTCCAGCCGCGCGGCCTCGCCTTGCCAGGCGGCCAACTCCCCTGCCGATACGCCACCTGCGCCCGTTTCGGTGGAGGCACCCGCATCGGTCGGGACCAGGAGACTCTCGGTGAGGTTCCACGGACGCTCCGCACAATCGGCGCACAACGCGACGAAGTGGCCGGACGCGCCCGACAGCCTGGTCAAGGATTCGTTGACCGCCAGATCCTCCGTGCCGGGCGCGTGGAACGACACTCCGCTGAACTGGGTTTCCTCGACGATGTCCACAGTCGCAAAATAGGCGAGCAAGAGGTCCGCGCAGGCCGTGCGCATGCCCGCACCAGCCCGCGCATGGTCCCGAAGACCCACGGTAGCCAAGCGCAACACGCAAAAGCCTTCAGGACGCAGCACCCGCCTGAGTTCGGCCAGCCAGACGCCACGCTCTTCATCCGACCAACTCGCGGACAGGCCGCACAGCACAATATCCGCCCCCGGTTCGGGCACGGACAGCGAAGGCCCGTGCGGCACGCAGGAGATCACCTCCGCTGCGCCAGCGCGTCGGAGGAATTCGAGCCCCGGTCCACCCCCGCGGGGTGAGACATCGAGGACTCGCTTGCCCGACACCATCGGCTCCACCAGCAGGTAGACCGCTACCGGCAGCGGCTCGACAGGCGGCGCGGGCGGACGCTCCCCGTCCGGACTGTCACCGGCTGGGGAAACAGGGGGAGCGCCCGTGGTCATGGCTGCCTTGCTTTCAGTTTCGCTTCCTGGCCGCAAATACACAAGACAGGACGCGTGCGCCCGAGCCAGCGCCGGCAATTCGTGCGATAGTGACCACACATGCGAAAGAAGCTCGGCCGGATCCTGCCATGGGCCGTCACCCTCGGTCTCCTCTTCTACCTCTTCCGCAGCATCTCGTTGTCGCAGATCATGACGGCGTTGGGCTCGGCCGCAGCCTGGACCGTCCCTGCGTTCGTGTTGCTTGTGCTCGGCGTCTATCTGGGCGATTCCTTCGCCATCTGGAAGACATTCGGCTGGTTCGTGGCCCGCCTCTCTTTTCGTGAAGTCCTCGTGGTCCGCGGGGCGACCTATCTCCTTGCGCTGGTCAACTATACGATCGGCCAGGGGGCCATCGTCTACTTCGTGAACCGGTCGCGTGGGGTCCCCCTGCTGCGCGGGACAGCGGCCGTGCTCCTGGTCATGGGGATCAACATTCTCTTGCTGCTGGTTTTCGCATCCGTAGGCCTGCTGGTAGCCCCGGACCTGCCCCCAGCCCTGCGCAAGATCGTGTTGGGGGCGTACGGCGCGCTGGCGGTGTATGTCTTGCTCCTGGTGATCAGGCCGAGCTGGTTGACATCGCGCCCCATCTTCGATGTTCTGTTCGCCGCGGGCGTGTCCGGACATCTTCGGGCCCTGCTGGTGCGGGTTCCCCACCTTGGTATTCTGATGGTGTTCAGCTACACGTCGCTGCGTGCCTTCGGTGTCCAGCTACAGGTGTCGCAAGCGCTGGTATATCTGCCCATAATCTATTTCATTGCCGTGCTGCCCATCGCCGTCATGGGGCTGGGTACCACGCAGGCCGCGATGATCTACTTCTTCCATGACTTCGTGCCCGGCGCGACGCCAGCCGCAGCCAAGGCCGCCATTCTGGCAGCCAGCCTGGGGAGCCAGGCCGTTGCCCTTGCGGTCCAGGCCTTGCTTGGCGTCTTCTGCATGCGCAACCAGCTCGCCCGCAATCTGAGAGAACCTGCCTCAACGACATAGCGAGGCCCGTGCGATGGTTACAAAGTACAAGAAGCCCCGGTCGATCAACTCAACTTCCGTGATGCTCCTGCTGATGCTCGGCCTCGGCGTCTTCGTGATCGTCTGCACCTGGCCGGTCTACTTGCTCGGTTCCCGTGCCAAGGGCGTGCTGCTGGACGCGCTCCCCGCGCTCTATCGCGGTAATCTGCGCTCGGACGAGACTGCTGCGTCCGTGATCAAGGACCTCAACAAAGGGATTACCCAGGAATTGCGCAAGCTGGGTGTGAAGGACCCAAAGCTCGAGGTGGTCTTTTCCCGGAGCAAGAAAGAGGTGTCGATCGAAGCGCACTTTGTCGCTCCGGCCTTCTTCCCTGTCATCAACAAGAGCTACGACTTCCATCTCTCGCCGCGGGCGGTGACCGACGCTGCCCGCATCAAATGGTGACGTGATACAATCGACGGCCCTCAAGGCAGCGCATGGCAAAGCTAATCGTTCAAGGAAGCAGCGCACGGCGCGAGTACGAGTTGGGGCCGATGACCACCATCGGTCGCCATCCTCACAACGTCATCCAGATCCTCGACCGCATCGTTTCCAAGGAACATGCGCAGGTCATTCGCCAGCCTGACGGCCGCTTTCTCTACCGCGACCTGGGCAGCCTCAACGGCTCGTTCTTCAAGAACGAGCGCGTGGGTGAGCACATCCTCTCAGAAGGCGATGAGATCGTGCTCGGCGGGACGCAGCTCATCTTCCAGGAACAGTCGAGCCAAGCCTCCCAGGCGGCGCAAAGGGTCAGCATCCAGCAGGCCGCGCTTGCTGATGCGCTGATTCACCAGAAGCTTCAGGCCGCCAGCGCCGCTGAGTTCCTGCCCGAGCGCCAGATCACCGATCCCGAAACCCTGCGCCGCGACTACGAGAAGCTGCGTCTGGCCTATGAACTGGGCCGGTCCATCGGGCTCGAGGTCGACATCGATCTTCTGCTCGAGAAGATCATCATGAAAGCGTTCGATCTGATCCCGGCCGATCGCGGGGTCATCCTTCTGATGGAAGACGGCGTTCCCCAGCCCCGCGTGGCCAAGACGCGGGACGGGCGCACCGAGCAGATCGTGCTCTCCCGTTCCATCCTGAGCGAGGTGGTGCAGCAAAAGGCGGCCGTGCTGTCGTCCGACGCCAGCATGGACAGCCGGTTCCAGGGTGCGCGGTCCATCATCATGCAGGGCATTCGCTCCACCATGACCGTGCCGCTCATCCACCACGAAGAGCTGTTGGGCATCATGCACCTGGATTCCATGGTGGCGACCAATGCCTTCGGCGAGAAGGACCTGCAGATCTTCGCCGGGGTCGGCAACCAGGCCGCCGCCGCCATCCACAACTCCATGTTGGCGCGCAAGATCGAGCAGGAGGCGAAAACCCGCGCCCAGTTCCAGCGCTTGCTCTCGCCCAACCTGGTCGAACAGGTGGTGTCCGGCAAGCTGCAGCTCGAAAAGGGCGGCGCGCTGTCGGAAGTGACGCTGTTGTTCTCGGACATCCGTGGCTTCACCGCCATGAGCGAGAAGCGCGAGCCGCCGGAAATCGTGCGCATGCTCAACGAGTATTTCGAGTTGATGGTGGACGTGATCTTCAAGCACGAGGGAACCCTAGACAAGTTCGTGGGCGACGAGATCATCGCCCTGTTCGGAGCGCCGGTGGCCATCCCCAACGCGGAGAAGAAAGCGGTTGAGTGTGCGCTCGACATGTTGCAGGTGCTGTCCGAGTTCAACCACACCCGAGCGGCCGAGGGTCAGGAGCAGATCAAGATCGGCATCGGCATCAACACCGGCACCGTGGTGACTGGCGCCATCGGCAGCTCGCGCGCGCTCCAGTACACGGCCATCGGCGACGCCGTGAACACGGCCTCGCGCCTGTGCAGCCTGGCCAAGGCGGGAGAGGTCCTGGTCTCTGAAGGGACCTACGGCAAGGTCGGAGGCTCGGTGTCCGCGACAGCGCTGCCACCGGTGCGCGTGAAAGGCAAGACCGATGCCCTGCGCGTGTGGAACATCACCGGTCTGCGCTCGCCTGGCTGGCAGGGCGAATCCACGAAGCCCTTCTAGACCCTCAATAGCCAAGCAACCAAGACGGGGTGGCCGGCATCTGAAGAGAGGGTTACACTTGCCGCGAGAGGAGTTCTTTCATGCCTGCTGCCACCGACAAGACCGCCGAAGTATCCAGTGACGCGCCGGCGACGCCGGTCACCCTGACCGCGCGAGCCGCAGAGAAGGTCAAGCAGATCCGCGTCGAAGAGAAGGTCCAGGATGGCTATGCCCTGCGGCTCAAGGTGCTGGGGGGCGGCTGCTCGGGGTTTGCCTATGACCTCTACTTTGACCAGGCGCAGGACATCGACCAGGCCTTTGAATCGAATGGCGTGAAGATGCTGTGCGACCAGATGAGCCTAATGTACCTGATGGGAACCGAGATTGACTACGTGGAAAGCCTGCAGGGCTCGGGCTTCAAGTTCAGCAACCCGAACGTGAAGTCGACCTGCGGCTGCGGTAGTTCGTTCTCGGTCTAGCTTCAGCGGACCACGATGCCGTCCTCTTCCTTGAGGCGGTTGATCTTGGTCAGGCACTGGTCCCGGATCATGCTGCGCATGGCAGGGCTCTGGTCCTGCACGGACTCGCGGAAGATGCTGTCATAGCTGGCGCACTTGGCCTGGTCGACCGTGCGCCGACAATAGTGGTCGCGCACCCGCTCGCAGGGATTGCGTCCGGCGGAAGCCATCGTGATGGCCAGCCAGCACACGCCCGCCCCCGCCGCGAAGATCAGAAGAGTGATCAGCCAGCGCCTGTGCCGGCGGTACCGGTAGGGATCGATCTCTGCAGCCTCGCGGCGGATCTGCTCGAGTTCCTCGGGCGTCTCGTCCATGGAGGGCGAATTAGAGCCCGTCCGCCGGGAGCGCGCAAGCCGTGGTTCTCATAGTCGTGCCCGCAACCGTGGCCGTGGTCGTGGCCGTGGCCGTGGCCGGCCGTAATCGCCCCATGCTAGAAACCTCACATGACCCGGTCCAAGTCTGGCAGCGGCACAACTCCCCGCTCCCCGCGCTGGCCGCCCGAGCGCATCCGGGTGGCGGCCATTCTGCGTGGCCTTGACCGCATGTACTCAGAGGCTGACTGCGAGCTGCATCGGGACAACCCCTTCCAGCTTCTGTGCGCAACCATCCTGTCGGCCCAATGTACCGATGAGCGCGTAAACCAGGTTACCCCTTTGCTCTTCGCGCAGTTTTCCACGCCCGCCGCCATGTCCATGGCGCCTCCGCTGGCCTTGGAGCAGCTCATTCATTCCACCGGCTTCTTTCGCAACAAAGCCAAGAATCTCATCGGGGCATCTCGTGCCATCGTGGAACGTTACGGCGGCCAGGTGCCGCGCACCATGGCCGAGCTGTGCGAGCTGCCCGGTGTGGCCCGCAAGACCGCTAACGTGGTACTGGGCACGGCCTTCGGCTTGGCCGAGGGCATCGTGGTGGACACACACGTCCAGCGTCTGGCCCAACGTCTGACGCTCACGCGTTCCTCGACGCCCGAAAAGATCGAGCAGGATCTGATGACGGTCGTTCCTCGCGAACGCTGGATCCTGTTTGCGCACCAGATGATCTGGCACGGCCGCCGCCGCTGCTTCGCGCGCCGGCCCGACTGCGAGCACTGTCCCCTGGTTCCTCACTGCCCGAGCGCCTTCCACGCCGCCTGACCGGGGTTGCGTCGCCCGCCCCGCCTGCGCTGGCGCACTGGTCAGGAAGAATCCGGCTTCAGCGGGCAATCGGATAGGGGAACGCGGCTGGCCGACTCGCGCACTTCCTGAGTGATCCGCATCGCACAGAAGTCCGGGCCGCACATGGAACAGAAGTGCGCCTGCTTGGCGTCCTCGGCCGGCAGGGTCTCGTCGTGGAATGCGCGTGCGGTGGGCGGGTCGAGTGCCAGGGCGAACTGGTCGGGCCAACGAAAATCGAAGCGCGCCCTGGCCATCGCGTCGTCGCGTTCGCGCGCACCCGGGTGGCCCTTGGCCAGGTCGGCGGCGTGGGCCGCGATCTTGTACGCGATCACCCCGGCTTTCACGTCGTCGCGGTTGGGCAGCCCCAGGTGTTCCTTGGGCGTCACGTAGCACAGCATGGCCGTGCCGTACCAGCCGATCAGGGTCGCGCCGATGGCCGAGGTGATGTGGTCGTAGCCAGGCGCGATGTCGGTCACCACCGGGCCCAAGGTGTAAAACGGTGCCCCGTGACAGGCGGCCAACTGTCGCTCCATGTTCTCCTTGATTCGATGGACCGGCACATGACCCGGGCCCTCGATCATGACTTGCACGTCGTGCTGCCACGCGATCTTGGTCAGGCTGCCCAGGGTTTCCAGTTCCGCGAACTGCGCCTGGTCGTTGGCGTCTGCCTGGCAGCCGGGCCGCAGCCCGTCGCCCAGCGAGAAAGCGATGTCGTACTTCTTAGCCACTTCGCAGATCCGCTCAAAATCGGTGTAGAGAAAATTCTCTCTGTTGTGCCCAAGGCACCACTTGGCCATGATCGAGCCGCCACGGGACACGATCCCAGCCACCCGCCGCGCGGTCAGCGGCACGTGCCGCAGCAGCAGCCCGGCGTGGATGGTGAAGTAGTCCACCCCCTGCTCGGCCTGCTCGATGATGGTGTCGAGAAACACGCCGATCGACAGATTTTCGATCTTGCCTCCCACCTTCTCCAAACACTGGTAGATGGGAACCGTACCGATGGGTACTGCCGCGTTGCGGATAATCCGCTCGCGCGTCTCATGGATGCTCGGGCCGGTGGACAGATCCATCACCGCGTCCGCGCCCCAACGGGTTGCCCACTGCAGCTTCTCCACCTCTTCTGCGACTGACGAGGACAGGGCCGAGTTGCCGATGTTGGCGTTGACCTTCACCAGGAAGTTGCGGCCGATGGCCATCGGCTCCAGCTCGGGGTGGCGGATGTTGGCCGGGATGATGGCACGGCCAGCGACGACCTCGTCGCGCACGAAAGCAGGCGCGAGGTTTTCCCGCAGGGCCACGAAGCGCATCTCCTCGGTGATCTCGCCACTGCGGGCGCAGTGCATCTGGGAAAAGTTCCGGTCGCCGCGGCCGACGCGGCGGGCGGTCCACGGCGCACGCAGCTTGGGCAGACCCTGGCCCGGATCGTGCCCCTGCGGCCCGGTGGTGTCGTAGACGCGTAACGGGGGCTGTCCGCCTGACAGCGTGATCTCGCGCATGGGCACAGCCAGGCCGTCTGCCTCCACGTACACCTTGCGCGACGACGGCAGATCTTCTGCCACAGGTGAAAGCCCACGCTCGCTCGCGTTGCTACTCAAGGTGTCTCCTTCCTACGCCGGCATTACCCGGATCAGGTTCAAGGGGTCGCGTCAGAAACGACGCCTCTCAGCCAGCTGGCTCCCCCGTGGCGGGTGTTCTACGTGGTGCTCGGGACAGTTGCAAACCAGGAGTCTGATGGTTCGACTAATTGAATCGTTCCGGCCGTCGAGGCGCCTTGCCGCCGTCCATGACCCGCCAGCGGCGCCGGGTGATCTTGGCCTGCAGCCAGGAAGCAAATTCGCGCAGGTCCCGGCCGCGGCCCCCGCACAGACGATAGGCCAGGCCCACCGCCACCAGGGTTCCGAACACGGCAGGCCAGACGCGGTAGGCGGCTGCGCTGAGAAGCGCCAGACCCACGAAGATGGCTGCCAGGGCACGCGCCGGCATGACCAAGCTCCCGATCACGCGCACCTGGGCCGGGCCGTAGAGGACCGCCAGTCCGACGAACAGCCCCAGCACCGAGTCCCCACATCCCGAATAGGGCGCCCATTGGCCCCACCAGGCCGACAGCAGGGCGATCACGAGATTGGCCGCCAGGCCGGGCGCGAAGAAGACGATGAGAAAGCGCCGACGTCCCAGGGTCCGTTCGATGGCCGCACCCACGAACCACANNACCAGCGTCCGGATGGTGGGCGATAGCCGCTGCGCCAGCGGCCTCAGCCAAGGCGGCATCTGGTAGCTGGAATTCGAGAATGCCATCGAGGGGCCTAAGCTAGCACGGGCTGGCCTTCGCGCGGGACAGGCCGCGCAGCCCAGCCCACGCTGTCGGACGTCGCCAATTGCGCACCGCCTAGGAAGGCTTGAAAACCTACTGAACGATCAACGTGACCCCAGGAAGCGGCGTGACGATGCCCGAATCGATCGGGTACACGTCTGGAAGGATCGCCTCGCTAGCCAGGGCGCCGCTGGCGCCGTAGGCCCGCACGGCAACCGTGTAGTCGCCAACAGGCAAGCGCTGGCTCGTGCCCTGGTAGACTGAACAGGAGAAGCTATCGTGGTAGTCGAGGTTGGTGTAGGTGTCCAACACATCGAGATCAACCTCCGTGACGCCTGCGCTGGTGCAAGTCGCTGCGCCGTCCCCGGCCCAAGCGAGGTCCCACGCCACTTGGAATCTCCCCCCGTGGCCGCCTCCCGTGCAGCCGGCTGCTCCCAGCCCCAGTCCGACGATCCCCGCGAGGCATAGTGTGTAAATTCGCAACATCGATGGCCCTCCCATATGGCAAGTTTTCACGGCTTGGTACAAACCTTGGCGCTGTCAAAGCCCCCACAAACTGGTGCACAGTCTGCCACGATGATGACTGCGTTGAGCTGTGTGAGCTGTCCTTTTCCGACGGTACGCAAAGTCGGCGCCACGCCGCTGTGTGCCGAACACGTGCCGCCCCCATCCTGGACGACCGCACCGGTCAGGTCCTGACCGTCTGCACCCACGGGCACCAGAGACACCGCGTAGTCGCCGGTTGGAATGTCAAAGGGCGTCGCTCCGTGCTTGGACCGGCATGGGAACTGGCATGCCGCCCGACCCGCGCACAGGTCAGCGCCGCCCGCCGCCGGTACGACGCTGAAACGAACCTTGGCAACCTGCGGACAGGTACAGCTACAATCCGCGATGCCACGGCCGTCGAGGGCCTGGATGTTCCAGCTGGCCTCGACCGCGCCCCCGTCGATGGAGACGCATCCCGTGGCTGCCAGCGCGAGAAGCGACGCTACAATTCGAACCATGGAACCCCAGCTAGGTTTATAACAGCTATGGACAAGTTCCGTCCCAGAACAAGGTCGAAAAGGAGTTCTCTCCCATGATCCATCTACTGCTGCAGGCNNCAGCGGCTGGACGACGTCTGGAAGGCATCCGAGAACAGCCCGCCCTCGCCGGTCAGTGAGGTGTTCCGCGCCGGCTTCGTGGAACTTGCCAAGCTGCGCAAGCGGCGCACGGAAGCAGGGGGCGACGCTGCCGCGCCTGAGACGCACATTGGCGACATCGAGAGCATCGAGCGCGCCCTGTCCCGGGCGCGCACCATGGCGGTCACCGAGATGGAGAACAAGGTCCCCTTCCTGGCGACCACCGCCAGTTCCGCGCCCTTCATCGGTTTGTTCGGAACCGTGTGGGGCATCATGAATTCGTTCCGCAACATCGGCGCCAAGGGCGCGGCCAACCTGGCCACCGTAGCGCCTGGCATCGCCGAGGCCCTAGTGGCCACGGCCATCGGCCTGGTGGCCGCTATCCCGGCGGTCATGGGCTACAACTACCTGTCCCGCCGGATCCGGGTCATCAGCGCCGAGATGGAAACCTTCACCAACGACTTCCTCAACATTATCCGGCGGAGGTTCTTCTAGCCATGGCCATGAGCACAAGCGGCGGGCGCGAGACCGGAACCCTGTCGGACATCAACGTCACCCCTCTGGTGGACGTGATGCTGGTGCTGCTCATCGTCTTCATGGTCACCGCGCCCATGCTGCAGACCGGGGTGGACGTACAGCTCCCGGATGCCAAGGCGCAGACCATTCCCGACGACACTGGCAAGCTGATCGTCACGGTGACCAAGGAAAAGCGCGTGTACATCGGCCGCATGGAGATCCCGTTCGCCGAGGTGGAGGACAAGCTGCGCGCCAACGCCAAGCTGCAGTCCGACCGCGAAGCGTACATCCACGCGGACAAGGCCCTGTCCTACGGTGACGTGGTCAAGGTCATGGCCGCCATCAAGCTCGCTGGCGGCGACAAGATGGGGCTCATCACCGACCCACTCGAATAGCATGCAGGAATCTGTCTACACACGCATCCGGCCGCTCGGCCGTGGCACCTTCCTGGGGGGCATCGCGGCCACGTTGGCAATTCATGCCTTGCTGGTCGTCCTGGTCTACTACGGCCATCTGAAGACACCGCCGCGCCCCGAGGCCCCGCGCGACATGATCATCACCAGGCTGGTGGCGCTGGGCAAGCCGCGCGACAAGTTCTGGCTGCCGCGCATCGTGCAGCCGCCCAAGCCCAAGGCGCCGGACGCCATCAAGCTCAGCGAAGATCCCAATGCCGCGGCAGCACCCAAGGAAGCGCCCAAGCTTGAGGACACGACCATCTCCAAGGACCTGCGCCGCGCCCTGGAGCGCGCCAAGGCACTGGCAAAAAATGCCGCAGCCGAGGAAGCCGCCGAGGGCTCGCTCACCGGNNCCGAAGGCACCTCCAACCAGGCGACGAGCGGCGACGAGTACGCCACCGCCATCTACGAGGCCGTGCACAAGCACTGGTCCACGCCCACCGGGTTCGTTTCGGACAGCGAGCTGGCGACACTCTCCGCCGAGGTGAGAGTCTCGATCTCCGCCGACGGTGTGCTCGGCAATCCCCGAATAACCAAGCCGTCGGGCAACCAGTACTTCGACGATTCTTGCGTGCAGGCGGTGAAGGCGACCAGCCGGGTTCCGCCTCCCCCGGCCGGCCTGGCGGCGCGGTTCAAGCGCGGCTCTCTCCTGGTTTTTGATGGCAAGGATCTGACCCGCTAAGGAGAAACATGACGAAGNNCCGGTTTACGCGCAGCCGTCGGCCCAGCCTGGCCCAGGCGAAACCGATGAGCTGCCGCGCATCGTGATCAGCGATCCCAACCGCGACCTCTTCCGCCTGGCCCTGCCCGAAGCGGTCGGTGAAAAGAACCTGGCCCGGTCGGCCACCGAGATCGAACAGCGAGACCTAACGATCACCGGGCTGTTTCGCGTGCTCAACCCCGTGTCCTTTCCCGCCACCCTGCAAAACGAAGGCATGGGGTTCTCGTCGGCGCTCTGGTCTGAAGTCGGAGCGCAGGGCGTGGCCAAGATGGGCGTCACACGCCAGGGAAGCGTCCTGGTGCTGGAAGGCCGCCTCTACCAGGTGGGCCGCGGCGAATCGCCCGTGCTCAGCAAGACCTACCGCGGGCCTGAATTGCGCGCCCTGGTGCACGCCTGGGCCAACGACGTCATCGCCCAGTTCACCGGCCAGCGCGGCGTGTTCGGGGCGCGCATCGCCTTCGCGATGTCGGGCAAGAAAGGCGAGATCGCCAGCGTCGGCATGGACGGCGCCGAGCTGTCGGTCGTCACCCACATGAACTCCCCCTGCATGTTGCCCGCCTACTCACCCAGCGGAGGCCAGATCGCCTTTACCTCGTACTTGATGGGCGGCAACGATCTCTGGGTCGTCCCGGCCGGGGGCGGCCGCGCCAACCGTATCTCGAAACGTCCCGGCCTCAATTCGGGCGCGGCCTGGTTTCCTGGCGGCGGCTCGCTGGTGGCCACTCTCTCGTTCGAGGGCAACGCCGAGCTTTACAAAATCTCNNGCCAGCGTGTCACCGGACGGCTCCAAGATCGCTTTCGTCTCCGACCGCCAGGGCACGCCACAGATCTTTCTCATGCCTGCCTCGGGCGGCGGCGCGCGCCGGCTGACTTTCCAGGGCACCTACAACCAGACCCCGCGCTTCTGCCCGCGCGCCGACACGCC
>PMZX01000456.1:0-4907 GCA_003170035.1 Myxococcales bacterium | reverse complement strand
AACCAGGGCTCGAACGAGGATCCGACCTGGTCGCCCGACTGCCGCCTCATCGTGTACGCCTCCAGCCGCGGGGGCCTGTTCGCGATGAATCCGCAGACCAAGCTGGAGTTCCAGATCTGGAAGGGCGGCGCCCGNNTGCTTCTCATCGCCGAGGCGAGAGAAGGAACGATCGCCGTGCTCGATGATCGCGCCGAGATTACGCGACTCGGCCGCGGCATCGGCAATGAGGGTAGGCTAGGTCAGGAAGGAATCGATCGAACGCTGGCCGTGCTCTCCGGCTACGCGGTGCTGGCGCGCGTGCACGAAGCGCCCATCTTCGCCATCGGCACCGAGGCGCTGCGCCGGGCGCCCAACGCAGCCGACTTCCTCAGTCGTGCCGCGGCCCTGCTGGACACGCCGGTAGAGGTCGTCGATGGCGAGCGAGAGGCCGCGCTGACCTTTCTGGCCGCGCGGCTTTCTTTTCCCGAGGCTGCCGCCCAGACCATGATGGTGGTCGACATCGGGGGCGGGTCCACCGAGGTCATCGTCGCTCGCCGGGGTGCGGTCGAGCTTTGTCGTAGCCTGCCCCTTGGGTCTGTGCGCCTGACCGAACGCCACATCCTCCACGACCCGCCGCTTGCCGATGAGGTCGAGGCCGTGCGCACCGAAGTCGTTGGCCATCTCGCCGCGACGCCCTTCCCTTCCGAGACAGACCGGCCGTGCCTGGTAGGCGTTGCCGGGACAGTCACGACCCTGGCCGCCATGGTGCAGAATCTGCGAAGCTACGACCCCGCGCTGGTTCACGGCTATCGCCTGACGCTGCCGGCGCTGGACAAGCAGATCGACCGCCTGCGCGCATCCGTCCAGAGGGAGCGCGAAGCCATGGCTGGTCTCGACCCTCGCCGAGCCGACGTGATCCTGAGCGGCGCGCTCATCCTTTCCGAAATCGCCCGGCGAGTCGGGGTAGCCGAGGTGCTGGTCAGCGACCGCGGCATCCGCTGGGGGCTGCTCTACGAAAAGCTCGGAATTGGTTGAGACATTGCGCTCAACTGCTTGATTTGTAACGACTACAATCCGATTCGTCTGTTCCATTACTTCGCGCTGTTGCGGACCGGACCGCAACCCGATAGGGTCCCTCGCATAGCCTACGTGCAGCACCGTCTGGCAACAGCTACGCTGGCCGCTATCGCCGCCCTGGCCGCCCTTGGATGCAAGGCCCGGGTGCTCGCGATCGCATCGCCATTTGCCGATGACTTCGACCGGGTCGAGCCCGGGCCAGACTGGCTGGACACCAGTGGCGGTGCCTACCGCATTGCGGACGCCAAGCTGAACGCAACGCGCGCCTACAATCATCCCCTGTGGCTGCGGCGCAAGCTGCCCCGCGATGTGGTCATCGAATTCGACGTCATGTCGAAGAGCCAGGCTGGCGACATCAAGGTCGAGCTCTGCGGCGATGGAGAGTCTTTCGACCCGGACAAGGGACGCTACGACCCCACCAGCTATGTGATCATCCTGGGTGGGTGGAACAACAGCAACAGCATCATCGGCCGGCTGGGCGAGCACGATGACGCCGTCAAGGCCGCAAAGGCGCGGGAGCCCGGCCAGCCCCCGCCCGTGGAACCAGGCCGCACCTACCATTTCACCATCACCCGTGAGGGTGGGCTCATCGACTGGAGGCTGGACGGGGTGCCTTTCCTGGCCTGGACCGATCCTTCGCCTCTCTCCGGTTCAGGTCACGAGTTCTTCGCGGTCAACGATTGGGAGGCGGATGTCAGCTTCGACAACCTGCGCATCCGCCCCGCGAAGTAGAGCGAACCGTCATGCCGGGCTTGGAAAGAGGATCGTCTGACACTGCCACCGGGTCGGCGGCAAGCGACGCGCACGACGACCATCCAGCACAGGTTCCGCCCGAGCTAGACGTGTTTGATTTCGCCCTCGGACCGGCGCTGGCGGGTCTGCGAGGCCGGCAGAGCCTCCTCATCTACATGCACGACAACCCGGATCCCGACGCCCTGGCTGCGGCGTTCGGGCTCAAGCGCGTGGTCGAGAACGCCTTGCCCATCAAGGCCACCCTGGCGTTGGGCGGCATCGTGGGCCGCGCCGAGAACCGCGCCATGGTGGAAACCCTCGGGATCCCGCTGTTCGCAACCGAGGCATTGAATCCGGCCGCCTACGACGCCCTGGCCATCGTCGATAGTCAACCGGGCACGGGCAACAACTCGCTGCCGCCCGGCCGACCAGTCGACGTCGTCATCGACCATCACCCCGCACGCGAGGAGAGCGCGCAGGTGCCCTGGCGTGATATTCGGCCTGAGCTGGGCGCCACCTCAACCATCCTGGTCGAGTACCTGCGGGCGCTGAATGTACCGGTGGACACACCACTGGCCACCGCGCTGTTTTACGCTCTGCGCGCCGAGACCCGCGATCTGGGCCGCGAGGCCACTCACGCCGAGCGCGTGGCCTACCTGTTCCTCTTTCCTCTGGTGGATTTTCACCTGCTCTCGCGGATTGCCCAGCCCAAGGTGCCGCGCGAGCACTTTGCGGCCCTGGACCGCGCGCTCCGGTCGGCGCAGGTGTTGGGCGATCTGGTGGCCGTCAACATGGGCAGCATCGCCTACCCCGATCTGGTGGCCGAAGTGGCGGACTTGCTGTTGGCGTGGGAAGGAGCGCGCTTCGTCCTGTGCTGCGGCTGCTTCGGCGATCGCTTCTACCTGTCGCTGCGCACCGAGCCCAGCGAGGGCCGAGCCGGCGCGTTGATGAGACAGCTTATCAGCTCGGAGGGCGCAGCCGGCGGCCACGGCACCATGGCGGGTGGACGCCTCTTCCGTCCGATCGCAACCGATTCCGAGCGCCGGGCCACCTTCGATCAGATGGTCAGCCGCCTGCTCGATCTGATCGGGCGCGGAAGCCCGCCCAGCGCGCCGCTGATCGGTTCGTAGGTTGACTTCGCAGCGTCGGCGGGCAAACTATTGCCTCCTCATCACTCCACATGCCGGAGTGGCGGAATGGCAAACGCAGCGGACTCAAAATCCGCCGTCCTAACAGGCTTAAGGGTTCGACTCCCTTCTCCGGCACTACGCGGAATCATTCGGAAATCGCGGACTCTCGCCCATCGGCAGGACGCGCCAGCGGGCGGCAGGTAGGTCCTAAATAGGTCCTAGTGACTCCCGAAACGGGCGCCTCTGCCCTGCATTCGAGCGAGCGGATGGAACGCCCGATCCTTGCCGTTACCTTGTCGTGGTCGCGGCCTCGAACGGGATCACCTTGGCCGGTGCGGCCGGGACCGGGAATGAGACGCGGTCGGCTGCGCCTGCCAGGTGCGCCGGGGACAGGTGCGCGTAGGTGTCAGAAGTGATCTGCGGGGTGCTGTGGCCGAGGATTCGCTGCAAGGTGAAGATGTCCCCGCCGGACATGACAAAGTAGCTGGCGAAAACGTGGCGCAAGTCGTGGATACGAATGCGGGGCAGGTCGCATCGTTTGAGAGCCAGTTCCAGGAACTTCCCCGGCTTCGAGTTCTTCGAGTAGCAGATCCCGCCTTCCTCGTTTGGGAACACGAGTTCCCCCTTCCACGGATCGGCCAGCCGATGCTGCTGCAGGATGGGAACCAGCTCGGCCGGAATGGGAACCAGCCGATCTTTGCCGCTCTTGGTTCGCCCTTCGTATGAGCGCCGCACTGTGATCAAGTGCCGTTGAAGATCCACGTCAGACCAACGCAGGCCGCAAGCCTCGCCCCGACGCAAGCCAGTGTAGGCCAGCGTGGCAAAAAGGCCGTGCAGGACTGGCCGGTGCGTCTCCTCCCCTATCTTGCGGATCTCTTCCAGCACCCGCCCCACGTCTTCGGCCGTGCCGATGGGCGGCGCCAGTTTGGACTTGTCCACGGCGAGCATGAGCTTTCCTCGCCCGATGCGATCCGTTGGCGACGCCGGGATGTGCCCGTTGGACACGGCAAAGCGCAGGATGCTGCGAACCAGGGCCATCGTGAGATTGATTGTCCGCGCGGCCATGTGGCGCGTTTCTGCGTCCTTGCCCTTCCCCACCGTGCGAGTTCTCGCCTGTAGCTTCGCCCGTAGTTCCAAGACACGCGCAGCCGTCACCGCCGCAAGCGGCACGTCCCCGAAGAACGGTTTGACGTGTTTGCTGTAGCGTTCCTCATTGTCATCATGGCTGCGCAGGTTGGGCTTGCTGTGCAGGTCGAGCCATTCGCGGGCCACCTTGTCGAAAGAAACGCTCGCCCGCCGCCTCTCAGGCAGCGTGCCATCTCCAAGCATCGTGCGGACACGTGCCAGCGCCTCGACTGCTTCGGTCTTCGTGCGAAAGCCGCTACGCCGTCGCCGCTGGCTCCCCTCGTACCAGCGGATCGAGAACGCGGGATGCGTGGCCGTTCCGGTGGCGATGACATAGCCGAATGAGTTTCGACGCTGGCGGCGAGGCATCGCTACTTCTCCTTTTCGATGGCCTGCAGGCCGGTCAGCAGACAGATCCGAAGCGCGTCGGTTCTGGTCACTTCGAGGCCAGGCCGGGACAGCTTGCCCGCGATGGCGTCCAGGCGGGCTATTAGTTCCGGGTCAAGACGGACGGCGGTTTGCACCGTCGGTCCCTTTTCCTTCGCGGTCTTCGTTCTGCCCATGTCGTGTCCCCTTTCATCTTCCAGGTAGGCCCCGAGACGTTCCCGCGCCTCGGGTGTGGTGAGTTCAGGCCAGGAGAGCACAAGGTTCACAGATCATCCCAATCCTTCTTCGTCTTCACACCGGCCGCTGCCAGAGCTGCAACCAGGCCCGGAGGTAGATCGGCCGCAGGCAGATCGTCATTGTCCGCATCTTCGGCCGCAGCCTCCATTTCCTCCTCGGTCAGCTTGTCATCCGTGCTGGCACGAACGTAGCCGACTGCCACCTTGGGATCGCCTGCCTTGATTCGCTTTGCCATGGTTT
>PMZX01000507.1:1546-10305 GCA_003170035.1 Myxococcales bacterium | reverse complement strand
CCCCAGGCGGGTCCACCACGGCCTCGGGTGGATCCACCTCCGCTTCCGGCGGGTCCACCGCCAGGACTGGTGGAACCACGACGGCCCCAGGCGGGCCCACCGCCGCCACTGGCGGAGCCACCACGGCTTCAGGCGGATCCACCACGGCCTTGGGTGGAACCACCTCTGCCAGGGGCGGATCCACGGCTGCGACGGGCGGGTCGACCACGTCCCAGGGAGGCGGGACGGCCGCCGGTGCAACGACTGGTGGCTCCAACGGCGGTTCCACCGGGTCAGGTGGCATCAGCACAACCGGCGGCAGCAGTGCAACCGGCGGCACCACGGCCAGGGGCGGTGCGACGGCCGCCGGGGGATCGACGGCCACGGGTGGCACCACCTCCACCAGTACCGGGCCCAGCGTGGCCGTGTCCGCGGCCTGTACCGCGCTCGAGACCAAGCTAGCCTGGCCGACTGCCAAGGGCAGCACGGTCACCATCAGTGGCACCAAGTCGGTGACCGACTACGACGGAGGTGGTGCCTTGCACGAGGGAACCCTGAATGATTGCACCACCGGCGATCAGTCAAGCACCAAGCCGATCATAGAGGTTGCCGACGGTGGCTCGGTCAAGAACGTGATCTTCGGCAAGAACATCGGTGACGGCATCCATTGCCTGGGAAGCTGCACGATCGACAACGTCTGGTACCCGTACATTTGCGACGACGCCATCACCGTCAACAAAGACGGTACGGCAAGCAACGCCTCGACCATCTCGAACAGCGGATTCAAAGGGGCGCGCGACAAGATCATCCAGCACAACGGCGGCGACAGCACCCTCAATATCACCAATGTCTATGCCGAGGTCGGGGGCAAGCTCTACCGCTCTTGTGGTTCGGGCGGCGGTTGCACCACCAGCGCAAAGCACACAGTCAACATCAGCAACGTCATAGCCATTGCCGTCGATCAGGTCGCCGGAGTCAGCGAGAACGATCAGGTGACCCTGTCGAACATCTGCAGCTTCCGCACCCCGACCCTGTGCAACACCTACAAGGTGAACAGCGACACCGATTCCACCAAAGGAGCCAATGGAACCGGTGAAGGCCCGAGCCCCAATTGCACCTACAAAGGCTCCGACACGCACGCGCTGGTGGATCGGGTCGGGGGCGCGACGCTCTCGACCGACGTCCTGTGTCCGGGATCCAACTCGGCCAAGAGTGGCAGCACGGCCACCGCCTGCATCTCGGGCTTCGACGCCTGTCTCAAGGTCTGCGCACCAGGCATGTACGGCTTCAAGCAGCTCACCTGTTCAGGTGGGTTGTACGCCAGCCCGGCGACCGGTGGCTGCGCCATGGTGACCTCGGCGGAGAACAGCGCCGCCGCAACGGCACTGGCCAGTAGCAATTCCTCAACCGCCACCTCGAACGTGACCAAGAACTCGGAATGCTCCGGGAAACAGTGGTCCTGGGGCAAGGACAGCTCGAGCGCAGCGAACTACTGCGTTTGCACACAGAAGCCCGGCTACTACGGTGTCACGTCCTGGCTGGTCTGGGACTGCCAGTCGCCCTGGTGGTAGATCAGTTGCAGCTTCCCGTGGTCATGTACTTCGACCGCTTGGACGTCTTCTGGATGCTGTTGGGATCGGTCACCGCCACTTCCAGGCCCCAGCCCCGCAGCCCAGCGAAGGTACCGTTGCTGGTCATGTCAAAGGGCTGATCGGCGGCGCAGTCGCTGTTCTTGACACCGCCCCAGGACCACGGAAGCCAGCCAATCTCGGAGGTCTGGGCCACCGACAACAGAACCTTGTACGCAAACGGAGAGCTACTGCACCCGGACACGGCGTGTTGGGCGAATTCGCCGACGATGAGGGGAAGGTTGAGGCTCACGGTCTGGGCGATCTCGGTCGTCACCTTCGTTCCATTCGGATCGTTCCAGTACATGTGGCAGGAAAAGATCAGGTTGTGGTCGGGATCCGAGGTGAGCAGGCCGGGCCCTGTCGACTGCAACTGGTCGATGTTCTGCCCCCAGCTCGAACCATCGATGACCAGCGGCGTGTGAATCCCGGCGTTGCGCATCTGCGTGATGGCGCCCGTGTACGCAGACGTGAACGCGGCGTCGGTCACGCTGCCGTCTCCCACCTCATTGCCCACGTTGACCAGCAGCTTGTCCTGATACTTCTTGATGATGGCGACGATATCGCTCCTGGTCCAGTAAGTGATCTCCGTACCCAATGCGGACAAATTCCCGGTGGCGTCGTTCAGCACAGGCATGGGAATCATCTGGGCAGCGATCGCGTTCGCGATGGCCGCTTCGAGCTTGGCTGGCGTTGCCCCGGCTGTACCTGTGTTCCATGTGATGCGAACGCTGTTGGCGCCAGTCTTGGCGATCTCCGAGAAGTAAGGAGTTCCATCCTTGTTGCCGCTGTAGACCACCATCTCGTTCACTCCCCGCAACACGACCTTCTCGCCGCAGGGATCGTACAGATAACGACCGTTGACGTAGAAGCCAACATGCGAGGGACTGCCACCGTTCCCCCCCGATCCGCCGGCCGCCATCCCGCCGGTTCCACCCGTGGCAGTCCCCCCGGTTCCGCCTGTAACCGTGCCCCCCGCCCCGCCAGTAGCCGTTCCTCCGGTTCCCGTCGTGCCGCCTCCCCTAGCGTCGCCAAGCCTATCGGCCGAACCATCGGCCGGACGAACATCCGCCCCACCACCGTCGCGTCCCGCGCCGCCGTCAACTGCCATGCTGCCCCCGGTGCTGGTCGTTCCGCCCGCAGCGGTGCTGCCGCCAGCGGCACTGCCTCCGCCTGTGCTGGAGCCCGCGCTGCCGCGGCTGCCACCGGTCGTTGTGCCGCCGGACGAACTGCTGCTGACCGTGCTCCCGCCGCTCGGGCTGCTGTTCCCACCCGCAGGCGACAGCGTGCTGGAAGTGGAAGGGTTGCCCCCGCTTGCGCTACTTCCGCCCGCGGCTGTGCTGGCAGAGGTGGTGCCACCTGTGGCGCTGGTGCTAGCAGCGGCGGTGGTGCCACCTGCGGCGCTGGTGCTAACTGCAGCGCTGGTGCCTCCGGTGATGGTCCCACCCGATCCAGTCGTGCCGCCCGTCTGCGTACTGTTGTTTGCCGCATCGCAGGAAGCCAGGACCAACAACCCCAACGCAACGTTGAAAGCTTTCATTCGATTCCTTTTCATTGGCGGGGTGGAAGCCCAGGCAGTGATCGAACCTGATAGCCGCACTAATGTCCCGAGAGGTCGCGATCCTTCACGAAAAGAGCCGTCGTCCCTATCATCTTTTCGCGGCGTTCACCTGTGAAGGCTGCCAGCCTTGGATTGTGGAGGCCAGGGGGGGCGAAATGCAACTGCCTACCCCCGCTGGTTGCGGTTTTCTCCGGGGCCGGCAGGGGTGTAGAATCGCTCGGTGCCGATGCCTATACGCAAGAGGGTACTATCTAGCACTGCAACTGGTTTTCTCGCCGCGCTGATCCTGGCGCTTGCAAGCCCCGCGCGTGGCGACGACAGCGCGACTGAGCAGGCCAGGCAGCACTACGTGACCGGCACCCAGCAGTACGACCTGGGCCATTGGGACGATTCGATCCGAGAATTCGAGAAGGCCTACGAGCTGCGNNACCAAGCGGGCCCTGGATCTCTACCGAAACTATCTGGCCAAGGTTCCCAAGAGCCCGCAGCGTGCTGAGATCGAGGAGAGAATCAAGGGCCTGCAGAAGCAGATCGAGGAAACGGCCTCGGCCAAGCCAGCCCCGTCCGCGCTGGAGCCGACGGTCACTCCGCCTGCGCTGCCTGCAAGCCCGGCGATCGTTCCAGCCCCGGCAGAGACGGCCACGACATCTTCGCCGCAAGCCGGGCCCGCGCTGACACCTGAGGCCCAGCCTGCACCCACCACGGCCTCACCGCCACCCGAGCAGCCCGGCCAGGCCACTCCGGCGAGCACCGCAACGACGAGCGGGCCGGCCGCCGCTGTGGCCGACGCCCCTTCACCGGCGCCGCGAGGGCGCGGCCTTCGCATCGCTGGGATTGTCTGCGGCGCGGTCGGAGCCGCCGAAATCGTTTTGGGAGTCGCGTATGGGCTGCAAGCCCGATCTCTCTCGAACAAGGTTGCCGGCGCCCAGACGTTCAACCCGTCGGATGACTCTGCCGGCTTGCGGGACGAGAAACTGCAGTGGAGCTTCCTGGGCGGGGGGCTGCTCGTAGGCGCGGTCGGTGGCGTCCTCTACTACTTCGGCGTGCGAGCCGCGCGGNNCGCAAGGCGAAGCTTTGATCTCGCACTGGCGTTCGGCCTAGTGCTGGTCCTGTCGTGCAAGTACGATCCCCATCCGAAGAGCGGAAGCCAGACCTGCGCTAGCGGCTCCAAGCAGTGTCCCAACGGATACGTGTGCCATGCCGGCGCATGCTGGATTCCGGCTGAGATTCCGCCAGAAAACCAGGACGCCGCCATTGACGGCCCTGTGGGCAGCGGAAGCGGCACCGCCACGACGACCGGCACCGGAACCAGCACCGGCCCGGCCTGCGGCGGGCTGAATCGGACCTGCTGTGCCAACAAACAGTGCAACGCAGTAGATACCGTATGCAACGACAGCGTGGTCTGCGTGGCCTGCGGCATCACCGGCCGGCCCTGCTGCGCCAACAACGTCTGCCCAGGCGCCGGCTCGATCTGCGCGGCGAACGGCAACTGCGTCGTGTGCGGCGTTAGCGGCTACATCTGCTGCGCTGGCAACACCTGCATCGGTGACACCATCTGCTCCTCCGGCAATTGCGTTGCTTGCGGAACCGCGGGCCAGCCGTGCTGCGCCGGCAAGGTCTGCGGCGCCCCTTTGGCGTGCATCGGCGTGACCTGCCAGTTGCCCGGTGTGGACGGGGGAGTCTCGACGTCCACGGGTACCGCCACCACCACGGTACGCGACGCTGCGATCGACGTCGGCACAGGGACTCTCACGAGTACCGCGACAGTACGCGACGCTGGGACCGACGCGGCAACCGCCACGTCCACGGGCACCGCGACCGCCACGAAGACCACCGCTGACGCCGGCAGCGACGCCTCAACCTCAACTGGCATCCTCACCAGAACACTTCCCGTCACCATCATCCGCACAAACACGCTGTCCGTCATCTCCACCGGCTCAGGGACAGGCAAGATCACGGGCATAGCTACCGGCGTCCTGCCCCCGGCAACGGCCATAACCACCACAGCACCGTCAGTGCACTAGTTCAGCCAGCGCCTGTGCGAGCTGGCGGAACGCAGCCGCGCGGTGAGAGAGCCGATTCTTCTCCTCAAGAGCGATCTCGGCCATGGTGCGCCCGAGCGACTCAACCAAGAACAGCGGGTCGTAGCCGAAGCCGCCCGTGCCCCGCGCAGACTCCAGCAGGCGGCCCTCGCAGGCGCCCGTGCGCACGATCTCCAAGCCGCGCGCCGGGTCCGCGAACGCAGCGGCGCAGCGGTAGCGGGCGGTGCGCTTCTCCATGGGAACGCCGGCCAACTCGCGCAACATTTTCTGATTGTTCCGCGCATCGTCGCACGGCTCGCCACTCCAGCGCGCCGAGTACACGCCCGGGGCCCCGCCCAACGCATCTACCTCGATGCCCGAATCGTCGGCCAGGGCCGGCAACCCGCTGGCCGCCGCCGCTTGCCGCGCCTTGGACCGGGCATTGCCCTCGAAGCTGGGCTCGTCCTCAACCAGCGAGCACCCGGGCGTGACCTCGTCGATCGAGACCAGGTTCCACGGCAGGCCCGCATCGACCAGCAGCACGCCGATCTCAACCAGCTTGTGCCGGTTGCGACTCGCGACCACGACCCTCACGGGAGCTTTGCCGCCTCCAGGGCTTTCTGCTGGAGAGCGAAGATCTGCTTCGCGCCCAGGCTGGCCAGGGCAACCAGCCTCGCGTAGTCGTCGGACGAGAACGGCTCTCCCTCGGCTGTGCCCTGGATCTCGATGAAGTGGCCCGCATCGGTCATCACGAAGTTGAAGTCCACGTCGGCCGTCGAGTCCTCCTCGTAGGCCAGATCCAGGCGCGGCTCGCCGGCCACCATGCCCACCGAGACCGCCGCCACCGCCCGGCGCATGGGATCGTGGGCCAGCTTCTCGCTCTTCACCAGCCGTCGCACGGCCAGGGCCAGCGCGACCCACCCGCCGGTGATGGCCGCCGTGCGCGTGCCGCCGTCGGCCTGGATCACGTCGCAGTCCACGGTCAGTTGCCGCTCGCCCAGGTGCGCGGTCCGCACCGCCGCGCGCAAGGCCCGGCCGATAAGCCGCTGGATCTCCTGGCCGCGCCCGCCCGGACTGCGGAGCGAGCGCGTGTGGGTCGCGCGCGGGAGCATGGCGTATTCCGCCGTGACCCAGCCCTTGCCCTGCCCCACCAGGAAAGGCGGCAGCTTGTTCTCGACGGTGGCGGTGCAGATGACCTTGGTCTCACCGAACTCGACCAGGGCCGAGCCCTCGGCGTAGCGGTTGCAGTCCGGCGTGATGCGGATGGCGCGCAGTTCGTCGGGTCGTCGGCCGTCAGGGCGCATGGTTGCAGGGAGGATCCCCGCCCCGCGCAGCCCTGTCAACATCGACCTCGTTGGGATTCGGTTTCGGACAGTTGGTTGCGCGAATCGAGGGCGACACCAAAAATGATAGGNNGGAATCGCAGCTGCTGCAGTACTGATTGCAGGCGCCCGCTCCGACATTGCTGAAGCAACCTTGCTGTCCGCTGCACGTGGTCGTCTGGTTGTCATAGGTGCCGCACGGCGCCGCTGTGCCCGTGCTGCCCGGGACGGTGACCGTGCATCTAGGCACCAGGTCGCATGTATCCAGCTCGGAGTCGATCGAGCCTATTCGCAGGTGCCTGGGTCGGCGATCGTGGTTTCCACCGAGAAGTCGGAATTGATGATGTGCCGCTCGGCGAANNGTGCTCGTCCAGGTACACTTCGCCCGTCTTGGATTGGTGCACGCCGCCTAGATCGATGGCCAAGTGCCGATTCACGAATACCCACAGGTCATCGTCACCCGTGAAACGAAACACCTCGCCGCCCAGGTAGTGGAACGTGAACTTGGTCGCCAGTGTGAAATCGAAGTCGTCGGTGAAGCCCTCGTTGCCGAACCCGCGCGGGTCGCCGTCGAGCGGGAAGAAGTCCGTGCTGTTGTACACAAAGAACCCGGGTTTGTCGGTCGACGGCTGCAGCTGCACGTCGTAGGGAATCGTCACGTTCACGCCCGGCACGTCGTGGTACCACTGAGCGAACGTCTCGGGGCCGGTCACTGTCAGGGTGCCTCCCGTGTGCGCGTAAATCGGCGTATCATCGCTGCCCAGCAAGGGCGCGACGATTCCCAGCTCGCTGTTGTCGCCCGAAATGGGACGCTCGAAATCCGGATGGGTGCGATGAAAATCGCGAAGCGTGGTGATGAGCCTGGGAGATCTTGGCGCAGGGGCATCGCAGTCTATCCAAGCGCCGTCTTGGCAGACTCTCTTTCCCGCCCCACAGACGCTCGCGCAGGGCTCCGCCACGA
The DNA here is from genome assembly GCA_003170035.1 of Myxococcales bacterium. Lineage (GTDB taxonomy): Bacteria > Myxococcota_A > Polyangia > Fen-1088 > Fen-1088 > Fen-1137. The sequence goes on along the minus strand of PMZX01000507.1, from coordinate 2,833 downwards.
CCGGTACCGTGCACACGCCCCAGGTCCCGTCCCGGCAGGTTTCGACACCGGCGCCGCACGTGTTCGAACAACTCCGGTCGACCGGAGACACCACGCACGCACCCCAGCGCCCGTCCGCGCAGACTCTTGAGCCCGTTCCACACGCGTCCGCGCAAGAGCCCGTCACGGGGGCCACAGCGCAAGGCTGCCAGAAGCCAGCTTGGCAAACCTGAGTACCCTGGCCGCAGAAGCTGCTACAGACGCGCTCGCGGCCCGCCTGCGCGCACGGCTCTTGTGCTGGCAAGAGAGCGGTGCGCCCCACGCCGCACCCAACCAGAAAGAACCCGATCAGCCAGCAAGCCGCTCCAGCAACACGCAAACGTCGCCAGGTGGCTCTCCGGAGTCGCAGAGGCCAGACCATCACACAAACCAGGATACTGCAATTCATCGGAGGCCGCTGGAAGAACACCCTCGAACCGCCCACCAACGGGCTACCACACCGTCGGTCGTGCGCTGGATCTGCTCGACATCGACGGTCGCTGGGGGCCGGCAGCGGGTGGAACAGCACGCTTCCGTCGGAGTGCCGCGCGTATACCCCGTCCAGCGATCCCTCAGGGCCCTGGCCGGGGCATGCACTGTTTGTAGGGCACGCGGCCAGGCAGCGCGGGGACTTCTTTGCATTCTTCGCCGCGCGGGCAGTCCGGGTCCTCCTCACAGGCGACCGAGGCGGCCAGCCAGCCAGCCGCACCGATCACGGCGGCGACCCCGACGGCGACGGTGACCAGGCCGAGGTTGGCGGTTCCGTTCTGGCTCCGGCGCTCGCCCACCACCCAGGTCGTGCCGCCGCCCACCAACAGCACGGCGCTGATGGCGGCCAATGCCTTGGGACCCGCGTAGGTGCGCGCGCAGCCCGCGGCCAAGCAGCCGACCAGCGCCAGAGCGATCGCCGCACGCCAGGCTCTTTGCAGGTGGTTCACGACCCAGAAGATCGCCGATATCGTCCGTCTCGTCCACTGCGCCGAGCGCGTCAGGGAAGACATAAGTTTGCCTTATGGTGTCGCGTCGGGCTTGATTCCGGGCCGAGGCTGGCGTAATCCCGTCGCATCCCCCTATGCCCGAGATGAACATCATCCAGGCCGTGAATGACTGCCTCCGGGTCGAAATGCGCCGGGACAGCCGCGTCGTGGTGCTGGGCGAGGACGTGGGACGCTTCGGCGGCGTCTTCCGCGCCACCGTGGGCTTGCAGGAGGAATTCGGTCCTGACCGCTGCATCGACACGCCGCTGGCGGAAAACGGCATCGTGGGCTG